>CAZQFP010000007.1:0-35532 GCA_964592605.1 uncultured Clostridia bacterium | reverse complement strand
CCCGCCACAAGCACGTTTGCGCCCGCCGCCCGTATTTGTGCCGCATTGTCTACGGTTACGCCGCCATCTATTTCAACGTCCATATCGGCACGCCCGATTTGTGCGGCATATGCGCGCGCCTTTTTAATTTTTTCCAATACTTCGGGTATGAATTTCTGACCGCCGTAACCGGGGTATACCGACATTAAAAGCACCATATCGCAAAGCGGAAATACGGGAAATATGTTTTCCACAGGCACGTCGGGATTTACAACCGCACCGCACTTCACTCCGTACGATTTTATAAGGCGCAGAGTTTCTTCCAAATAAGTATCTGAAATTTTTTTGCACGCCTTGTAGTGTACCGTAATTATATCGGCGCCAGCTTCGGCAAAAAATTTAATCTGGGTTTTGGGGTGCTCTATCATAAGATGCACGTCCAGCGGCAGTTTTGTAAGCGGACGAATGTTTTTAACCATCTGCCCGCCGAAAGTTATCGGCTCTACGAAAGTGCCGTCCATAACGTCGCAATGAATTAAATCCGCGCCGCTCTGTTCAACTTTTTTTATCGCTTCGCCCATTTTAGAAAAGTCAGCCGAAAGTATAGAAGGCGCAACTTTTATTTTCATTTTTGTAAATCCTTTTAATATATTTTTGCCGCATAAAATATGCGCAGTTAACGGTTATCTTTAATATATCCCGCGCGCAACTGTCCGCACGCGCCGCCAATGTCCGCGCCTGTACGTCTGCGCAGAGTTGCCGAAAGTCCGCCCTTTTCAAGCATACCCAAAAACGCGTACGCCTGTTTTTCGGTGATTGTTTTAAGGTTTCTTTCTTCAACTTCGTTAAGCCGAATTAAATTCACGTGGCAAGGTTTGCCGCGAAGTAATTTTATAAGCGCTTCGGCGTCTTGCGCGCCGCAGTTTTCGCCCGCAATCAGCGAATACTCGAATATATACCGCCTGCCCGTCTTTTCAAAGTAATATTCGCACGCCTTTAAAATTTCGGCTATGGAATATTTTTTGGCTATCGGCATTGTTCTTGCGCGCCCTTCGTCGGTGGTTTGGTGTAGAGATATGGTTAAATTAACGGGCAAATTCTCGTCTGCAAGCGAGTAAATTTTAGGCACTATTCCGCATGTTGAAAGCGAAATGTTGCGCGGAGAGATATTCAGCCCTTCAGGCGCTGAAACGTTATGCAAAAAATTTATAACGTTATCGTAATTGTCAAGCGGTTCGCCGCTGCCCATAAGCACAATGTTCGTTACGCTACGCTTTTCAGCCGTACCGCCCGAAAGTGCGTTTACAAGCATAATTTGCGAAAGGATTTCGCCCGAAGTTAAATTGCGCACAAGTCCGCCGAGCGTGCTCGCGCAAAACTTACAGCCCATACGGCAACCGACCTGAGTTGAAACGCACTGCGTATTGCCGTATTTGTACTTCATTAAAACGCCTTCGATTATATTTCCGTCGGCAAGCGAAAAAAGATATTTTTCCGTTCCGTCTTCCGACACAAGTTTTTTTATAACTTTAAGCGGCTCGTCTTCGTATTCTTCCAAAAGCCGTTGTCTGAGAACAGGGGAAACGTTTATTTCGGAAATGCGTTTGCCGCGCGTAATTCCTTCGTAAAGCTGTTTTGCGCGGAACTTTTTTTCACCGTAAGATAAAACAAGGTCTTCTATTTGGTTGTAAGCTAAGTCCTGAATTATTTTCTTCATAAACGTTCCGTTTAATAAACGTATCCCTATCGGCTGAAACTCAAATCTTTCGTTTTATAAAACTCGTTATAAAAAATCCCGCGCCCAAAGATATGTGCGGCAAAAACTGCAAGCCGTACGCCGTCTTTCTGTGTGCGAGCGGCGAATTTGGAATATTCAGCTCATATTCGGGGTGCAACTGCAAAAAGTTGTGGACAACGCTGTCGTTTTCTTCGGGCAAAACCGAACACGTGGAATAGTACAGCGTGCCGCCGCTTTTTACGTAGCACGCGCAATTTTCAAGAATTGAAAGCTGAATTTTCGTAAGGCTTTCTATATCGCTTTCCTTACGGAAAAGCTTAATATCGGGGTTCTCGTTTATAACGCCCGTACCCGAACACGGCACGTCGCACAAAACCGCGTCGAAAGCTCCTTCGAATTCGGGCTTAAAAACCGTACTGTCAGCCTGAACGGTGCTCACGTTTTTTGCGCCCATTCTCGCCGCGTATTCTTCGATAAGTTTAACCCTGTGCGGATGAAGCTCGCACGAAGTTACTTCTTTGAACTTTTTAGAAAGCAAAACCGACTTGCCGCCGGGCGCCGCGCAGGCGTCTAAAAAGCGTTCACCCGCGCATATTGCCGAACAAATCGCAACCGAGCCTACCGACTGGAAGGTATAATCGCCTTCGTAAAAGCCGTCGCCCAGTACAAAGTTTTCAAAAATATAGGTGTTTTCGAACGGCGTTTGCTCATGCGGAGCTTCAAGATAATTTTGCGCGTTACGTTCGAACCGCACGCATACGCCAAGGCTTTGTGCGCAAAGAATTTCTTTGCACTCGTTTTTATAACTGCGCCTTAATTTTTTAACAAGCCACAGCGGCGCGGAACATTCTACCGATATGCGCTCGTTTGTGTTTTCGGGCAGTTGCGGCAATTTATACGAGCGCAAAAACGCATTAACAAAGCCCGAAGCGCCGCCCTTGCCCGCTTTTTTGCAAAGTTCAACCGCATAATCAACTACCATATAGTCGTGCTTTTGCAAAAATTCAAGCATATAAAGTGCGATTTTAAGTATGGTCTTTACGGCTGTTTTGGGGGATTTTTCAACGTTTGCCCCTATAATATATTCCAAATACCCGTCTTTTTCCAAAACTCCGTAAACGGTTTTAACGGTTGCCGCCTTATTTAAAGGCTCTATAGGCGTTTCTTTTATTGCCTGTTTTAAATATTTGCCCCCCGAATATACCTTGCTTAACACAAGATAGGGGTCTACGAGCGGATTATTCAAGAATATCTCCCGCCTTTATTTTTCTGCCGTTTACGTAGTCCGCCGAGCGCATAACTTTGCTGCCCGAAGGTTGAAGCTGAGTTATTTTAATGCCGCCGCCGTTGCAGGCAACTGTAATTCCGCTCTTGTCGGCGCGCACCACTTCGCCCGCCTTACCGCAGACGTTTTCTTCAACTTCCGCGTTTAAAATATTCAATACGTTACCGCTCTGCATACAATAAGCCGCGGGCTCAGGACTGAACGCCTTAATTAAACGGCATATATCTTGCGGCGAACGCGCAAAATCGATTTTTCCGTCGGCCTTTTTTATCTTCTTGCAAAACGTCGCTTTCGCTTCGTCCTGACACAATAAATTTACGTTTCCGCTTTCGAGAACGCGCACGGTCTCTTCCGCCGCGTCCGCACCGATAATGGAAAGTTTTTCGGTCAACTCGCCGTAGGTCGCGTTGCCGATTTCGCAACGCTTTACAAGCAGTATATCGCCGGCGTCAAGCGCAAGCTCGGTACGCATAACCGTAACGCCCGTATGCGTTTTACCAGCAAGTATTGCCGCCTGAATGGGCGACGCGCCGCGGAATTCGGGCAAAACAGACGCGTGAATATTCCACACGCCGCCCTTGAAACAGTTTAAAACTCCCTGCGTAAGAAGCTGTCCGTAAGCGCAGGTTATCATAACGTCGGCGCCAAGCTCTTTAAGCTCGCCGACGTGGTCTCTTATTTTTTCAAATTCGTAAACGGGCAGACCGTGTGATTTTGCACAAACCTTTACCGCCGTGGGCGTTAAAACCTGCTTTCTGCCCACCGCCCTGTCCGGCTGGGTTATTACGGCTATAACATTACCGCCCGCAATAAGCCTTTCGAGCGCGGGAACGGCGAACGACGGCGAACCTGCAAAAACAATCTTCATTTTAATTCTCCGGCGGCAAATCGTAAAGCTCGTCCGCCTTGTCTACGTACAACACGCCGTCTAAATGGTCTAACTCGTGGCACACTGCGCGCGCGAAAAATCCTTCCGCCGTCAGCTTGTGCTTTTTGCCGCTCCTATCACGGTATTCCGCCTTGACTTTATAAGGACGTTTAACCGTACCCTGCTTGCCCTTGACAGAAAGACAGCCTTCGGGTCCGCTCTGTTCGCCTTTGGTATAAATGATTACGGGATTAACCAACTCGTAAAAGCCTTCTTCAACGTCTATCACCACAACGCGCTTTGCAATTCCTATTTGCGGCGCGGCAAGACCTGCGCCGTATTCCGCGCGCACGGTCTCTTTCATATCGTCCAAAAGCGTATGTAAATTTGCGTCGAAGTTTTTAACTTCAACGCATTTTTCTCTGAGTACGGGGTCGCCGACCTGAACAACAAATCTCTGCGCCATATTTAACTCCTTAATTTCCCTATCAACTTATTTTAAAGCCGCTAACTTAAATTGGCGGGGTTTTCTTCCACGTACGCAAGGCACGCCGAATTTGAATTTTGCGCGGCTATGTCGTACAACTTTTCAAGCAGTAAATCCGTCTTTAACCGCATTAAAACCTGATAGCGGTACTTACCCTGAATTTTTGAAACGGGCGACTTCATTCTGTTCATAAAAATAAATTCCGAAGGAAACTGTTCTTTCAGCTCCAGCACCGAAAAATAAACGTCTTTAAGCGCGGCAAGCGCAACTCCGTCTTCCGGAGAAGTTACCATAATTCTGCAAATAAGCGAATAGGGCGGAAAATGCGTAGTTTGTCTTAACGCTACTTCGTTTTTGAAAAAGCCGTAATAATCGTAACCCGTTGCATAGCGCAGAATGTAATTTTCAGGGCAGTAAGTCTGCAAAACCACCTTGCCCTTCATATCCGCCCTGCCGCTTCTGCCTGAAACCTGCGTTATAAGCTGAAATGTTCTTTCGCCGCTTCTGTAATCGGGGAAGTGCAAGCTCATGTCCGCGTCGAGTATGCCCACAAGCGTTACCGCGGGGAAGTCGTGCCCCTTGGCTATCATCTGCGTGCCGACTAAAATATCGGCTTGCTTTTTTGAAAATTTTTCAAGTATTTTATAATGCCCGTCCTTGCCGGAAACGGTGTCGTTGTCCATTCTGAGTATGCGCGCCGCGGGAAAAAGATTTGAAATTTCTTCAACCACTCTCTGCGTTCCCGTGCCGCCGTAACGTATATGCACGCCGCCGCACTCGGGGCACGCGCTAAGCATTTTATATTTTGCACCGCACAGGTGGCACTTTAAACAGTTTTCGTCGCTGTGGTAGGCGAGCGCCACGTCGCAGTCGGTGCATTTAGCCACGTACCCGCAATCGCGGCAAATAATTTTTTGGGAATAGCCGCGCCTGTTTAAAAATATTATCGCCTGATTTCCGCTTTTAAGCGTTGAATCCAGCTCTTCTCTGAGCGCCTGCGAAAAAGCCGTATTGTTACCCCGCCTTACTTCCTTGCACATGTCGGCAATAATAATTTCGGGCATGGGTTTTTTGTTTATGCGTTCAGTCAGCGTTACAAGATTGTACTCGCCGTCCTTTGCTTTAATGTAGCTTTCCACCGAAGGCGTGGCGCTACCCAAAATAAGTTTAGCTCCGTTATATTCGGCACGCATTTTAGCTATATCTACCGTCGAATAGCGCGGCGCGGACTCAGAAACGTAGGAAGAATCGTGCTCTTCGTCTATAATAATTACGCCCAAATTTTCAAGCGGCGCAAACACCGCGCTCCTTGCGCCTATGGCGATTTTGGCTTCGCCCGAACGCAACCGCCACCATTCGTCGAACTTTTCACCTGCCGAAAGTCCGCTGTGCAAAATTGCGGCTTCGCCTTTAAATCTTGCGCGAAGCTGTGAAAGCATTTGCGGAGTTAAAGAAATTTCGGGCACTAAAAAAATTGCCGTTTTACCGCTCGCTATTACGCGCGCTATAAGTTGAAGATATATTTCCGTTTTACCGCTACCGGTAACGCCGTGTATTAAATGAACGCTTTTTGGGCTTTTTTCTATGCTGTCTATCGCCGCGACCTGCGCGGGCGTCAATATCTTTTCGTCGTCCGTGCGGTACGCGCCGTCAAGCGGTTTTCTAAGCGTTCTGCGCTTTTCAACGACGAGCGCGCCCTTATCGCAGAGCGCGTTTACTGCACCGCGCCCGAATTTTGCGCATAATGCAGTGAAGTCGTACTCTCCCGCCTGCCGTAAAAATTCCAGCGCTTCCGCCTGCTTTTTAGCCGATTTGCTTAGAGATATATCGGGGTTTTTGAAAACCGCATAGCTTTTATACGCTTCTCTTACCCGTCCCTGTCGCATTTCGGAAGGCAGAAAAAGCCGCAACGCCGTTGCCTTGGGAACGCGGTAGCGCGACGAAATGCGCTCCATCAGCGAAAAACATTCGGGGACGAGCGCGGGCAATTCGTCGAATACTTCGGCTACGCTTTTTACCTTTTCGGGCGGAAGCGAACAGCTTTGCGATAATCCTATAACAAACCCGTCTATCACTCTTCCGCCGAACGGCACCTTAACGCGGCAACCGACCTGCAAATTATCTTCGCAGGAGTATTCGAATATTCTGTCCACCTGACTGTGGGCTATGTCTACTATTACCTGACAGTACACTTGCGTAAAAAGCGGCAAAAGCCGCTACAAAATGCGCTTAAACGGCGCATATGTGCGGCTGTATCGTTGAATCAGTCTTTAACGCACTTAATTTTGCCTTCGGCAATTTCGCGGCTGGCTACGGCAAGTTCTTTAATAACTTCGTTACTGCCGCTACCTGCCGTCTGCTCAATAATCTGACGGGCGCGCTTTGCCGCAACAACGCAAAGGCAATAGCGCGAAGCTACCTGTCCGTCCGTGCCGAGCTGCTTAATAAGTAAGTCTACGGGGGGTTGATTTATCATAACATTCTCCTGAACGCGCCTAAGGCGCGAATTGTTTTATATTTTAAGCCGCGCAAATCAGTGCCGGCAAATTATTTCTTCTATCTTTTTAACGCAGTCTTCCAGATTGTCGTTTACAACGGTATAGTCGTAGCCGTCTTTTTTGGAAATTTCGTAGTTCATACGCTTTATGCGTTCTTCTATTATCTCGTCGCTTTCAGATCCGCGCTTTTTTAATCTTGCGCGCAGTTCGTTTTCGTCAGGGGGAAGCAAAAATATGAGAAGCGCCTGCGGGTACGCTTTTTTAACCTGCAACGCGCCGTCCACGTCAATTTCCAAAAGTACGTTGTGCGTTTTAAGTTTTTCAACCACAAACTGTTTGGGCGTGCCGTAGAAGTTTCCGAAGTGTTCGGAATATTCCAAAAAGCCGCCTTCTTCAATGAGTTTTAAAAACTTTTCACGCGAGATGAAAAAGTATGAAACGCCGTCCGTTTCCCCCGGTCTTGCACTACGTGTCGTACACGATACCGAAAGCGAGAAGTTACTGCTTTTTAAAAGTTTTTTAACTACCGTTCCCTTGCCTACGCCCGAAGGACCTGAAAGAACGATTAAAAGATTACCCATAGCGCAATCACTCCACGTTCTGAACCTGCTCGCGCACCTTTTCTATCTCGTTTTTAAGCGCAAGTCCCAATCTGGTTATTTCCAAATCGTTTGATTTTGAACATATTGTGTTGCTTTCGCGGTTGAATTCCTGCACAAGGAAGTCCAGCTTTCTGCCCACAAGCGTTTCCTTGCATATTTCGCGGAACTGCGAAATATGCGAACGCATACGCGTAAGCTCTTCGTCTATATTGCTCTTATCGGCAAACAGCGCAACTTCGGTTAAAAGTCTGCTTTCGTCAACTTCCGTGCCGCTAAGTATTTTCTGCATTTTCTGTTGCAGTTTCACTCTGTAATTTTCAGCGACAAGCGGCGCGCGTACGCTTACGCTTTGAGTAAGCTCTTCAATAGTATTCATGCGCGAAAGCATATCGTCGGCAAGTTTTTGACCTTCAACCGCGCGCATTGCGTTCAGTTTTTCAAGCGCCGAGTTCAGCGCTTCAAAAAGTGCGACCGTAAGTTCTTCGTCCGCCGTAGAAGCGTCTTCGCTTTTTATAACTTCGGGAAAGCGCAAAACCTGACTTGCCGAAATGTCGTTTTCAACTTCGGGGAAAAGCTCGGCCACCCTTGCCGCCGCCTTTACGTAAGCCACAGCCGCCGCTTCGTCAAGGTGCAGGGTCTTTTCACGCTCGCGCTTATCGGCAAAAGAAATGAAAATATCGGCGTGTCCGCGAGTAAGTTTTTCACGCACGACTGCGCGAATATTTTCTTCCTGAGCGTTGAAAATGCGCGGGCATTTTACGCTAATGTCAAGATAGCGGTTGTTTACCGTTTTAATTTCAACCGTCAGTTCAACGCCGCCGACCTTGTATTCGCCCCTGCCGTAACCCGTCATGCTAAGCATAGAAAAGCTCCTTTGCCGTATCTTGCGCCCGCGTTTTAACGCAAAGCGTTACGGAATAAATTTATCATACACTGTATCATTATAATTATATCAACGTTACATAAAAATTGCAAGCATATTTATTTTGTAAAAGACAAGCGGTGCAAACGTTTTTAAGCGCCTGTACCGCCGTGTTTTGCTCCTTTAAGAAGCGACCACCCAAACTCGTGGGTTTTTAAATGCCCTGAATTAGGGCAATCTTGCCACGCTTTGCGTGGTCTTTGCCCCCGATATATGGGGCTTTTACTGCCCCTGTAAGGGGCGACCTGCCCGCTTAGAAATAAGCTAATGCGAATAAAAGCGCGGCTATTCCACGCCGTTACCGCAAGGGCGGTCAAGTTCGCCATGCGTTTTTTTAATGTCATGTTGAGCGACAGCGAAACATCTCATTCATCACTGGGATTCTTCACTTCGTTCAGAATGACAAATTGCAAGGCAGGACAAAGTTCCCTTCAACTCATAACAATTCTGTTTGATTGTCCTTAAACAATCAAATACGGGTAACCCTACTTTTTGCAGGTGAGTTCATGCGCGGGCCGCACCGAAAGCCAATAGTCAGCCCAATCGAGACTAAAAGCACCGACAACAGACAAAGCGTAGTCGCTGTGCGCATCACCGGTGCTGCCGGAGCGCAGCCAGGTGCGAAATTAAAAAACTTTGACCTTTGCTTAAAAGTATAATACCTTTCGCTTTTAAAAGCAATAGCTGAAGCGCGGGCCGCACCGACAACCAATTATTCGACCAACTACCGCTACTGGCGCCGCCTGCCGAGAGCGCGTCGGCATCGCGCGTGAGCGTACCGTGGCCGGAGCGCAGCCAGGTTCGGTTAGTTCGGTGCGAAATTAAAAAACTTTGCCCTTCTACGAGTGTTTAACCCAAATAGAATACACCTAAAAGCAATGTTTTTGCCTATCTCTGCGTTAAACTCGCTTGTCGTAGCACGCGCTACGGCTTCACTCGTTTGCCTTGATATAGTCTAAAAATTTTTGCTTTTAGGCGCGCAGCGTTTTTACGCGAAAAATCACGAATATAGACGACGAAAACGACGTGCAGGCGTGCTTGGTGGCACGGCAAGCGGCGCTTTGGGCGTATTGACCGTGATTTTTCCGTAAAAATGTATTTTATATGGGGTTATACACTCGTCCTAATTATAGCAAAGGGCAAAGTAACAATCAATTAAATTTACAACGGCTATTCAACAGCCCGAACAGTTTTTGCAGTTTCCGCTACATTTTTTAGCCGCTTTACCGGTTGCCGAATAAATTTGACCGCTGTACCTTCTTTCTGCGGCTTTTCCGCATTCGGGGCAAAGCACTTCGTCGGTAAACCTTTTTACAAGCTCTTCGAATTCCTTGTTGCAGTTTTTACAAAAATATTGCAAAACAGGCATCTTTTTCTCCATTAAATTTAGCGGTCATCTGTACGTTTATCGCGCTTTTTCTTCTTTTTCTTGCCCGACGACTGTTTAAACGGGTTGCCCTTTAACAAAAACACGGCAATTACCACGGTAAGCGCAACCGCCGCAACAATCACCAGCCAGAACCATCCCGTTTGATAGAATGAGTAGCCTTCCTGAAAGGGTACGGGCATATTCATTCCCCAAAAGCCGGCAATCATTGTGGGCACGGCTAAGAGAATGGTTATTATAGTAAGTTTTTTCATCGTGTCGTTGGCGTTGTTGGAAATTACCGAACCGTATGCGTCCATCGTTACCGACAAAATGTTTTTGTAGATATTACAGGTTTCTATAGCCTGCTTGTTTTCAATATTCACGTCGTCGCACAAATCTCTGTATTCTTCCTTTGTGGCAACGACTTCCATTTTGGAGAGTTTTTCGTACACGCGCTCGTTAGAGTTGAGCGAAGTTGAAAAATAAACCAACGAATTTTGCAAATCGAGAAGCTGAATAATCTCTTCATTTCTCATCTTTTTGCCCATTTCGTTCTGAATACGGTGGTTTTTGCGGTCAATCTGTTTAAGGCAATACAAAAACCGCTTTGTGTTGCCCAGCATAAACGCAAGCACAAAATGCACGGGATTGTCGCAATAAACCTTTTCCCTGCCCGTTATAAAGTCCTTTAAAACGGTGTTGCCCTTTAAACTTACCGTAAGTATACAGTTTTTATTGTAGATAACCGCAAGCGGCAAGGTTGTGTAACTGTCGCCGCCTTCGCCTTCTTCTATTATCGGGCAGTCGACCATAAACATACTGCAACCTTCGTCGCTTTCGAAACGCGCGCGTTCTTCTTCGTCCAACGCCGCCTTTAACATATCTTCGGGCACGCCAGAAAGTTTAGCCGCGTTTTCGCACTCTTCGTCCGAAGGGTTTACAAGGTCAATCCAGCAACCCTTTTTAAATTCTTCCGACCTTTCGATGCCGCCGTTCGCGGCAAACAAAAAATATTTTACCATACTTTCACCTTTTCCATTTTTTGCGAAAAACAAACGCAAAAAAATGCACGGAATAATTCCGTGCATAACTTTTTGGTTAAAGTACGGAATTTTCCTGTTTATTTAATTTTAATACTACTGTCCGAAACGTCCATAATCGTACCAAACGAGCATTTAACTCCATTAAATACACTTAAAAGCAATGTTTTTGTCTCTCTCTGCGTTAAACTCGCTTGACGTAGTGTTCACTACGACTTCACTCGTTTGCCTTGATATAGCCAAAAAACATTTAGCTTTTAAGCGCGCAGCGTTTTTACGTGAAAAATCACGAGAATAGACGCACAAAACGACGCGAAAACGTACTTGACGGCACGTCGAGCGGCGCTTTGGGCGTATAAGCCGTTATTTTTCCGTAAAAATATATCTATCGGGGTTAATTGCTCGTATTCATTATAAACCATTATATTTATTTTTGCAAGCATTTGTTAAAACTGCTTTTACATAAATGCCGCCCGCGGATTTCCCGCGGGCGGCACAAACAAAATATGCTTATATTATTATTTTACCTTCAATAAACGAATTGAAAAAGCCTTCCAAATCTACGCCGCATTTTACAAAACAACCAATCAAGTCTTCGCTCGTTGCAATTTTGCCGCTGTACTGCGAAAAGTACGAAGCAAGGCACTGCATAAATTTTTGGTCGCCGATAGAAGTGCGCAAGGTATCGAAAAGTATCAAGCCCTTGTTATAGGTTACGTTTACGTATTCGTATTCGCCGGCAAAAGATTGAAGGTGCCTGTGCATGGAAGTATCTACCGAACCGTTGAGCTGGTTTAAAACCGAAAAGAATGCGCGGTAAGTTTTCGTAGCAGAACCGACTATGGCAGTACGGGTAAGCCCGTATTCGGGATGGTTTTCGTAAAAGAGCAACGTTGAATACTCGGCAAGTCCTTCGTCCTGCCACGCGTCGTTTATCTGATCGCTGCCAACCATAGCGTACCACCACTGGTGCGCGTTTTCGTGAACTATGGTATACGCCGTGTTGTTCTCGTCAAGCCCTTCGGAAATCATAGTCAGCGCGGGGTATTCCATACCGCCGTAGCAAAAGCCCGTTTCAACCACGGAAAGCGTGGGGTATTCGTACTTGCCGAACGCCGAAGAAAAATACTTAACGCTTTCGGTCGCGGCGGCAAGCGACTTTTCGGGCGATTTGTCGGTAACGTAGTAATACGTAACTTCCACGCCGTCAGCATCCTTTGTAAGCGTTTGGAATTTATCAGAAAGCACAAGCGCAAAATCGCGTGCGTTCTTTAAAGTATATTCACACTTTTTTGTGCCTTCCGTTTCGGTTGAAGAAACTAGCTTTCCGCTCGAAGCCGCGGTATATGCGGCGGGCATTTCCAAAGTTACGTTATAATCGGCGCAAGCCGAAACGAACGGATCGCCGCAGGAATAGTACGGACATTCCACAAAACCTTCCGAAGAATATGCGCAAAGTATGGGGTAAAAATTACCCAGGTTTACGGTATTTTTCGTAACGCCAGTGCGGTGGTTGACGTTTGCAAGGCTGAGCTTATAACTCAGCGTTACTTCCGCGCGCTCGTCGGGATATACGGCTTCGGGCAAATTGACGGTCAAAATATTTTCGTCTTCGCCGCCAACCGACCAGCCCGAACAGCCTTCAACTGCGGTTACTTCCATTCCGCCGTAGCTTTTGCCCCCGTAATATGCCTTCGTTTCGTACGTTTTTTCAACGGGGGCATGTTTTGCTCCCTGTCTGTAAGCGTTACCGAACAAATTGAATTTTAAATCGCTAAGCGCGTTTTCGGTATCGTTAAAATAATTCAGCTTCACCGTTCCCGTAAGAGTGCGCTCCTGCTCGTTATACGAAACGTTTATATCATATTCGGAAGTTTCGCCGCTTCCGACGGAGCACGCCGCAATAGGAATAACCGCCGACGCGACGCACGCCGCCACGAGAACACAAACAAGTTTTTTCACAGTTCATCTCCTAAAAAATTATAAAATAATTTATGCGGCGGTATGCCGTTTTATGCGCCTTGTCCGCATGCCGATTAACACATTTTAAACTTTTGCAATAATATATAGAGTATGATTTTTTGCGTGGCGACGGACGGAAAAATCGGGGAAACGAAACCGCTACCCGACTGTGATTTGGCTAT
Source organism: uncultured Clostridia bacterium (assembly GCA_964592605.1). Classification (GTDB taxonomy): domain Bacteria; phylum Bacillota; class Clostridia; order Christensenellales; family Borkfalkiaceae; genus Coproplasma. The sequence goes on along the minus strand of CAZQFP010000007.1, from coordinate 22,600 downwards.
TTTCGGATTTTCGGGGCTTGGCAAGGTGGATTACGAGCGCGAGCTTAAAGGTGAAACCGAAAAATTCGAAGAAGCCGCACGCTTTTCCAAAAGCACAAACTGCGGCGTAATTTCAGGTTGCATAACTTCCAGCCGCGGAATTTTGCGCAAGTCTGCCGCCGCCTTCGACCACGGAAAGCTACTCGGCATTTCCGATATGAATTACGTTTTAGATTGCGAAAACTACAAGAGCGGAGCATCGCTCGGCGTTTATAAAGTGGGCGGGTGCAAAGTGGGGCTTTGCATTGAAAACGATTTGTTTTTCCCCGACGCGGTCAAGTCGCTCTGCATGTGCGGCTGTAACGCCATAGTCGTATTGCTTGAAGAACTGCGCGACAACGTTCCGCCGCTTATTGCGCGCGCGTACGCCTACCTTTACGGCATTCCCTTCGTTATGTGCGCGGGAAAACGGGCGTATTTCGCAGATATTACGGGGGCAATAGCAACTTCCGCCCAGAGCGCGGCACTGTTCGAAGTGAGCGCGCAAAGCCGCTATCATATAGTTACCACGCGCACGCGCGGGCTGTGCGCGAACCTGCGCGACGACTATTGAAAATTTAATTTTTAAAATTTGCTGAATAAACCTTTGCAAAACCGTCAATAAACCTTCCGTAAAAAATACGGGGGTGCGCAATGCGGATTGCAAAGGTTTTTTTATTAACAGCTTTTATTGCCTTGCTGGCGCTTGCGCTTGCAATTCTTCCTAAAAGACTTTGCTTTGACTGCGGCGAAAGCTACACCTTCTACTGCGGGACAAGCTCCGCCGACTGCAAGGAAGTTACCGTAACCAAAAACGCGGCGCAGGCTCGGCTTACCCTTAAAAACGTTTGCGGCGAAGCAACTCTTTATTCGCACTTTGATTTGCAGAACTTTTTAAAACAGATAAACGGCAAAATAGTTTTCAGCGAAACCGCCGCGGGAAGCGTTAACTACTACTGCACGGCAGATTTGCCCTACTCGGTCAATCTGCGCGGAGCAAGCATAAATTTGCACATTTCCGTTCGCGGCGACACGGCTAAAGTTGCTTCCCCCATTATTTTCGGCGGTTATTAAAGCCGTATAAAAATTTTTTTGTTTCAATGTATAAGTAAAAAAAATACTGTCAAAAAAATACTGCAAGGAGATTAAATTATGAAAAACAAACAAAACACAAAACCTACCAAAAAGAAGATACTTACGTTCTATCTGATTTTGGCGGCGTGCCTTTTGGTAATTGCAGCCATAACGGTCGGCGTAATATTCGGAGTGCGCTCTACCAGCGTTGAAGGCCCTGTTATCGACGTCGGCAACCAGGGAAATCCCAATCAGCCCCAGGAACCGAACAATCCCGATACGCCCGACAATCCGGACAAGCCCACCAACACTCAGTACGAATTTATTTTGCCCATTAACAACGCAACCTTGACAAAAGCGCAGGTATTCGGCTACGACAAGACGATGGACTGGTACCGCCTGCACGAAGGTATGGACTTTGCGGCTGACGCGGGCGCGGCTGTTGTTGCGGCTGTTGACGGAACGATAGTCAGCGTAACTTCGGGCGATATGCTGTACGACGCAACCGTTACCATTAAGCACGCGGACGGCGTTACCACCGTTTATAAATTTATTGACCCCGCCGACACCATAAGAAACGGCGCCAAGGTTAACCGCGGCGATATTATAGGCGCGGTTGCGGCAACAAAGGGTATTGAAAACGCAGACGGTAACCACCTGCACTTTGAAATTTACAAAAACAACGTGCTTGCCGAACCCGACGACTATCTTGAAATTTCACCCAAATAATTAAAAACCCCCATATTCTTAGCGCCGCCGCGTGTAAAATTGCACGCGGCGGCGCTTTAAAAAGCCTTAAAAACCGTAAAGATTTTAAAAATTTTCAGTGTTTTTTATAAGAACGAACAAATATAAAAACGCAAATGTTAAAACTAACAAAAAATTGTTATAATTGCAAAAAATTAACAGCGCAAAAAAATTATTTTAGAAAATTAACATAAATTATACATTCAAACATAAAATAATGTTATAAACTAACAAAAATAAATTTTTAACAATTTTTAAAAATGTAATTGACTAACAAAAATTTCAATGCTATACTGCAACTGCAATCGCGAAAAACCGCTGTTGACTACTACCGGAAGGTGAAGAAATGTTTTACGAAAACTTAAACGAAATGGAAAGCGCAGAAAAATTTGACGGAGTTTCTCCGCTTGAATACGTTGTTTTAGGTTGTGCCAGATAATTTTGCAATAAACTCTTATCACGGGAGGTGCTAATATGTATATTTACGACGAACTTAACAAGTTGGACAAAAATGTAGAGGCTTACGGGGTTTCGCCCCTTGCTTACGTCGTTCTCGACTGCGGCAAATAAGCTCATTTAAAAAACGCATGAACAACCGCCCTGCGCAAATTTTGCGCAGGGCGGTTTTACTTTATTATTTTTACAATGCGGAAAATACTTCCGTAATCAATTTAAGTTGATTTTTGGTTACTCCCGAATAGTTTATTACGGCAAGCCGCTCCACTCCTTCCGTCGGCGCAAGCAGATAGTCGGAAACGCACTTTAAATTTACGCCCATACTTTTTGCCTTTTGCTTTATTTCGCCGTCTGACTTCGCATAAGGAAATTTTGCCGTCATATGCAGTCCGCTACCGGTATCTTGCACCACGCATCGCTCCCCCAGCGCACAAAGCGATTTTACTATTTCGGCGCGTATTGTACGGTAATGGTTTTTCAGCCTTGAAATATGCCGTTCGAAGTACCCGCCGCCCAGCATAGCCGCAAGCGTTTTCTGTTCGAACAGCGGCACAACGTTTGCTACCGCCGAATACAAATTTATAAACTTATTATACAGCGCCGGCGGTAAAACCATATAGCCCATACGCATTGACGGCGCAAGAGTCTTTGAAAAGGTGTTCATATATATAACGCGTTCGGGACACAATGAATACATGCTTTGAAGCGGCTTGCCCGACGTGCGGAATTCGCTGTCGTAGTCGTCTTCGATTACGTACGCGCCGCGATTTTTCGCCCAGTCTATAAGCCGCATACGCGAAGAAACGGGCATTACCGCACCGGTAGGGAACTGGTGCGACGGCGAAACGTGAACCGCCGCCGCTCCGCTGTTTTCAACTTCGCCGCAAAACCTGTCGGCGTACTCCACCGCAACGGGCAAAGGGCGCGCGCCGTTCAAAGCATAAGTAGCCGAAATTTTTGCATACCCGGGATTTTCAACTGCGATAACACTTTCGCGCCCCATAAGCTGAACGATAATGCCGTAAAGATATTCTGCACCCGCACCTATAATTATATATCTAGGGTCTGCTATAATTCCGCGGGAACGGTACAAGTACTTTGAAATTTCTTCTTTCAGCTCTAAGTCGCCGTCGCAGGGAACGCGCTCCAACAGATGCTCCCCGCAGTCGGAAAGCACTTTGCGTATTAACTTTGCCCAGGTTGCAAACGGAAACAGTTCCGCCGGTGCAGAACCTTTAACCAAATCGACTTTGTATTGCGCGTCGCTTACGGTATTTTTAACTTTGCCGAATGAAGGCGCACTAAGCTCCGTGCGCGTTGAAGAAGAAACGGCTTCAACAAAGTAGCCGCTCCGCTCCCTAGAGCGCACGTAACCTTCGGCAAGCAACTGCTCGTAGGCAAGCCCGACGGTTACTACGCTTACGCCGAGCTTTTCGGCTAGCGCGCGCTTCGAAGGCAGTTTTTGCCCGACGGCAAGTCTGCCGCTTAAAATTTCACCACGGACGGCTGTATAAAGATTATAATACTTGTTTTTACCCTGTAAATTTACGTCAATCATCTGATATTATAAAATTTTCTTGTTTTGGTTATTTTAATAATACCACTTTGCGCTATAATAGTCAACGTAAAAATTTATTCGGAACGGATTATGAAAACGATTAAAAACAAAAAAGCGTTTTTTACAACCAAATGGCTGACGTATACTGCCGTTATGACGGGGCTTGTTATAGCAACAAGCGCAATACCGCCAATCTATATTCCAGGGCTTGAAGGCGGCATTTATTGGTGCGACGCAATTATTTTTATTGCGGCTTACCTTTTAGACCCCGTAGCTTCATTCGTAGTCGGCGGCATAGGCACGCTTTTATACGATTTATGGCTAGGCAGACCCGCCACTATGGTAGTATCGCTTATTATACACGGCTTACAGGCGGCGGCTGTTTCCGCATTACTGCACTACGTTTTCAGGCGGTTTAAACGCGAAGGGCTGTGGGCGGGAATTTCTTCCGCCATCGGCGCGATAATCGTTATAGGCGGTTACTTTTTATATTATTGGGTAATTGCGCCAATTACGCTCGGTAGCAACAAATACGGTTTAGATTATGCGGCTGTACGCATACCGCGCAATATTATTCAAGAAGTAATAGGCATTACAATAGCAATGATTATTTGCTACGCTACTACTTTTAAAAAGCAACTTGCAAAGGCGAACCTTTTACCCGAATTCAGACGCGAAGTTTTGCAAAAACAACCTGAAGAAAGCGCTGAACCGCCGCAAAACGAATAACAAAAATAAGCAAAGCTGCACTATATATACGGTTTAATTTAAAAAGCGCGCGCCCCACATGGGCGCGCGCTTATTTTATAAGCAAAAATATTTTAAAGTTTTTCGGCTACCGCGTGCAAAAACTGATTTGTGTTCAGCTTTACGGGCACAACGCCGTCTTTTTTGAATACGGGAATAAGGTCGCCGGTCATTTTGCCTTCTTCAATAGTTTTTATTACGGCGGCTTCAAGCCTTTTTGCAAACGTGCACAAGTCGGAATTTTTGTCCAACTCGCCGCGCTTGTTTAAAGCGCCCGTCCAGGCAAAAATGGTTGCTACGGGATTGGTTGAAGTTTCTTCTCCCTGCAAATGTCTGTAATAGTGGCGCGTAACCGTGCCGTGCGCGGCTTCGAACTCGTACTTGCCGTCAGGCGAAACCAATACCGAGCTCATCATCCCGAGCGAACCGAAAGCGGTTGCCACCATATCGCTCATAACGTCGCCGTCGTAGTTTTTGCACACCCACAGCATTCCGCCGTCGCTGCGCATTACTCTTGCCGTTACGTCGTCGATTAGCGAATACATATAATAAATACCCGCGGATTCGAAATCAGCCCTGTACTCGCTTTCGTAAATTTCCGCAAAAATATCTTTAAACCTGTGGTCGTACGTTTTGGAAACGGTATCCTTTGCCCCGAACCAAACGGGCAATCTGTTTGAAAGCGCATAATTGAAACAACTGCGCGCAAACGCCGAAATGGATTCGTCGGTATTGTGTACACCCTGCACTATGCCGCACTTTTGACCGAAATCATGAATGAGCGAGCGCTTTACTTCCTTTCCGCTTTGGTCGCAAATAACAAGATAAGCCGAACCGCCGCAAACGCGCTCTTCCGTAGCGGAATAAATATCGCCGTAAGCATGGCGGGCTATCGCAACGGGCTTTTTCCAACCTACAACGCAAGGCGCAATACCTTCCACAAGTATGGGCGAGCGGAAAACCGTTCCGTCAAGAATACGCCTTATAGTGCCGTTGGGGCTCTTCCACATTTGTTTTAAATTATACTCTTCAACCCGCTGTGCATTGGGCGTAATCGTTGCGCACTTTACGGCAACACCAAGTCTTTTCGTTGCGAGCGCCGCCTGAACGGTAACTTCGTCGCACGTTGTATCTCTGTTTTTAAGCCCCAGGTCGAAGTATTCGCATTTAAGCTCTACAAACGGCTCAATTAAAATTTCTTTGACCCAGCGCCACAAAACGCGCGTCATTTCGTCGCCGTCCATTTCCACTATCGGCGTCATCTGTATTTTGCCCATAAAGCACCCCTTGCCGCGACTTGTGCGGTTTAGGCAATTATAAACTATTTTGCGCCGAGTTTACAAGTGTTTGCGGAAATATTTTCAAGTATGCCCGTCTTTAAAAGTTTTTTACCCTGTTTTTGCGCGAAATCGGTTACCGCCTGTTTGAGCACGCCGTCGAGCACTCGGTAAAAATCTTTGAACCCCTTAGAAAGCAAATAATACGAAAGCGACCCGGGCACAGTGTTTACTTCGCACAAATAAACGTTTCCGTCGTTTATTAAAAAATCGAACCGCACTATGCCGCGCATATTCAGCCCGCCGTACACTTTTTTGACAGTTTCTTTAATTAACTGCGACATATCTTCGGGTATATCGGCAGGATAACGCGATTTGCCGCCGCCCGTATATTTATCTTCGAAGCTCAAAAGTTCGCCGCTGGCAATGGCTTCTTCACATTCCGAAGTTACTACTTCTCCGTTTGCAAAATAAGCGGCGCAGTTTATTTCGCGGTGTTCGGCAAAAAACGTTTCCACGATTACGGCGCTGTCGTACACAAGCGCGTTTTGAACCGCGTATTCTAGCTGTTCGGGCGTTTCCGCCTTTTCAACGCCTATACTGGAACCGAGATTTGCCGGCTTAACGATTACGGGAAATTGCGGCATATTCCCGTTGCTGTTCAGTTCTTCAAGGCTTTTAATCAGAGCATAGTCCGCAGTCTTTACTCCGAGCGGCTGCAATATGAGTTTGGTTAAATACTTGTTCATGAAAGCCGACGATTCGAGCGTGCCCGCGCCGGCAAGTGGCAAACCGAGCAAATCGCACAGCCCGCTTAAACCGCCGCCTTCGCCCGCGCCGCCGTGGCAACAGTTTAATACGGCGTCAACTTTAATAAATTTTTTAGGTTTTCCGCGCTTATTCAGCACATATATACCGCCCTGTGCAAACAGAGCGCGCGGACAGGCGGCATAGCCGTTTCCCTTAAACGCGGTAATTTCCGTCAGTTTCTCGCCCGTAAAAAATTCGCCCTGTTGCGATATGTACACGGCTATAACGTTATCTCCGCCGCTTTTCAGCACGTTCGCCGCCATAGTGCCTGTTATCACCGAAATTTCGTTTTCGTTAGACTGACCGCCGAACACGACGGCAACTGTTCTTGACATAAAAAAATCACCTCCGCCAATCAATAATTTTCGACTTTGGTGAATTTTGATTTTCTCTTTAAGTTTAAAGTTCGGGAACGTCGTTTAAAAACAACACCGTATCGCCCGAGCGCAAATTTTCTTTAAGCGCCTTTTGAGCTTCTGAAAGAGTGGTTTTAACTATAACTTTTTCGGGATCTCCGCCCGCGTCCAGATAGCCCTGCTTGACAGCGGAAACAAGAATTTCACCGACGAGAATAATAAGGTCAAGCTCCAAAAGCTCGGCTCCGAGCTTCTTGTTTTCGCTCTCTTCCAAAATGCCAAGCTCCACAAGCCCGGGAGTTACCACTATTTTACGGCCTTCGAAACTCTTTAAAACTTCTATTGCCGCCGCCGCGCCCTTTACGTTGGAATTGTAACCGTCGTCCAAAATATTGATATCGCCCGACTTAATGAGTTGCAGGCGGTGTTCAACGTATTCCAAACCGCTTATAGCTTCAACAATTTCTTCGGCGGTCATACCGAAACTGAGCGCCACTTCCGCCGCAAGAGCAATGTTGTGCGCGCAGTGCTTACCTAAAAGTTTTGTATGCGCCTGCACTTTTTTGCCGCCGAGTTCAAGCGCGAAGTCCGTACCCGCCGAAGTACATTTTACGTCTACTGGCACTTGGCAGGCGCGTTTTGCGCACGCGAAATCTGAGAACATATCAAAGCAATCTGCGGAAATAAACGCTTCGCCTTTAACTGCGTTTAAAATTTCGCCCTTGGCTTTAACTATGTTTTCCATGCCCTTAAAACTTTCGAAATGTTGCGGGCAAATGCCCGTTATAACGGCGATATCGGGGGGGCAAAGCTCGCAAAGCTCTGCAATGTCGCCCGTATGCCGCGCACCCATTTCCGCAACGAACACGTCGTAATCCGCAAGGTCAGTGCCGTTAATCGTTAGCGCAATCCCGAGCGGCGTGTTGTGCGAAGACGGCGTTGTAAGCGCTTTAAATTTTTTACTTAAAATATCGGTAAGTATGCGCTTTACGCTGGTCTTTGCATAACTGCCCGTAATTCCTATAACTTTTACGTTGGAAGCCGCCAGTTTCTTTTTGGCTTTTTTAACGAAGCCTGCGTTGTGCGGAACTTCGTAAATTTTGCTTATAACGTTCGCAAGCAGAAGCACGGGAATTATAAGCAAGGGGAAAATGCCCAGCGCACAATACCTTAAAATATTGAAAACCGTACCGCCGCAGACGAAATCGGCGTAGTTTAAAAGCGTTACCGAAAAGTACGATAATACGGCGATAAGCAGTGTATACACGCAGAAAAGCCGTATATATCGGGGGGTAGCCGAAAAATTGGCGCGTATAGGATGCTTCAAATCCACAGCAAAATAAGTTACGCAGAAAGTTATGAACATGGAAAGTCCGATAATCGCCGCCCAGTCGCCCGTAAACGAAAAACACAGCGAAATTACCGCGGAAGCAAGCGCGCACAGCATTGCAAGCATAATATAGCGTGCAAAAAGCAAATTGTTTTTACTGAACAACCAGCCGAAAAACTTTTTGCCTTTATAGCCGAAAGCCTGCAACACGCCCGCAGTACGGTAACTGCACATGCAAATCAGCGCCGTGAATATCACGGCGATAATTACGCTTTCTGTAATTTTGGGAATTGAAACAAAAATACCCATAGTAAGCCTTTATATTTTATTTATAGTAAAAACCGCAATACGCTATCGTTGAAAACTTCGGGGCGCTCCGAAAAACAGAAATGTCCGCACCCTTCCATAACTTCAAGGCGGCTGTCCGGAATTAGTGAATTGAAAGTTTCGCCTTCTTCCTTTACGGGAGTAACCGTGTCGTTTTCGCCGTAAATCAAAAGCGTTTCGTTTGTGATGCTCGCCGCGGCTATCGCAAGGTCTTCGTTAACTATTTTTTTATAGCTTTCCTTCATCAGCGGCGAAAGCCTTCTGTATTCTTCCGAACCGTAATGCTTTTCGGCGTAACGCGGAAACAGCTTTTTAACGCGTCTGTAGGCTTTTACCCTGCGAATATATGCTTTTGAACGCTGTTTTACAAGCCCCGCGCCGCCCGTTATGACCAGCTTTTGCGCCGCGTCCGCGTCTTCCGAAAGCAGTTTAAACGCAACCCGCGCCCCGAAAGAATGGGCTATTATATGCGGCTTTTGTATATTTGCCGCAACCATAAACTTTTTAAGCCACTCGGCGTAATCGCCCACCGACCAACCGAAATCTATTTCGCCGCTACCCCCAAATCCGGGGAAGTCAACCGCAAAAACTTTGAAGTATTGTTCAAAGAATTTAATCTGATAATAAAAGCTCTCTTTTTTCGAAGCGTAACCGTGCAACAAAAGCAACGGCTGCCCTTCCCCTTTACGAACGTAAGAAATAAACCTTCCGTCTAAAAGAATAACTACTCCGCTACGGCAAAAGCCGTTAATTTATTTCCCGTGCCATAACAAGGCAATCTTCGCCGTCCGAATAATAACGAGTGCGCGCGTAAACGCCCTTAAAGCCGTTTTTAATGTACATTTCCATGGCAACGGAATTGGAAACGCGCACTTCCAAAAACAGCTTCTTCGCGCCGCCTTGGGCGGCAATTTTTATAAGCTCGTTAATTATCGCCGTACCCACTCCGCTGTTGCGGTAAGGCTCGCTTACGGCAACGTTGTCAACGTCGGCGGTATCAACGGCAAGAGTAATGCCGCCGTAACCTATAATTTCACCGCCGTCAACCGCAACCACGCCGAAAAAGTTTTCGCTTTCGAAACTGGAAGCCAGCATTTTATAGCTCCAGGGTTCTTGCGGAAAGCACTCTTTTTCAAGCTCCGATATGGCGAGAATATCTTCGTAAATCCACCTTCTAAGCTCCAAAGCGCATCTCCTCCGCCTGACTTTTTCGCACGTAAAGCGCGCAAATTTCTTGCGATAATTTATCTGAACCCGCATATATTGCGGGGTGTAAGCAATTTTTAACGTCTACTTTTTTATAATTTTCAAACGGCAAATCTTCAAATCCGTACACCGGCAACCCGAGCGCACGAACACCGTTTCCGTCCATATATTTAGGGGCAAGCGTAATCTTTTTGCCCTTGCCGTAAGCGCATACGTAATAGTGCCCGTGAAGCGCGTCTATGGCTACGGCAAAATTTTCGTCTAACGCATTATATGCTATAAGGTCAAACGAAGTTACGCCGAGTAGCGGTTTATTACAACCGAGCGCAAAGCCCTTTACCGCGGCAATGCCTATTCTTATTCCCGTAAACGAACCCGGTCCCGTTACCGCCGCAAAAAAATCGCATTCACAGGGCTTTAATTCAACTTCTTCAAGCGCCCGCTCTATTTCGTCCATTAGTATTACCGAATGTTGAGTAGCGCAGTCGGAAATATGGCGCAGGCAGACTTTTTCGCCCTTTTGCGCAAGCACCGTAAGATAGCGCGAAGACGTGTCAACCGCAAGATAATTACTCATAAATAATTTTCCTTTCGTCCCCCCGCCCTTTTTCTATGACAACTTTTTTTACCTTTTCGGGCAAAACTTCAATTACGTTTTCCGCCCATTCCACAAGGCACACGCCGTTCATATAAAAGTAGTCGGTAAGCCCTAGCGCTTCCGCCTGCGCGCCGTTTTTCAAACGGTAGAAATCGAAGTGGTACAGCTTGCCGCCGTAATCGTTCATATACGCGTAGGTCGGGCTTAAAATTTCGTCGCTTATGCCAAGTCCGCGCGCTACGCCCTTGCAAAACACCGTTTTGCCTGCGCCCATTTCGCCGCTGAGCAAAACAACGTCGCCGCTTTTAAGCGTTTTTGCATACTCTTCGCCGAATTTTTGGGTATCATTCGCGCCGTACGATAAAAATATTGCCATACGGTAACATTATAACCCGCACGGCAACTTTTTGCAATAGTTTTCAGATTAAAATACGAAGTATCGTAGTAGCGCAAACAATACAAGCAACGCCAAAATTGCGGCAAACCCGATAATCATTCCCAAATTGATTTTTTTGGTTTTTTGACCGTTTTCATCTTGCTTGGGCGTGATTTTATCGTTGAATTTGTTTATGAGTTTGGAAATTCGCTTATACACCGGCAAAGTAACTATAACGGCTACCAAACATCGCATTAAGTTGAACGGCAAAATTGAAACCCAAAGATAGAAATTGTAAAAATTTTCTTGAGTGCACGCAGGGAACAGCGGCGTCATCATTTTTAAAAGCGGAGCCCAGTTGCCGTGGAAGAAAAACTGCAAATAAAAGGGCACGAGCACTAGCCAGTTTATTAGTATGGCAATCGCAACTTCCGCGGCGGTGCCTGCCGCCATTGCTATAATTGCGCCCTTGAAAGTACGCTTTTTAGAGTAAATTAGCCCCGCCACTACAACCAGCGCACAGCCGGTTATAAGGTCGGAAAACTCGCCGACAAAAGCCGTTGACGTGCCCTTGAACACAAGTTTTATAAGTATTCTTATAACCACTATTACGGCACCCGATACGGGGCCTAAGGTGAAAGTACCGATAAGTGCCGGAATATCTGCAAAGTTAAATTCCAAAAACCCGGGAAACGCGGCAGGAATGGAAAAATTGAAGATGTACAGCACGCCCGAAAGCGTTGCAAACATTGCAATTACCGCTATGCGGGTAGAGTTGAAATACCTGCTTTTTGAAGAAACCTGTTGCATTTAAGAACTCCTTAAAATTTATTTTAAAGTTGTTCTTTGCATTTAAAAACGCCCCGAATACGGGGCGAATAAAACGATAAAACCGCTTTAAACATTCTTTTATCATCCGGACTGTACCGTCGGTAACGGAATTTCACCGTATCGGGAGCGGCAACCTGCGCCGCCCTTAGTGGACTTTTACCACCGGTGGGGAATTTCACCCCGCCCCAAAGAATAACTTTAAATTGTAATTTCATTATATAGCGCTAAATTCGCGCTGTCAACTACTTTACGCAGTTTGCGTACAGCGGGTATTTTGCACAAAGCGACGCCACTTTTTTTGCAACGTCCGCAAACGCTTGCTCGCGCTTTTCTATAACGTCGGCAATAAGCCCTGCAATTATACGGCAGTCTATTTCGTTCATTCCGCGCGAAGTAACCGCAGGCGTTCCTATTCTGATACCGCTTGTAACGAAAGGCTTTTGCGTATCGAACGGCACGGCGTTCTTGTTTACGGTAATATGCACTTCGTCTAAAAGTTTTTCAAGCTCCTTGCCCGTAATGCCCTTGTCGCTTAAATTCAACAGAATAAGGTGATTATCGGTTCCGTCCGAAACCATTTTAACGCCGCGCTTTTTAAATTCGTCAGCCATAGCCGCCGCGTTTAACTGAATTTGTCTTTGATAGGCCTTGAAGTCCGGTGAAAGCGCTTCCTTGAAGGCAACCGCCTTAGCCGCAATTATATGCATAAGCGGTCCGCCCTGCGTGCCGGGGAATACGGCTTTATCAATAGCTTTTCCCCATTCTTCCTTGCACATAATAACGCCGCCGCGAGGTCCGCGCAAAGTTTTGTGCGTTGTGGTCGTAACGAAATCCGCATACGGCACGGGCGAAGGATGAAGTCCTGCCGCTACAAGTCCCGCTATGTGCGCAATATCAACAAACATTAAAGCGCCGCATTCGTCGCAAATTTCGCGTATGCGCTTAAAATCTATAACTCTCGGGTATGCGCTTGCACCGCAAATTATAACCTTAGGTTTACGTTCAAGGGCAATACGGCGCATTTCGTCGTAATCTATGCGCTCGCTCTCTTTGCTTACGCCGTAGGGCACTATGTTGAAGTACTTGCCCGAAATATTCACGGGCGAGCCGTGCGAAAGATGTCCGCCGTGAGCAAGATTCATTCCCATAACGGTATCGCCGGGCTGGCACGCGGCAAAGAGCACGGCAAGATTTGCACTCGCTCCCGAGTGGGGCTGAACGTTGCAGTATTCGCAACCGAAAAGCTCTTTCAGCCTTTGGCGCGCAAGCTCTTCAACAACGTCAACGTTCTGGCAACCGCCGTAATATCTGTGTGCGGGGTAGCCTTCGGCGTACTTGTTGGTGAGATGGCTACCCGCCGCCGCCATAACGGCAGGCGATACGAAATTTTCGCTTGCTATAAGTTCTATGTTGTTCTGCTGGCGTAAAAGCTCTTCGTGCATTGCTTCGGCAACTTCGGGATCGGTGTTGGCGATAAGCGACAAATCTATCATGGTTTTCTCCGTAACGGTGCAAATGCCGTAAATTCTTATTTATATAGTAACACGTTTTGCAACACTTAACAAGCGCTTGAACAAACTTAGTAAAAATTTCACAGCGCAAGCGCGCCGCATACCGTGCCCTTTAATATTTCTATTAAAGCGTTAATATATTTAAAATATGTCTGAAAAAAAATTTAAATCCAAAAGCGGCTTTATACTGGCAAGCGTGGGCGCGGCCGTAGGGCTGGGAAACGCCTTGCGCTTCCCCGGGCTTTGCGCAAAATTCGGCGGCGGAACGTACCTTTTTATATACCTTATCGCACTAATCTTAATGGGCGTTCCCTTGTTGAACGCCGAACTTTCGCTGGGTAGAAAATTCGGCGGCGGCGCGCCAAAATGTATGAACGCTTTGAAGCGCGGTGCGGGAAAGCTCGGCTGGACTTCAAGCGTAAACTCCGTTTTTACCGCAATAATTTACGCAGGGCTTGCAGGCTGGGTAATATATATGATTTACGGCATAATTCCAGTCGCGTCAACGCCTTCTTTAACCCAGTCGGAAATAAGCGGCTATTTTTTCAACGAAGTGCTCTCTAACAGTGAAAACGGCATTATTTCAAGCATATCCCTGCCCGTATGCCTTACCGTATGCGTAGCATGGGTACTGATATTTTTGTGCATTAAGGGCGGCGCAGGCACTATTGCGCGCGCCGCTAAGTTCACCGTTATTTTGCCCGTGGTTTTGCTTGCGTTTATGGCCGGGCGCGGACTTATGTACCACAACTCGCGCGAAGCGCTTTCCGCGTTGTTTTTGCCCGATTTGTCCGCGCTCGCAAACCCCGAGCTTTGGCTGAGCGCGCTCGGGCAGGTGTTCTTTTCGCTTTCGGTTGCCGTAGGAATAATGCCCGCATACGGCGCGTATCTGCCCGAAAAGACCAACATATTCTCGTGTTCGCTTATTATTGCCGCGGCGGATTTCTTCGTAAGCGTGCTGGCTTCGGTCGTACTTTTTACCACTCTGTACGGTTGCGGCTTGAAAGACGCTGTCGGGCAGTCGGGCATAATTACGGCGTTTGCCGTTTACCCCGCCGCAATTTGCCGGTTGTTCGGCGGAAACGCAACCTTAAACGCGATTGCAGGCGCACTCTTTTACACGTCGCTTGCGCTTATTGCAATACAGGCGGCAACTTCCATGCTGGAAGCCTTTATTTCGCCCTTTTGCGAAACTTTCCGGCGTTCGCGCAAGAAAGTTACTGCTATATTTTGCGCGGTTGGTGCGGTAATATCGTTGATTTTTGCAACTTCGGGCGCACCGATGGCGGTAGAGCTTTCCGACAGGTTTATCAATTTTTACAACATACTGTTCTTGTGCACCGCGGAATGTATTGTAATTGGCAGAAGCCGCACTCTGCCCGCGCTTACCGACGAGATAAACAGGTTTTCGCGCCGTATTAAAATGCCGCGGAAATTGCTTTCAATCTCAGTAAAAATTCTAAGTCCTTTAACGCTTATCTGCCTTACTGCGTTCGAAGCGGTGCGGCTTTTTACAAACGGACTGCAGTTCCCTCTTTGGGCACAACTTGTTTTCGGCTGGGGACTGAGCGTTGCCGTTCTTACTTTCGGACTTATAACAGAAAACCGCTCCAAAGTAACAACCATCACTTCGGAGCGGAAACATAGTTTTATTAAATTTTTACGGCGCAAATAATCTTTATTGTACGCCGTCCGTTAAATTGCCGCCTTGAGCGGCATTTTCTTTTTGCGCTTTCTTTGCCGCGCGCTTGCCCGCAGGGAACTTTTTGGAAACTCTGCGCACCGCACAGTATACGGCGGGCACAAGCACAAGCGTTACAAGCGTTCCTATAAGCAGACCGCCGATAACCACTATGCCCAAGGGTTGCATAAGCTCGCTACCCTGACCTACGCCTATCGCAATGGGTATAAGCGCAAGTATGGTTGTAAGCGTCGTCATAAGAATGGGGCGCAGTCTTTCTTTGCACGCAGTTTGCACGGCAAAATAGCTTTCCTGCCCTTCGCTTTCAAGCTGTTTGATTTTTTCAAGCATAACTATAGCGTTGTTTACGACGACGCCCATAAGCATTATAAGACCGATGAAGGAAACTACGTTCAGGCTTGTTCCGGTTATTACAAGCGCAATAAATCCGCCCGTAAAACTGAACGGTATGCTAGCCATTATTATAAGCGGCTTTAACGCCGAGCCAAACTGCACCGCCATGACCGCATACAGCAGGAAGAACGAAATTACGAGCGCTACCGCAAGTCCAGAGAACGCGTCGTTGAGATAGCTTGAAATGCCGCTCTGTTCAAACGAATAGCCTTCGTAGTCCTTTAAAACTTCCGCGGCAATGCGCTGCATTTCACTGCCCGCCGAGCCCGTATCAACTCCCGGCTTTGCCGCCGAAACCGAAACCATCTGCTTGCCGTTTGAGTGGCGTATGCAAGTTTCGGTCTTTTCTTCTATAACGCCGCCGCCCTTTAAAATTTCTTTAAGTTTTACGGCTTTAGTTCCGTCGTCTGCCTGTGCGCCGACAACGAAATTTTCAAGATCGTCTTTGTTCGTAATTGCGTCGCCATCAAACTGTACGTTGACGTTGTACTCTTCACCGTCTATTTTAACCGAACAAGCCGTGTATGACGCAATACCTATTCGCAAAGTCAAAACAACGGTTTGGTAGTCCAGCCCCATTTCAGCCATCTTGGTTTTATCAAATTTAAGCGTGTACTGGGTAGATTTTTCGGTGGCGCTGTTTTTTACGTCCTTAAAGCCGTTTTCGTTGAGCTTCGTTCCTATTTTTCGGCTATTTCGTTTAGCTTTTTGCCGCTTCCGACAATGGTTACGGACAAGTCGTCCGCGCCCGACATAAGTGAAGCTACAACACCGTCAATCTGCCGCACCGTTACCGCACGGTTTACGGCATTGTCTTTTTCGGAATACTTTTCCGCACGGTCGCGTATTTGGTTTACAATATCGTCCGTGCCGTTGCTTGTTGTAAGCTGAACGGTGATTATACCCGTATCGGTAAGCGCAAGCATACCGTTTTTGCCTATCTTTATTGAAACGTATTCGATATTTTCAATAGGCTCTACGCGGTTACCGTCCTTGTCGTCAAAGCCTTCCTGCAATGCAAAAGCAAAACTGCTGACGTCGTCTTGTATATTTTCAAGTCTTTCGCCAGAGCCGTAGGACATTGTAACTTCAATCTGCCCCTTGTCTATAGAAGGCAAAAATTCCGTACCCGTCAAAAACAGCAATCCTATACTTGCGCCGAAAATTGCCGCCGCCGTTAAAATTGTTATAAGTTTTCTGTTGAGCACTGCGGGAAGAATTTTACCGTACGCCGAAGATATACCGTTCATTATCTTCGGTTCTTTTAAAGCGGTAAGCCTTTCTTTAAAACTCTTTTTGGGTTTTTTCTGCTTTTCGCCTTTTTCGGCACTTACGGGTTTTTCTATACAGCCTTCCGTAGTAGCGGAAGGCTGTGCAATGCATTGCACGCTTTTTTCCGCAGGTTGCTGTGCGCTTTCGGTATTTGCGGATTTTTGAAAATTTGCGCCTTTAAGCATGCGCTTTTTGCCGTTAAACATTGCGTACAGCGCGGGTATTACCGAAACCGCCACAATAAGCGAGAACGTCAGCGAGAAAATAACCGCCCAGCTTAAGTCGGTGAAAATTTCGCCCGTAAGCCCGCCCGAAAAAATTATGGGAACAAACACGCACACCGTGGTTACGGTAGAGCCGAACAGCGCGCCGCCCACTTCGGTTGTGCCGTCAACCGCCGCTTCGAACGCAGATTTGCCCGCGTCCCTGTGCTTGGTAATACTTTCTATTACGACTATACTGTTATCAACAAGCATTCCTATGCCCACGGCAAGTCCGCCGAGAGATACCATATTCAGCGTTATGCCCATAAGGAACAGACAGATAAGCGCGGCAAGAACCGAAAGCGGCATCGTTATTGCGATTATAAGCGAAGTGCGCGCCTTCTTCAAAAACATAAATATTATAACTACCGCAAGCGCGCCGCCTATAAGCATACTTACAAGCACGTTGGAAATACTGTCCGAAATAAATTCCGACTGATCGTCCAAAAGCCGTATTTCAATCGCGGCGGCGTCAGCGCCGCGTTCAGCGGCGTATTTTTCGTAAATACTCTTTACTTCGCCGACCACACTCGAAGAGTTTGCGCCGTTGGACTTGTATACTTCTATTATGGCGCTCTTGATTACTTGCGCCGAACCGTTACCGAAATACACGTACGAAGAAAAGCTGTCTTCCAAATCAACGTCGGCAATATCTTTGACCGGCACCACGTAATTTTTATCGGCAAGCTCGCCAAAGTCGGCGTTTATTATAAAGTTTAACAGCTTTTCGGAAAGTTTGAATTCGAACACGCCGTTTAAATTCAACTGCGAATACAAATTAAAATATTCTTCGGCGGTTATCGGACTTTCTTCCTGCGTTTCTTCGTTATAGTGTTTTGTATAGAGTTCGCCGCGCGTTGCAATTAAAAGTTGCATATTGCTTTCGTAGCTGTCCGCACGCACAAAAGCCATAAACGTCGGCGACATTATAATAGGATGTTCTGAAGAAAGCTCCGTACCCGTAAACAGCAATGCGCACTCGCTGTCGGTAGGGGAATAACTTTCGCCTTTCTCTTCGGCGTCGCGTTTTTTATCGGCTATATTCGCAAGCCCCGTAGCCGAAGTCTTTTTTGCAAATTCTATATTATAGGTTATCTGCTTATTGTCTTCTTCGGTAAGGCTATTATAGTCGTAAACCCCCGAATATACCTTAACGTACTGCGTTTCAAGCACAAAGTAATCTTCGGTTGTAAGTTCGTAAAACTCGTCGGGATTATAGGCGGGATTACGCTCGGTATTTTCAACGTATTCTTCCCTGTATGCAATCAGCGTATCTAATTTTCCGTCGCGCACAACCTTTAACATATCCATCGTAATGTACGACGAAAGCGCGGGGTAAGCGTCCTTTATATCGTTTAACAAGTCTTCAAGTTCGTCGTCGGTTTTGGGCGTGCGTTCGCTGCCTTCTTCTGCGGGATCGTTTGTTACGCGCTCGTAAATTTCCTTATAATATCTGCTGCGTTTGAACGTTTTCAACTGCTCCGCCGTATAGGTGCCGGCGATATTCATATACGTTTTAAGCGTTGCCAAATCGTCCAGCTCAGCGGCTTTCATAGTATCGAGCTCGCCGAGCACGGCAATTACTCCCGCGCCCAAATCGGCGTTCAAATTCTCTAAATCTTCTGCGGTACTGTCCTGATAATAGTCGGTTATCTGTCTTACCGAAGACAAAAGCGTTACAATCTGTGAAGGGAGTGTTACGGGCATATTCTCGATATCTTCCCGTGTTTCCACGTCGGAATTGTTGCGTATCTGCACGTTCGTATCTTTGCCGCCGATAACTTCTATAATGTTTCCAAGCGGAATATCTAACGAGCCGTACGAAAAAGACTGCACTAAAAGCGGCGCGGTAAGTTCAAGCCCGCCGAATGGTTTAACCGTATAAAACTGCTCGGCGCCGCCCTTTACTTCAACCTTTTCAACCCCGTCCACGGCAGAAATGCGCGAAGAAAGCTCCTGTGCCGCCGCTTGCGCGTTCGCAAGCCGTTCTTTGTCCGTTTGTCCTTCGCCGGTAACCGAAAGCACGGCAAGCGCTTCGGCATTCAAATCTATATCGTATACGGTAGTGGTTACGTCATCGGGCAACTCTATTGACGAAAGTTTGCTCTGAATATCTGCTTTTTTGCCGTCCGTGTCCGTGCCGTAATCGAAAGAAAGCACTAACGCCGATAAATTGTCGTAAGAATACGTATCAACGTTGGTTACGCCAGCAATCGAAGAAAGTCCTTCTTCCAGCTTATCGGTTACGTCGGTATCAACCGACTGCGCGTTTGCACCGGGGTAAATTCCCAAAACGCACACCATGGGCACGTTTATATCGGGCAAAAGGTTAATGGGCATATTCATCGTAGCGTAAACGCCGAACCCCAACACAAATACCACTATTAAAATAACGGCAACTGACTGCCTGATTATAAACGAAAAAAACTTTTTCATCTTCCACCTGCGGGCAACAAAATTAAAACTGTAATTTATTTATGAAAATAAAGCGGCAACCGTTAAATCATACTTGAAAGAATTGCAAGATTTGCCGCAACGTCGATATTGCGTACCGTAACCGAAGCCGGCGCTTTAAGCTGAACGGGCGCAAAATTGAGTATTGCGGGAACGCCGCAACCTATAAGAAGGTCTGCAACACCTTGCGCAACCTGCGCGGGAACGCACACAACCGCAAGCCGCACGTTTAAATTTTTTATTTGTTTTTCGGCTTCTTCAACCGAATATACGGGTTTGCCCCCTATATATGTGCCAATTTTGGCTGTATCGTTATCGAAAGCGGCGGCAATTTCAATACCGTAGTTTTTAAAGCCGCCGTACGCAAGCAACGCACTTCCCAGTCCGCCCGCACCGAAAATTACGGCTGTTTTTTTATCGTTACAGCCAAGGTAGCTTTCAAGCGCGGCGTACAATTCCT
Source organism: uncultured Clostridia bacterium (assembly GCA_964592605.1). GTDB lineage: Bacteria > Bacillota > Clostridia > Christensenellales > Borkfalkiaceae > Coproplasma. The sequence continues at coordinate 2,834 of CAZQFP010000007.1, read as the reverse complement.
TTATGTCGTACCCCACGCGCGTTCTGCCCTGCGCGGAAGTGTACGCTAAATCTTTGCGTACAAGCACTTCGCCCATGTTAAGCGCACGAGCTATCGCGCCTGACGAAATATTGCCGTCCATAGGCAAAGTTTTTAAATAATTAAGATATATGGGCAGTCTTTGAAGGCACGCCACGGGTATGTCGCTTTTCATTTATTACTCCCCCATTCCGAGCGCCGCCGCGCCGTAAGCACCCGCCATAGCTCCCAACTTTGCGCATACTATTTTTACGGGCGCGAACTCTGCGCCGCCGAATATTTCTTTATTTACAAGCTCCTGCAAGGGCTTTGTAAGCCGCGAGCCCTGCGCCGACAGTCCGCCGCCGATAATCACGGCCTGGGGACGGAATACGTTGCAGATATTCGTAATTCCGCAAGCAAGATTTGCAAGATATTTTTCAACAACGCGCCGCGCCGAACGGTCGCAGTCCATATACTCAAAAGCCGTACGCGCGTCTGCGGTTTTCATAGAATAGCCCTTCCACATTTCCGAAGCCGTATCGTCTTCCATAGCCGCTTTGGTCGCCGCGGTAAGCGCGTTAGCCGAACAGTACGCTTCGAAACAACCCCGCCTGCCGCACGTGCACATATCGCCGCCGCGTTCGATAACCATATGACCGATTTCCGCACCCGCCGATTTATAACCTTCGTAAAGTTTGCCGTCTATAACGATACCGCCGCCGACGCCCGTGCCGAGAGTAATCGTAACGCTGTCCGAATAGCCCTTGCCCGCGCCGAACTTCGCTTCGCCCAGCGCCGCCGCGTTCGCGTCGTTGCACACCTTTACGGGAATATTCAGTTTTTCGCCGACAAGTTTCTTTAAGGGGTAATTTTTAAGGTTCAAATTGCCCGCAAATATCACTGAGCCGTCATCGCCGTTTATTGTGCCGGGGCAACAAACGCCCGCGCATTTTATATCGGAAAACACCGCTCCCGCACCGCGGACAAGCCTTTCGGCAAGTTCGGCAACGCTACCTGCAATATCGGCAACGTCCGTAGGAATATTTCCGTCGGCATACGCTTTACCCTTTTCGTCGATAATAATTCCCTTTATAAAAGTTCCGCCAACGTCAAGCCCCAAGTACAGCGCCATAATTTTTACCCCCAATATTATATTGATAAAATTTTATTTATTTATATATAGAGTATACACTTACCTGCCCTTTCCGTCAAGTATTATAACTTTTTTAATACGTCCCTTCTTATCGGCAAAAATACAAGTTGCGCCGTTTTTGCTTTTTTACAAAATAAAAACAAGGAGCGGCAAAGCACGCTCCCTGTTTTTACTACCGAATTGCTTTATTGCAAATAAAACACAAATTATTTACTGCCCGTTGAACCGAAGCCGCCTGCACCGCGCACAGTATCGGAAAGTTCGGCTTTTTCAATAAATTCCGCAGTTATGTAAGGAGTAATTACAAGCTGTGCAACGCGTTCGCCCACAGCTACGGTTTGCGTATCTTCCGAATGATTATGAAGCGCAACTTTAACTTCGCCGCGGTAATCGCAGTCGACAACGCCAACCTTGTTTGCGGGAGCAAGTCCTTTTTTTGTAGCAAGCCCGCTACGCGCATATATAAGTCCCGCGTAACCTACGGGAAGTTCAAGCGCAATGCCCGTGGGAATAACCGCCGTATTATGGGGAGCTATCGTAACGTCTTCTTCTATGCACGCGTATAAATCCGCGCCCGCCGCAAATTCGCTACCGTATGCGGGAATTACCGCTTTTTCGCTGAGTTTTTTAATTCCTACTTTCATATGTATTTCCTTAAGTAATCTTTATTATCTGCCGTATATTCTGGGGTTAAAATTCACTTTTCTCATCCCAAAGCACAACTTCGTCGCGTTCGAGAGAATCTTTAACCAGTATCAAACGCTGGTTTGAAGAGCCGCGGAAAAGCAAATTCAAATCCTTCAACTCTTCCACAAACCTGCCGTCCACAAGCACGTCCAGGCAGCCCAGCATCCGCATAACGTCGTTAATATCGCCCAGTTTGCCCGTTAAAAGATCCTTTTCAAAGTCGTAGCCCGTAAAAGCCCAAAACGACTTTTCGGGGTAGGCTTTACGCAACCTTTCCATAAACGGCGCAAGTACTTTTTGGTTTTCCGGCTCGAACGGATCACCGCCGAGCAACGTAAACCCCTTGATATATGCCGGTTTAAGCCCTTCTATTATTTTGTTTTCAACTTCTTTTGTAAATTCTTCGCCGTAGCCGAAATCCCACGTTTCGGGATTAAAACAGTTTTTGCAGTGGTTTCGGCAACCCGAAACGTACAGCGAAACTCTTACTCCCGGGCCGTTAGCCACGTCGTAATATTTTATAGTTGCATAATTCATAAACGCGACGTTTAATCCTTGTATCTTAATTAAAAATGCGTTTAACCGCACGCAAGCTCAAATCAAGCGGAAATATGCGTTATTTAAGGCATATATGCGCTTCAATTATAAATGCAGAACGCGCGCCTTAATTTCCTTGGTCTTGCCCACGTTCCAGAAGTTTTCACCAAGGTAGCCGCAGGTACGGCGGGTTACGTTCATTTTACGCTGGTCCTTGTTGTGGCATACGGGGCATTCCCATTCGTTGTCGTCGTTAATAATTATTTCGCCGTCATAGCCGCAAACGTGGCAATAGTCGCTCTTGGTATTGAATTCGGCGTACTGAATGTTGTCGTATATATACTGCACAGCGTCGGCAAGCGCGGTAAGATTGTGGCGCATATTGGATATTTCAACGTACGAGATAGCGCCGCCAGAAGATATCTGCTGGAACTGGCTTTCGAACGTGAACTTCGAG
>CAZQFP010000006.1:0-38660 GCA_964592605.1 uncultured Clostridia bacterium | reverse complement strand
TAACTATCCGTTTCCTTGACCCGCCCCTTCACGAGTTCGTTCCCACGGACGAAGAAGATATTAAGGCGCTTGCGCAGGCACAGGGCAAAACCGTTGCTCAGATTAAGCAGATAATTTCTGATTTGCACGAATTCAACCCCATGATGGGACACCGCGGTTGCCGTCTTACGGTAACTTACCCCGAAATTGCCGTTATGCAGACCAAGGCTGTAATTAAAGCGGCTTTGAACGTTCAGAAAAAGCATCCCGGCTGGAAAGTAGTTCCCGAAATTATGATTCCGCTCGTAGGCGAAGTTAAGGAACTTAAATACGTTAAGGAAGTAGTCGTAAAGACTGCGGACGAAGTTATCAAGGCTTCGGGCGTGAAACTTAAATACGAAGTGGGAACGATGATTGAAATTCCCCGCGCGGCGCTTACCGCTGACGATATTGCCAAGGAAGCTGATTTCTTCTGCTTCGGCACAAACGACTTAACGCAGATGACGTTTGGCTTCTCGCGCGACGACGCCGGCAAATTCCTGCCTTCGTACTATGCAGGCAAAATTTACGAAAGCGACCCGTTTGCTCGCCTTGATACCGTTGGCGTCGGCAAATTGATGGAAACTGCAGTTAAGCTCGGCAAGGGCGAAAAGAAATCGCTTCACTGCGGCATTTGCGGCGAACACGGCGGCGATCCTTCGTCAATCGAGTTCTGCCACAAGGTAGGTCTTGACTACGTTTCGTGCTCGCCTTACCGCGTGCCCATCGCTCGCCTTGCCGCCGCTCAGGCGAATATCAAAAACCCTCGCAAATAATAAAGACTAAATAAATACACCAAAACGACACGGCTTGTCCGTGTCGTTTTTCTGTTTAAAATAAACACGGCGGCGATTCTATGCGCGTTTGACAGCAGTTAATATTGTATACTTGAAACACTTAATAAAAAAGGTATAATATATAAATAACGTGTATTAGCTTATGATTGATAAGTAAATATAGCACAAATCATAAAAAAATCTTTTCATTTTATTATTATTGTGATATAATATTATATATAATTTTAATACTTGGTCTGTTTTTGTGAGGAGTATATTTATGGCAAAGAAAAAAATAACGCAAGCATTATTGATTTTAGCAAGTTTATTTTTATGTGCGATTATATTTTTCGGTACTGCGGGTGCAAATTTTGTAAATGCATTTGCCGAAGAAGCTGCAAGCGACAAAAACGAAGTATATTTGTCCGACTTAGGTAACCCTGCTATTACCGGTATGGAGTCGGGAAGACCGCTGATAAAAGATGCGGTAGACGCCAACGGTACTAAAATGCAGGTAAAAATAGAAGGGTCTTGGTATACGTTTGACAAAGGCTTGTTTACGCACACCGGCAGTACTGCCAAAACCGCTACCCTTACTTTAACGTATAATATCGAGAATCTGAATTACAAATATTTTACGGCGTACGTGGGATTAAATAAAACCGCTACCAAAGGCGACGGAGTAAGGTTTAACGTCGGTACTTCTATGGACGGAGAAACTTGGGATGATTGGATGGTAGTAAGTCCGAAACTTATTGGACCTCAGGCTGAAGCTGAATTTATAACTTTTGGTATAAGAAGCGGAGCTAAATTTTTGCGATTGTGGGCTAACAGAGGTACGGGTAATGCACACGACCACGCAGTATGGGCAGACGCCAAACTGACAAATTCTTTAACTGATGGTGGCTCTATTATGCCGTTAGCAGCGTATGATGAGCAGATAAAAGCCAAAGTTGCAGCAAATGCCGATTTGAACGATAATGAGTTGGAGAAGCTTATTTTACAGAGAGAATTTGTAAGCAGAGTAGGACAGTATGCTCTGAAAAGATTCACAACCCAAAGCACCGACGAGGATGCGACTAATGAGGCGAACCAAGCCGTTTTAACGTGGCTCTTAAACGATTTAGACAGTTTAAGAGAGTTTATGCTCGGCGGCACACCTTTCGGCGGCTCTTACTATAACTCTTTGATTGTTTTGTCAAAATTATACAAACACTATAAGTCCGATTTGAATGATACAACGCTATTAAAAAATAAGTGGTATCCGAACAGAACTTTCGGCGAGCTGTGCAGAACTATGATGTTCTCGGTTGCGTTGACTCACGATAAGACGATAGGTTCTTATTTGCAGGCATCAAGAATCGAAAATCAGTCCGCCCCTTTAAGAAGATATGCAATTTATCGGTATATGTATAAAACCGAAAGATTTGTTGCGACAAAAAATTCCGACGGAAGCTGGAAATACGAGACTATGAACTTATTCGGAAGTTTAAAGGTCGAAGAAATGCGTTGGATAATGAGCAACATAATCGACGACGAGTCAATACTTTGGCTGAACGATTACGTCCAGACGAGAATTAACGCCAGTCCCAACAGCGCCGGAAATTTACACACTCCGCATTCTTACGTAAAGTATACTAACCCGAATTATAACAATCCGGTATTCTATGCGAACGAAAACTATGATTATTTTAACAAATTATTTGCCGTAGACTACAGGGGTGATAATGCCAAAGCCGACTGGAATGACGACGGAAGTCATAAAGTCGGACTGTGGGACACGAGCTATACAGTTCCCGCCGGAGAAGGTGACGAGCCTTACGTAATTACCGTTTCGAGAAGCGCGGAGGGCGAAGCAAAACTCCAAAAGGTCTGGATGAACTTTAAAAATAAGTTTGGAACGGGTTCCGTTTGCGGAGGAATATCGAAAAGCGGCTGCAATATCAGAGGAGCCAGAGGTGTTCCTGCAAACGTAATCGGTCAACCGGGACACGCGGCAATATTGTATTTCAGTAAAGACGCCAACGGAAAAGGTTCCTGGAAAATAGATAACGACGTCGGCGGCTGGCTGGCGGCGACCAAAAACGAGAGACATTTGCTCGGTTGGGGCAACGCGGCATGGCAAAGAAATTCCGGCGGTACCGTCGTATATTTCCACCTAGCTCAATTGTGCCTGGATGATTACGATAATTTTGTAAAAGCGGAAGAATATACGTGGCTTGCGAAAGTATATCAGGGTGATTTGACTAAGCAGGAAGCAATATACGAAAAGGCTTTAACCACTCAGATTTTAAATCTTGACGCTTGGTACGGACTTGTTAAGACGTACAAGGCAAACACGACCAAAACTGCTGCCGATTTCAGCACTTTGGCAGGGCGCATTGGCGACACGCTGTGGAATCATCCGACGCCTATGCACTGCCTGTTCCGATTGTTCACGGACACGGAAAAAACCAACATTCCCGAAGTACAGGCTGCGCTTTCAGACCCCTTATTTACTACGCAGTTAAAAACTATCGAAGTTAACGCGTTAGCAAAGGCAAAAGCGTCGGGAAGCACTGCGGCAAAGTCAAAAGTAAATTATCTTATGGGACTTTCCGATAAAGCGGTTGCGGACTTCTCGTTCGACGGCGAAAATGCGGGTTGCATCGTGTGGGCGGATGCTTACAATGACGGCACGTTCACTTGGAAATATAGCGTAGACGGCAAAAAAACCTGGAAGGAAGTTACTTTTGAAGAAGGGCAATCCCACGCCTATCAATTACCCGAAGAAGATTTAGCCAAAATTTCGGCAGATAACGACATTTACGTTTATATCGTAGGCGCCTCTCCCGATAACGCTTATAAAATTGACGTGGCGGCAAAGCCTACTATGCCCGACACTCTGTACGCCAACGACTGGGAGAACAGAGTAATCGGCGTTGACGGTACGTATGAATGGAGATATTGTACCGGTACCGAAGTTGAAACGGAAACAGGCACCGATATTACGTATACGCCTACTACGGGTTGGATATCTTATTCGGAAGCGTCTCCCGACTGCTCGGGCGATAAAATAATAGAGGTCAGATTAAAGGGTACCGCTAAAAAGCCGGCGAGCGACTCAAAGATATTTACGTTTACCGCCGATACCGATACTGCAGAAAGAAAATATATAAGCGTAACCTATTTATCATTGGAAGCTTATTCGACGCAATCAAAAGATACAAAAAGACCGAATTACGCCGAAAACGCTATCGACGGAAACGGCAAAACGTATTGGCATACCGACTATGCGGTAGACCTTAAAAAACCGGGAACAGATGCACAAGGCAATTCCAATCCGTATGCGCCGGCATTTATAACCATTAAATTGGACGTTCCCAGATGGATTTCGGGTTTGGATTTCGTTCAGTATCAATATGACTCAAGGTTCAGCATCTTCGCAAAAAATGTAACGGTTTACGTCAGCGAAACCGGTGAAGATGGAAGCTGGAAGGTAGCTGCAACGCGTGAAGGGTTTGAAGAGATAGACGATTTAAAGGTAGTTCTTTTTGCCGAACCCATTTACGGACAGTACGTAAAATTAGAGATGACCGCCTTGTATGAAACAAACACGCTTGACGGTACATTTACAACGGTATCACTATTAAATATCTATGAAGATACCACTAAAACTCTGTCTCCCACCGGTCAACCTATGCAGAGCTTATCTGAAATAACGCCGATTAAAGACGCATTTGCGGGCTTGGGCGGAATAATCAACGAAGAAAAAGCAATGGAAATAGGCGGATTACCGGAAGAATTCGTGTCTCCTAAATCAAATGCCGGTTTATGGGTAGCATTGTGTTTGGTCGGTATCGAATTAGTATTAGGTGCAATAACTGTTTTTGTGTTATATAAACGCGGACTGATAAAAATCACCGACAAGAATAGTACAGATACAGGTAGAAAGTCCAAAACAGATACTACTAAATCGGAAGTAACTGCCACTAAGCATAAAACAGATACAACGGCATCGAAAGCAAGTACTACTAATGCGAAATCAAATGCGGCTAAACCTAAAAATAAATAATTTATAGAGATAAAACCGTATTTATATAAGATAAGTAAACTTGCTTAGGGGGTTATCGCCCATCGCGGTAACACCCCGCTCAGGCGAATATCAAAAACCCCAGAAAGTAATAGTAGTATGTAATAAATAGTAAAGCGGGCTTATTTCGTATGGGAATAAGCCCGCTTTTTGTTTGTAGTAAATTGCTTGAAAAAATACTCTATTTATGATATTATACATAACGACAATAAACAATAAATTATAATTAGATTATTCCTTTAAAGCGGAGATAATAAATGAAACGTAAAAAGAAAGTCGTAAAAATTTGCGGAGTTGTTCTGGCTACGGTTATGTCGGTTTCGGCAGTTGCCCTTTCGGCATGTAATTCACAGGAAAACTTTTATACTATTCCGCAAACAAAACTTCCCACCGAAGAACTTTTTGCACTTAATCAGTACGATTACGAAAACCTTTCCGACGTTCAGACTACGGTGCGCGCCGACGTGAGTAACGTATTGGAGCGCAATCTTCCGCGCGCACAAACAACGCTTTTAAGCAACGATTTTTCAATTATATACAATACGCAAACCAAAGAGCTTACAGCAGAGTACGAACAGGTTGCAAACAGTGAAATCAAGAAAACCGCAACAATAAGTTTTAACAATTATCCTGCTCCCAATTTGAAAAATAACGGCATGTTGAACGGCGAATCGGTCGGTTACGGCTCTGGCGTTACTTGCGACGGTTCGGGAGCGTTTTCAAACGGAACAATGGACGGTCAGACCGTTTCGTCCGATAATTCTAAATTTTACAAATATATGCTTATAACGCAGGGTCAGCACCTTACGGCGGAAGCGGCGGCGCGTTCGGTAAACGGCACGCTCACGCAACAGTGGCTTAAAAAGCACCCTGCCGCCGACGCACAATACGGCGCGGTTCTAGGTGAAAACAACGCCGTAAAAAAAGAGATAACGCTTGACCCGCTATATCGTTCGTATCACTCTACGGGGCTTTATCTGCCCGCGGGCGAAGCCGTTACCGTAAAGGTTGAAGGACTTAAGACCGGTGAACGCATATCGGTAGTTCTGGGCGTGCAGGATTCGCTTGCATGGCGCGGCGGCGCGGAAGACGCGGCTTTCAATGCGATTGCGGGAAGTTTAAACAGCGTTAAAGCAGTTTCGTCGGATGCTTATTTCACAAAGGCAGACGTTCTTGTTGCAAACAACAAGCTCGATAATATTTCGCTTCAAGGGCAGTGGAATAATCAAAACGGGCGCTTGCCTTGGCTACACGCCCAATTTACGTTTTCGGAAAATAAGGAATACACGATAGGAACTCCTTTCGGCGGTCTTATTGAAATAAGTATGGATAACTGCTATTCGCGCGTTAAAACGACGGTAACGGGCGCGGTTGAAACGCCGCACTACGATTTGGGGCAGACTACGCCAAAATATTTCGATGAATATCTCCGCAACGCTCCCGGTGTAATTGCCGTACTCGATACCGAAAACGGTCAGCTTATAGGTCCTACGGGCGAAATGGGTACAACCAATTTTATGCGTCAGGTAAAGACGGACGAAATAGACAAACTAGCCATGCTTTGGCATTCGTTCTACTCCGTGAACGAGTCGTTTACGGGCGGAACGTACAACCGCTTTAATAAGACCATGTTCGACTGGCACGTTCCCGCAGGCGCCGCGGTTGCGCTCGGTAACTATTCGTTTGCCCATCCTACGGACTGGTTTAACGGCGCAATGAACTACCGCGGACTTTTAAGTTCGGGAACATGGGGAATTCTGCACGAAATAGGTCATAACCATGCGTCTTCTTACGGCACGGTATGGGGCTTCGGTTGCGGACAAGAAGGCGAAGTCAGGAACAACGCGTTAATTCTTCTTTCTTACATAACGCTGTGCGACGTAGGCACTACGATTAGAAACGGCGGGGGAGCGGAACACGGCGAATACGCAAATCCTTACAGAGTGCTTACGGAAACTATTCAGAAAAAGGGCACTTATGCCGATACGGAAAATTGCGGCTACTTTGAAATACTCGGTATGTATGCAAACATAATGCACTCTTTCGGTGCGGAAAAATTTTATGAATTGCTATATACCTATAAAAACGCTTCTTCATACTGTTCCAACAAGCGCGCCGACTTTGCATACCGCTGTGCGTTAACTTACGGAATGAATTTTATAAAATATTTTAACGACTTTTATTCCGCTAAAATTTCCGAAGATATGTTCACGGAAGACCAGCTTGCGGAAATGAAGGCTTTGCCCAATTACGAACCGGTTTCCTGTTACTATGCGGGCGGAATTGACGGCGTTAAAACTTCGGGCGACTACGTAGTAGCTTTCGGAGAAGACATTACTTTCGATTTGCTTAGCAACACAATAAGCTCGCTTGATAGTAACGATAAAAAGGGCTTTACGATAATTGGCGTAAACCAGCCCGAACACGGAAGAATACGGGAGCTTGGTAACGGGAAGTGGGCGTACTCGTTTGATAAAAATTATACGGGAACGTTTGATAACTTCACGTTCGACGTAAAACTTTCGGACGGCGTTGTCCATAAATTGCAGATTACGCTGAGAATTTCTTATAACGGCGCAAGACTTGCTTCCTATAACGACGTGAAGGGCAACAACTTTGACGAAGTTTTTGCCGACGTTGCGGGTAAGCAACCTGACGAAGTAAGGGGAATAGCAACTCCCAATATTAACACGTATCAGACCGCTTCCGGTAAAAAGGACGTAAGAATTGCCGAATTTTATTGGAAAGCGCCCGTATCGGGTGAAATTTCAATCTCCGCAAAATGGGACGACTGGGCTAAAGTTTATTTCGGAGACGACTTTGAAAACCTTGAAGAAATAATATCGGGCACGCACGATATCGGCTCGTATAAGGAATATAACGTTACCAGAGTTGTAGAAAAAGGCAAGTATTACGCGGTAAGAATATTCAACGTCAACACGGGCGGCGGCGGTTCTGCATCTATTGCGGTAAAAAACGATAGCGGCAATTACGTCCAGTTGAATTCAGCCGATATATTCCATCCCGATTACCCTATGGGACAGATAGCGCCTGTTTATATTTACGAACCGCAGTTTTTGGTTTCCAAAAAGGACAATATAAATCTTTCTTCCACGGGTACGGATAAGAGTGAGTGGGTGATGGTTAAAGCCCCCGAAAATATAGTCGGCGGACGTTACCAAACGGAAACTATGACCGATGAAACCACGGGTCAGGTTACGGAGCTGGTTACCGATAAGTGGACGTATCTTATCGACGGGTTCACAAGCACCAATATGCACACTACCTACGGCGGCGGCGACAAACAGATAACGCCCGAAAACCCGCACGAATTCATACTGGACACGGAAAAGATACAAACGTTCAACTACTTCTCGGTTACGACGAGAAACAACGTAAACTCATACATAACCAACTTTGAACTGCAAATTTCTGATACGGCTGACGGCAACTGGAAGACGGTTGCAACCGGCGACAGAAGCAACTATTCAGGTACGACGATAAATTTGAAATTTGCGAGCGTTACCGGAAGATACTGGCGGTTACTCGTCAAGGGCACGACCGGTGGAAATTTCTCCGTTCTTGCGGAGCTTGACGCAGGAGTTCAATCTACTACGCAACAGGTTATTCCGCCTACCAGCAATAAATTTTTTGCAACGGAAGGCTGGCAAAATTCAGCCGATATCGCAGACATACCTAACGGCTATCTTATTTCCGATAAGACGAATGAAAGGCTGTTTATTAAATTCCAAGGCGAAAGCATCGCCCTTTACGGCGCTACCGGAAAGGGGTACGGCTCTGCCGACGTATATATTGACGGTGAAAAGGTCGGTTCGTTCGATTTAGACAGCGATATAGAAGAAACCCGTAAATTGATATTTTATTCAGAAAATTTAACTGATAAGGAGCACACTGTGGAAATTATTACGACTTCTGCCGATAAAGTTATGCTTAGCTTAGTCGGTATTCCCTATTCGGCTAATCTTATAAATGCGCCGAATATTCCAAAAGAAAGGGCGTTGACTATTGCGCTTATAGTATTCGTATTGTTGTTTGTCGCAGTAATGGCTTTTGTAATAGTAGCCGTATGCGTACCCAAATTCCGTAATTTATGTTTCGGTAACCGTTTTATAAAAAAACTTGACGAAAAAGAAAAGAAGCCCAAGACGGAAAAGCATGAAGAACCGGTAACGGCGAAAGCGTCGGAAGAGAATAAAGCGCCGACCAAGAAAGCACATACGGAGAAAACGCCTGCAAAAAAAACCGCCGGTGAAAAACCCGCGGCAAAAGCCGAGAAAAAGAATTCTGCAAAGAAACCGGCTAAACCCAAAAAGTAAAAAAGTTTTGTATTTATTTAAGCAAGAAAAAGACCGCTTTAACGTGAAAGCGGTCTTTTTTACGTTGTGTTTTCAAATTATAATGTGGTATAGTTATAATAGCAAAAGCCTAAAAGGAACTTAAGTAACCGGTGAAAAAACTATTTACGTTAAAAGATATAAAAGATAATAAGTGTAAAATTTTATTCACAAGCATTTTTGCCGCTGTGGCGGTTTTGCTTTCCGTACTTATTGCTGTGTTGAATATAACTTATACAACGAACGTAAGCGACAAAGAGTATTCTCTTGACAACATGCTTTCGCATATTCTTACGATATCGGAAAAGGAACATTCAATATACAATGAAGAAGCGGCGGAAGAAGTGAGAAGTTATATTTCGTCCACGCTCTTTTCTTACGGAGTGGAAAACGAAATTATCACGCATAAAAACGCGTGGGTTTACGACGAAAAGAACGAGCAAATTTTCGGCTACAAGCCCAAAAATATTTATGCGGAAATTAAAGGCGAAAGCGGCGTAAACGTGTTGCTTGTGGCGCATTACGATTCGTGCGGATTTAAAATAAAATACGACGAACCGAGCGAAGGTAGCCACGGCGCGCTTGACGACGGTTACGGCGTTGCCGCAGTATTGGAGCTTGCGCGTATTTTCTCTTCCGAAAAAAGTCTGAAAAACGGTATAAAAATTGCTATTTTAGACGCGGAAGAAGAAGGCGTTTTGGGAAGTGAAGCGCTTGTTAACGAATATTCCCAGTGGCTTGAAGACGTAAATCTGGTTATAAACGTGGAAGGGCGTGGTAACACGGGGCCCTTGTATCTTTTTCAGACTAGCGACAACAATTCAAAGATAATAGAGCTTTACAAAAAAGCGGGCTTTCCGTATTCTTTTTCAATTGCGGCGGACGTTTACGATATGCTGCCCAACGATACCGACCTTAGTCCTTTCCTTGAAAAAGGCTATGCCGGTATGAACTTTGCCGTTTTAGAGAGCTTAAAGGTTTACCATAACGAGAAAGACTGTTACGAAGCGGTAAATCCTGCGGCGGTAGCAAAATATGGCGATACGCTGTTGCCGCTTGTGGACGAGTATACTTCAAACGCGCAGTACGGCGAGATAGACTATTTCGAAGGCGGGCACGATACGCTGTTTTTCACGCTTTTTCCCAATGCGCTTGTAAGCTATAGCGCCGTTACAGGCTGGGTATTTTTCGGGCTTACAATAGCGCTTGTGTGTGCGGTAACAGTAATCGGTGTATTAAAAAAGAAATTGAACTGCAAAAAGTTTTTAATATCGCTCGCAATAGATTTGGCGTTTATTGCTATAGCGTGCGGACTGGGATTTGTAATTGCACTTATAGCAAGTGCGTGTAGCGGCGTAAATTACCACCTTATGTTCGTAATAGGTGTGGCTTTCGACGGGGGCTTGCTGGTAATTTTTTCACTGCTTATGGCGGCGGCGTTTGTTGTTGCAACGCTAATCAAACACAAATTGGGCTTCAACCATTCGGAAACAGCCTTGGGCGGACTTTTAATAAACACGTTGCTTGCAGTTGTGTGCGCGGCAGTCATTTTCGGCGGCACTTATCTTTTTGTAATTCCCGTACTGCTGTACACTATAGGCGAAGCCGTAAAACTGTTTATAAAGAACGAAAAAATAAAAACGGGTATAACGGTTGCAACCTGCGCAGTGGCAACGTTATTTACGCTGAGCACATATATTTCGCTTATATATTCACTGTACGTTTCGCTTACGTTCGGCGCACTCGGCTTTATGCTCGTATTTGCAATTTTGCCGCTGACAATGTGCGTTCCGCAAGTCTGCGGGCTGTTCCAAAGTTTACCCGCAAAAACGGAAAATAAGGAGACGGTATGAAAAAGTTTATAATTTTTATCGCTCTTTTAGGTGCTTTAATTTGCAGTGCGGTGGGCTTAGCCGCGTGCGCAGGCGGAAAGGAATATACCGTAGTTTGCCAGACTTGTGAAAACGGCTACGTAACTGTTGCCGTTACGAACGTTAATGCAGGGGAAAAGGTAATTCTTGCCGCACACCCTTCCGCCGGCTATAAACTTACAACTTTTATCTTGGACGGAGAAGAGTTGGAAGGCGTTTCGTTTATTATGCCCGAAAAGGACGTAACCGTTTCCGCGCAGTTCGAGCTTTTGACTTACTCTGTAACGTACGTATTGGACGACGCTACTATTTCGGGAAGTAACCCGGAAACTTACACGGTTGAAAGCGCCGACGAGCTTATTCAGCCGACAAAAGAAGGCTATGAAATTTGCGGTTGGTACACTTATTGTACCTTGGACGAATACTACCCGGACATAGAAGACTATAAGGTTACAAGTCTTGCAGGGCATTTCGGCAACCTTACTTTGTACGCAAAATATTATAATCCCGCGCACGAAATTAACTATGGCGACAGCGAACACGGTTCCGTCTATCTGGATGAATACTACGGCCGTGCGTTTTACGGTGAAACGTACGAGCTGACCGTTAGTCCCTACGACGGTTACGAGCTTGACTGTATTTTGATAAACGGCGAGCCTTTGGAAAACGGGGAAACGTCGTTCACAATGCCAGCGTGCGACGTGGAAATTTCCGCGCGGTTCAAACTTATAGAATATGCCATAACATATGAACTTGACGGTGGCGAAAATGCGCCCGAAAATCCCGACTTTTATACTATCGAAGACAATTATATTACGTTCGGCGATGCGCACAAGGACGGTTACGTTTTTGATGGGTGGTACTATGACGACGGTTACGGAAACATGCAGCGTTTGTGGGACTCGATTTATTATATTTACACGCCTTGCTACCCGCTAACGCTTTACGCGGTGTTTGAAGAAATAGAAGAAGAATTTTGAATTTAGGGTTGCCGTACGGATTTTAATGTGATATGATAATAGTGAACGAAAAAATCAAAAAATGAAAAATCCGTTCAGGGGGAGCAAAATGAAGAAAATTAAAAAAGCTATACTCGCGGTTATAGCGCTAACAATGGCGTTTTCCGTATCGTTTGGCGCGGTTGCCTGTGCCGACGGTAACACCCCGGGAACGGGCGGTCAGTCCACGGGTATTCCCGGGCAGGACGACGAAATAAAACCCGACCCCGACCCGCCCGCAGCGAAAGGCGCGGTGCAAATCACCGAAGGGCTTGGCGATTTGGAAGCGGCTTACGTCAAATGGACGGCGCTGGACGGCGCAAGCTGGTACAACGTCTATTATAAGGCGGAAAGCGGCGACTGGACTAAACTCGATGCGCCCCTTATAAGACAATACGAAACCTATTTCCGCGCAGACGCGGTAGGCTTGAAAGCGGGCAAATACTCGCTCAAAGTCGTTCCACGCGACGCTTCGGGCAACGAGTTGGAAGCAAAGTCGGCGATTAAAAACGTCGTGGTTGCGGCGCACGAGAGAGAAGGCTACGCTTTCATCGGCACGGACGGCAGCCGCGTAATGCCGGGTGCGTACAACGAAGACGGCACATTGAAAGAGAGCACGCGCGTACTGTACGTAACCAATGAAAACAAGGACAGCATAACCGTTGATATCGTGGCAAAAGAGGACGGCAGAACGCAGGCTTGCGTAGGCGTGCAGCAAATTTTCGAATACTACAGAAAGGGTTTCGATAAAAACCCTCTCTGCATGAGATTTATAGGCAACATTAACACCCCCACTAAAACCGAAAACGGCGAAGGCGATTTGGTTATAGGTAACGGAGCAGACAAAGCCCATGGCGGAAGCTTCACTCTTGAAGGCATTGGCGACGACGCAACCATTAACGGCTTCGGCTTTAGCATTAAAAGAGCTTCTATGGCAGAAGTGCGCAACCTCGGCTTTATGAACTGCTCCAGTAAGGAAGGCGACAACGTTTCAATTGCACACGAAAACGACCATATTTGGGTGCACAACTGCGATATGTTCTACGGCGACGCGGGAAAAGAAGCCGACCAGGTAAAGGGCGACGGCGCGCTGGACACCAAATACTCGTCTTATATAACCCACTCGTACAACCACTTCTGGGACAACGGCAAATGCAACCTGCAGGGTATGAAAGATGTGATTGAGAAAGAAGCGCGCGTTACCTATCATCACAACTGGTACGACCATTCCGACTCACGCCATCCACGCATAAGGATGGGAACTATTCATATATTCAACAACTATTTCGACGGCAACGCAGAATACGGCGTTGGCGCGACTATGGGGGCGAACGCGTTCGTTGAAAACAACTACTTCCGCTCAACCGCCGCTACGAGACCTATGATGATGGCGGGGCAGGGTTCGGACATAGGCTCAACTTCATCTTCGAAAGGTACTTTCTCTGGCGAAGACGGCGGCTTTATTAAGGCGTACGGCAATAAATTCGAAGGTTCGAGATTTATTTTGGTAACGCAGAACGACACGGCAGATAAGTCGAATATCGACTGCTATCTCGCTTCGTCAAGGGACGAAAAAGTGCCCGCCGATTACACGACGAAAAAGGGCGGCAACACTTACAGTAACTTCGATACCGCGGATGATATGTACAAATACGCCGTTGACACGCCCGACGAAGCAAAGGAAAAGGTTATGAAGTATGCAGGCAGAATAGGCGGCGGCGACTTTAAGTACACCTTTATCAACGAGATTCAGGACGGAAATCACAACGTAATTCCCGAGCTGAAACAGATGCTCACCGACTATAACACCAAATTACTTAAAATAGGCAATAATTGATAAGAAAATCCCCGAGTTCTCACGCGAGCTCGGGGATTTTAAAAACGGCGGCGGAGTGGAACAAATACTCTTACCCGTACAAGACAGCAAAGATACGGCATAGCATTTCTGCTATGCCGTATCTCTTAAGAACTTAATAATCCATATTGCACCGCCCGTAAAGCGGAGCTTTTTGTTAAAAAAATTTGCCGATATTTGTTTGCTCTTGCCGTAAATAAGTGATAGAATATTTTTAAAGAACGGTTAAGTATGGAAGAAAACAGACTTTCCGCGCTTGATACCGAAGAAGAAAGTGCGGGCGTAGTATTAAGAAGTATACATAAAACTTGGGTAAATAAGTGGGCTGCTTTTAAGGCGGTGGGAATTGATTTTCTTACTGCGTTGCAGTTATCTCTTATTGTCTTTTTGTATGCGTTTTTCGCGTATTTCTTTGATATTTTCTTTTATATATCTTTGGCGCTTACCGTTTTAACGGCGGCATACGTGTGCACGTGTGAACACGACGGGCAAATTAAGGCTAGTTGGATGATGCTACTTATTGCTTCCTGCGGATGCGGCTATATTATTTATCTGCTTGCGCTTAAACCCGTTTGCTACGGTTACGACCGCCGCCGCTTTGAAGCTATTTCCGAGCGCACCAAAAAGTATTTCGGTGATTTTTCGGTTGAAAACGCTTCGGTTGCGGTTATGAACGACTGCGAATATATTTACAACGCCGGCGGCTTTGTGCCGTACAACGGCACTGACGCAAAGTATTTCCACGACGCCAGACCGCTTTTCAATGATATGTTAGAGCGCATAGAAAGTGCCAAGCACTTTGTGCTTATGGAGTTTTTCATTCTTGCCGACAGCGTGCTTTTGAACAGGTTTATTGACGTGTTCAAGCGCAAAATTGCGCAGGGAGTGGAAGTAAAACTTTTGTGCGACGACGTAGGTTGCGCGGGAGTGCTTTCCGACAGAGCGAAAAAGCGCATTAAAGAGTCGGGAGTACAGTTCAAATTTTTCCAAAAACTGTTGGCGCCCTTCACGTTCGGTATGAACTTCCGCGACCACAGAAAGATAGTGGTTATCGACGGCGAGACTGGCTACGTAGGCGGCGTAAACGTTTCGGACCAGTATACAAACGAGTACGAAATGGACGGCTACTGGAAGGACTGCGGCTTGCGTTTGGACGGTGCGGCTGTGGACGCGTTGAGCGTAACGTTCTTGCGGCAGTGGGAGCTTGCCACGCGCGAGAAGATAGATTACGAAAATTACGTAAACAAATTTACCGTAACCGAAAACAATTCGCATTTTGTACCGTATGCGGGCGGACCGGAAATTAAAGCCGATTTGTGCCGTGGAGTGTACTTGAACGTTATATCGGGTGCGCGTGAAAAGTTGTACGTAATGACGCCGTACTTCATTCCCGACGGCGGACTGTACGCGCTGATTAAGGCTAAGGCGCAGTCTGGCGTGGACGTAAGGCTGGTGTTGCCTTCGGTGCCCGATTACCCGTTTATTTACAGGGTTACGCGTTCCAATGCCGAAAAGCTGATAAAATACGGCGTTAAGGTATATTACGTGCCTAAAACGTTTGTGCACAGTAAAGTAATGCTTACGGAAAACTGCGTAACTGTAGGTTCTGTTAATATGGACATGCGTGCATTCTATCAGGAGTTCGATAACGGCGTTTACACCGACGATAAATCGGTTATGGCGGAAGTTGCGGAAGACTTTGAAGGAACGTTTACTTCGTGTAATCCGGCAACGGAAAGCAAGTATAGCTTCTTCGGTTCGATAATAACGGGTATTTTAAAAATAGTTTCACCTTTAATGTAAATAAAAAGGCCGCGGTTTTATTATAAGCCGCGGTTTTTTATGCGCCTTTTGCAAGGTTCAAAACCGAACGGGGTATTGCAAACGTATACTTAATACTGTATAATGGTTGCAGAAATATTTAACACAGGGGTAAAAATGAGCAAGTTTAAAAAATTTTTGGCGTTATGCATAGCTTGTTTGGGTGTTGGCGCTTTTTCCGTATTCGGTTGCGGTACCGGTAACGGGGAAGGCGGTCAAACTGGCGATCAGACAGGTAGCGGTTCGGAAAGCGGCGCAGGCTCTGAAACGGGCGGCGGCACTGGTAGCGGCAACGGCGGCTCTGAAACAGGCGGAGAGCAGGGCGGAGAAACGGGTAGCGAAAACCGTCCCGAAACGCTGGGTGAGTACGTAAAAACTTATATTCCCGCCGACTACGTAAGAAATCAGAATTTTTATAAATACATATCCGAAATGGCGGACTACGATAACGACGCAAGCGTTGTCTCAAACGCTTTGTACGCTTCGCCAAACGGGACGGGCGAAGGTAAGTCCAAAGCCGACGCAACGGATTTGCAGACCGCAATAGACGAAGCTAAAGCCGGTCAAACGGTATATCTCGTCGGCGGAACTTACAACCTTGACGATACCGTTTGGGTGGGGAAATCGGGCAGTGAAAACGCTTACATAACCGTTCGTAACTACCCCGGTGAAACGCCAGTAATTACAGCAAGCGCGGCGGCGGTTGCCAAAAATAAAGAATTTCCCGTGTTCGGTCTTGACCAGAATATCGGTTACGTTATTTTCGAAGGGCTTGAAATAGGCAACGTTAAAACAGAAACGGCAATAGGCATTGCCGCTTACGACGGCGGACAGCACAACATAATAATCCGCAACAATAAATTCCATGATCTTGAAACGAATAAGCCCAACAATGAAGAGTGCGGCGCTAACGCAATTCTTCTTTTCGGCGAAAAAACTTCGCCAATGGATAACTGGCTAATTTACGGCAACGAGTGCTATGACAATGTTTTGGGCTGGTGCGAAGCTGTTTCGGTTGCCGCCAACTGCGAGTGCATTTACGTAATTAACAACAACGTTCACGATAACACCAATATCGGAATAGACTTTACGGGTAACTTCGGGTATTGCAAAGATAAATCTTTGGATCAGCCGCGCTATTGCGTTGCGGCGGGTAATGTGGTTAAAAACTGCGTTGCGGAATATGCCGAGTGCGCGGGTCTGTATGTTGACGGCGCGCGCGACGTGCTTTTGGTGAATAACTACCTTGAAGGTAGCCAGTACGGAATAGAAGTCGGCTCTGAACAAAAGAGCACAGGCTATAACGTAAAAAATATCAGCGTTTATAACAATATAGTTGTTGGCAATATCAAGTGCGGAATAAGGGTAGGCGGTTACGATAAAAAGAGTTCGGGAGTGGTGGAAAATTGCGTTATCGCAAACAATACGCTTATAAACAACAATACGCAGGGCGGTGAAGCCGAATTTGTGCTTTCTATGCTGGACGGTTTGACCATTGCAAACAATTTGGTTAAATCCAATCACAACAAAATGATTTATACCGATTTATCGAGTGCCGAAACCAAGAATATCACCGTTAAAAATAATTGCTTTATAGGCGGGTCGGGTATTGAATTCGAGTATTTGGGAAGTACTTATTCCACGCTTGAAGCGTTTAACAGTGCGTTGGGTTTTAACAATATCACCGGTCAGGTTGAGTTGACGGCAAATTATACCGTTATGTCCGGCGTTACAGTGGATGCGGGCGATAATTCATACGTGAGAGTCGGCTACGATTATAACTTTAACCAAAGAATTATAGGCGATAAGGTTGATATCGGCGCAACCGAAAAGAAATAAATTTTACAACAATGTTACCAACAAAAAAGACGAACTTTTAGTTCGTCTTTTTTTGGTGATATGTGGGTAAATTTCAATCGTATTATGAAAATCAGGTTATTTTTGCTAATTCTTTTCTGATAAATTTTAACAGTTTGTTTTTTTCGTGTTTAGAAATCCATTCTATAAGTCTTGCGGCGGCTATCGGTAAAAGCCATTTTTTTATTTCTGCGTCTGTAATGCCCGTCAATTTTTTGTATTGGCGCAAATATATTTTTCCGATATGCTTTTCAACAATATGAGCAATCAGTTTTACAAAGATATTGGCGTATAATAATTCGCCGTACTGCAAAAGAAGAAATGTTCTTGCAACGTCCGCTGCGGCATTACCGTTGCAAGCGGTCATCCAATCTATTACGTAAAATTCACTATTTTTGATTATAACGTTGCCGGGGTGAAAATCAAAGTGGCAAAGCGCTTTTCCGTCCGGCAAAGTTTTTATATAAGACGTTATTTTTTCTTTTTCGTATTCTGTTAAATCTGCGGTTGCAGTGATATTATTTATTAACTTGTTTTTAATATCTAAGTTTAAATCCGTCGTTGAATTATGAATTTTGGCGTGGGTATTGGCTAATGCTTTTGAATAAGACCTTATTTTATAAGGTTTACGAAACATTTCCGCAATCATATCCTTGCCGTTAATTTTTTCGTATAAAATGGCGTAACGGTTTTTATATTCCGCCAATCCGAAAACTTTAGGAACAAATACTAGGTCTGCTGAAATTCTTTTTGCAAAATCAAATTCGGATGCAATTATTTCAAGCGGAAAATCTTTTCTGAACAGCTTTAATATTGTTTTTTCATCATATAAAAAAACTTCTGCGGTGTTTCCTTGACAAATTAACTTATATTCAAAACTGTCATCAAGTTGAATTGTGTTGTGGTTCATCTAATGCTACCAACTAAATTACTGTATTCTACTGATATTATAACAAAAATCAATGTGTAGCACAATGCTTTGAAACTGTTTTTTCAATGCACTTTAGCGAGTGCTTGAATAGCGGAATTCGGTCGTGCGGGTTCGATTCCCGTAGGGGGGTAGTTATAAAAAGCTCAACGGAACTTGTGTTCTGTTGAGCTTTAGTTGGGATCCTGTCTCAAAGAAAGATTAACTTTAATATCAATTTTTTATTTTTTGCTATATATTTATATATATGATTTATTAATTATTATTAAATGTTTATGTTAATTAATATAATGAAACTATTGAAAAAATAGTTAATTTAATGTATAATGAAAAAAATTAACGAGTAAGAATTCTCGTTAAAATACTCAAAAATTTAATTTAGGAGATTTTATGAGATTAACAAGAAAACGCATTTCGATTGCAAGTTTAAGCGCAGTCTGCGCTCTGTCAATTGTGGCAGGAGTAAGTCTACTTGCCGTTGATAATGCAGAAACCGCTTTTGCTGAAGACAATGCGGTTCCTTCTTCCGTCTATTATTACGATAATCTTACGGACGCAGAAGGAAAACAATACACTCTCGCAAAGGAATTCTACGGAGTATTTGATAAAATGAACAATGACGGCGACTTTAAAGACGGCGTCGTTCAGTATGATCTCAAAGACGTTGTGTCATCCGCAGAAATTGCAAGTTGGGTAAGAGACGGAGACCTTACGGTTCCCAAAGCCTTCGGTGCTGCGCGAGACTCGTATTACTACGACCATCCTGAATTGTTCTATATTGACATCTATAAACTGACGCTT
The DNA here is from genome assembly GCA_964592605.1 of uncultured Clostridia bacterium. Taxonomy (GTDB): domain Bacteria; phylum Bacillota; class Clostridia; order Christensenellales; family Borkfalkiaceae; genus Coproplasma. The sequence continues at coordinate 19,308 of CAZQFP010000006.1, read as the reverse complement.
AGCGCAGGCCGCATAGATAACGATTACGTCGCATACATCGACTGCGGCAGAGAAGCAAACTGTTACATAGACGGCGGCTTCAGCTCGCAAGCGGAAGTAGAAAAAGCTATCACGGCTTACAACGCAAAGATAAACGAAGTGGAAGCATATGTAAAGGAAGAAGCGGCTAAAGATACTTACGGCACCGCTGAAGAAGTTCTGTACGCACAATTTGCCAACTCATATATTGCCACACATACCGTATATGATGACGACGCTTACTACAGTGCCGATAAATCTGAATTTCCTTATATGTACAATGCGTACGGCGCGCTTGTAGAAGGAAAAAGCGTATGCTACGGTTATACGTTTGCATACAAAGCTGTATTAGATAAACTTGGCGTTCCCTGCATAATCGTAGGCGGTACTAGTATTTACGTGGGTACGGACGGCACGTCTTCCGTAGAAAACGGTGAAGGCCACGCCTGGAACTACGTTTGGTACGCAAATTCCGCTACGGCCGAACCTGAAGAGCAAGCTATCGCTACTTTTTCTGATAAAGCTGACGGTTCGTGGTACGCGTTTGACGTTACCTGGAACGGTAGCAGGGTTAACAAAAGCACTTACACAAATATGGCGGCGTTCGCGGCGTCCCAAAACCATCTTCCCGACCCCGTAATTTCCACTTCGAATTACGAAATGCCTTATCCTTCGCTTGCAGTCAGGAACTACGGCACAACGAGAATATCGGGCGGAATAATGGTAACTCAGGAATGGGTTAACGAGAATTATGACGACGCGCTCAGTAAAGACGACGCCATAGCTTTGTATGAATCGGTAAGCGTAAACGATAAGGGCGCGGTAAGACTTTACGAAGAAGACGGTCTGCGTCTTATCTACCGTCAGGCGCATTATGCCAGTGAAAATGAAGTTGAAGGTATAGAAGCAGGTCAACTTATCTGGTCTTACTGGAACGATATGTACGCAGTCATTAAAGAAGGGGCTATGGAAACGCTGTTTGAAGATAGCGGAAACCAGACTAAGGCATACCATAATACGTACGTTTTATATACGCAGTATGCGGTTGTAAAAGATATCGAACCGGATATGAACTGGTATGAAGTACAAAGAATTAAATCGCTTTATAATCCGGAAAATATTGATATCGGCGAGTATGCTGTCTACGCTACCGAAGTATTAGAGAATAAAGCGTACATGTCATACGTTGCAGCACCTTACGTGGTGAAGTCTTCGCTCGACCTTACCAGAACGCAAATGATTTACGACTGGATGGCTGCACCCAACAGTAGTATTATGGCAGACAAATATGCGTTTGAAATAGTAGTTACTTATGACGAGCCTTTGCACGCTATCGATCCGGAAAAGCCTATGAGCGTAAGGTATACTACCAAATACGAATTATCAAACTTATCGAAATACGCAATGTTCGTTCCCTACGAAGACGGTAACTTAGTTAAACTTTCGGAAGACGGATACACGTTGAGATTCAAGTTCAAGCCCAGCCTTATGTATGAGCACAACCGTCTGATGTATTCGTTCTATTTCGAGAACATAGGCTCGAACCAAATCAGATACAAGGCTGACGGCGTAACGACGTTCATTTCGAATAAGGCGCCTAACGCCGTTCACTACTGCTTCTCAAGATGGGTTATGGCTTGCCCGTTAATTCTTGGCGGTGGCAGACTTTGGGTGGATTGCTGCGCATTCCCCCAACTTGTAAGCGATACAAACCTTGCCGAAACCCAATTCGAGGACGAGAACGGTAATCTCTTTACAACTAATGCGAGCCAGATGATGCTCGTCGTTGAAAGTGTAGACGAAAAAACCGAAAATGCAATGCTTGACGGCATCGGTAACATCGAGAACAGCGACGTTACGCGCGAAGACGTAAAAAAGAGCGAAACCTACGATATAGATTTGCAGACTTGCGGCCGGTACTCTAAAATTCCGGACGGAAGCCACGTTAAAATTTCGCTCGGTTTTCCCGAAGGGTACGGTCCCGAAGACGAAGGCGTAGTATTCAAGGTTTATCACAGAAAGCACGTTCAGGGCGACGAATACATTATCGAAGAAATCCCCTGTGTAGTTACCAAGTTAGGTATAGTTGCTACGGTCAAAAGTTTTTCGCCATATATGGTAGCGGCTGTCGACGCGGCTAAGGCTTCTTCCGATAAATATATCTACGCCACCGTTGACGGCAGGGGCGGCAAACTTTCGCTTGAAGACGACGAAGTGAAAACCGTTAAAGAAGGGGAAACCGTATCGTTTGCAATCACTCCGGATGACGGTTATCAGCTTTACAGAGTAACTCTCAACGATGAAGATATTACAAGCAAAGTTGTTAACGGCACACTTACTTTTACTTATGCCGAACTTGACAGCAACAGCGCGGTTGAAATTCAGTATATTGCCGACGCTGCGGCTCAGCGTTATGAAAGTATTGGAGCAGTTGTTCCCGTCAAGGTGTACGTAGCAGTAGAAGACCAGCCCCAAAGACCGACTGCGACTGCCCCTGCGAAGCCTTCTGATTACGCTAATCCCGGATCCGACGGCAACGATAATACGGCATTAGTTGTTGCTTGCGTTGTTATTGCAGTTGTAGTTGTATTAGGCGGAGCGGTTGCGATTGTTATAATTAAGAAACGCCGTCGCCAACACTGATTAAGAATAATAATTAATCGAACTTAAGCCCCACAGCATTGTGGGGCTTTATATTCGGGTAAATTTTGCGTATGATTTTATTCTGATTACAGGACATAAAAAGACACGGTTTAAACCGTGTCTTTTTTGGTGAACAAATAGAAAACTCAACAGAACTTGGGTTCTGTTGAGTTTCAGTTGGTGACCCGTGCGGGAATCGAACCCACGATACCACCGTGAAAGGGTGATGTCTTAACCTCTTGACCAACGGGCCGTATTATTCGGCTTTGCAATGCAACCGCCGTATTGTAAAGCGCTTTTGCGCGAGTTGTTAATGGTAGCGACGGGTGGATTCGAACCGCCGACCTGCCGGGTATGAACCGGCCGCTATAGACCAACTAAGCTACGTCGCCATATTCCCAACTTGTGGGAAAGAAGTGGTTGCGGGGGCGGGATTCGAACCTCGCGACCTCCGGGTTATGAGCCCGACGAGCTACCTGGCTGCTCTACCCCGCGATGAGACCTTTGTTCAAGGCTTTATTATTCTATTAAAAAAAATATTTTTTGTCAATCGTTTTTAAGCTAATTACAAATTTTTTATTTTATTTTGTTTGCGCTGTTGCAACAAAGTTTTCTTTATGCTATAATTCCATATATATGAAGACGGATTTTGCAAAGTATGCGGGCATGAGAATATGTGTTGCCGTATCGGGCGGCAGAGACTCGATGGCGCTTTTGCACTGTCTTTTAAACGGCGCGAAGGAGTACGGAATTTCAGTTTGCGCTCTCAACTGTAACCACAAAATCCGCGGTGCATCTTCCGATAGGGACAGCGCGTTCGTAAAGGAATACTGCGAAAAGTTTGCCGTGCCGCTTATAACTTTCGTGCGGGCGGAAGGCGGCGACAACAGCGAGAACGGAGCGCGGAGCTGGCGGCAACAGTGCTATTATGAAGCGACTGAAAGCAAGATTTTGCAAAGCGGCGAAAAGTGGATTGTTCCCGACGCGATTGCAACCGCGCACCATATGGATGATAACGCAGAAACGGTTATTTTCAATCTTGCGCGCGGAACAGCCGTTGCGGGACTTACAGGTATTTACGACAGGGAAATTACGCGTGCGGACGGTAAAAAACTTAAACTCATTCACCCGTTAATTGGTTGCACGCGCGCAGAAATTGACGAATACGTTAAAAGGAACGCCGTGCCGTTCGTCGACGATGAAAGCAATTTTGCGGACGGCTACACCCGCAACAAATTGCGCCACAACGTGTTGCCGCAACTTGAAAACGCCGTGCCCGACGCGGCAAAAGCAATATACAAACTTTCGCGCATAGCCGCCGAAGACGAAGAGTATTTTGACAAGCTCATTGAAGAAAAGAAATTTGTATCTTTTGACGGCGAGAATGCAGTGATTGAATTTTGCGCGGAACGGGCGGTTTTTAAAAGAGCGGCGGTAAAGATTGTAAAAGAAAAATTTTCAAAGTGCGACTACACCGCCGAACACGCGGAAAATCTTTACAATTTGCAGTTTGCCGAAAACGGAAAGAAGTTTGAATTTTTGCACCTTATAGCTTTTAAGGAAGGAAGTAAAATAATAATCTGTCCCGAAAAAGTTGATAAGACGGAAGAAAATGAACAGCCGTTTGCAGAATATCTAACATCTTGTAAAGTTGAGTTCGGCGGGCAATATCTTGCGTTTAAGCGTGATTGTAATAAGGATTTGAAAAACGGCGAACAAATGAAGATAATTAAATTCGATTTGAACGCCGTGCCTAAGGACGCCGTAATAAGGTTTATGAAGAGCGGCGACGTGTTTTGCAAATTCGGCGGCGGCACTAAAAAACTAGGTGATTTTTTTACCGACAGAAAAATTCCCGTAAGGGTAAGAAAGAACGTTCCGTTAGTTGCAAGCGGCAGTGAAATTCTGGTTGTTTGCGGAGTTGAAATTTCCGACAAAATTAAAGTAAAAGATAATAGCGACGTCGTTTTTGCAGTGTGCAAAAATTACGCCGCCGACAAATAAAAATTTAAAAGGAGCGCACATATATGCCGTTTATCGACGTTAAAATCACAAGTAAACTTACCGAAGAACAAAAAACAAAGTTAAAGTGCAAACTGGGCGAAAGCATAACCGTTATGCACAAACCCGAAAGTTATTTAATGGTGGGAATTGCCGATAACTACGACTTGTATTTTGCCGGCAAAAAACTTGAAAACGGCGCATATGTGGGGGTAAAGCTCTTCGGAAAACCCGCGGCAGGCGATTGCGAGAAGATGACAAAAGTCATTTGCGATTTGCTTAAAGGTGAGTTCGGTATTCCTTCTTCTTGCGTATACGTAACCTATCAGGGCATTTCTGACTGGGGCTGGAACGGCGGCAATTTTTAATTAAAACGCGGCATATTGCCGCACCAAACTCAGATTAAAGCGGGATTCCGCTTAAATTTTATTTTTACAAAGGAGCATAATATGAGTATTCATCCCGATTGCGAACGGATTATGATTTCCGAAGAACAGTTGCGTTCACGCGTTAAAAGCGTTGCGCAACAGGTAGACAAGGCTTATGCGGGCAAGCGTCCGCTTGTCGTGGGTATATTGAAAGGAAGTATTATTTTTTATTCCGATTTCATACGCCATCTTTCAATTCCTGTCGAACTTGATTTTATGGCGGTTTCAAGCTACGGTTCGGGTGCGGTTTCTTCCGGCAAGTTAAAAATTAAAAAAGACCTTGACAGGGACGTAAACGGACGCGACGTGATTATAGTTGAAGACATTATTGACAGCGGTTTTACGCTTGCAAATCTTACCGAGCTTTTGAAAGAGCGCGGCGTGGCTTCCGTGTGCATAGTAACGCTTTTGAATAAAGCCGAAAGACGCGAATACGATATTGCGCCCGATTATAACTGCTTTGATATAGAAAACGAATTTGTGGTGGGCTACGGTCTTGACTACAACGAGTGCTACCGCAATTTGCCCTATATAGGTATTTTGAAGCGCAGTGTTTACGAACACTGAGTTGCCGCTTCGCCAAATTGCGACGTAAACCGCGTAATCGGTTGACACTTTTGCGGGCATAATGTAAAATATTGAATAGCGCAATTTAACGGAGAATAAGATGGAAGAAGAAAAGAACGGAATAACTTTTAAAGATATATTCCGTACAATACTTTCGCAAAAATGGCTGGCTTTAATGGTGGCGGTTGTGGTAGCAATCGTCTGCGTGTTCGTTATGTATTTCGGTTACGGACCTTCGAATGCAAAATACGTCAGCTCGTTTACAATAAATATGGAAGTGGACGAGAACGGAAAAACGTGTTATCCCGACGGACACACGTTCAATTTCAGACAACTGGTTTCCGAAAATAGTCTTAAAGCCGTTAAGGAAAGTAGCGGCACTTTCAAAGATATCGATTTGAACGGATTGGGGCTTTCTCTCGAAGAAAAGGTTCCTACGGACGGAACTAACAATGCTTCGGTTGTGTATACGCTTCACGTAAACGCTTCTTCGTTCAGAACTAAAAAGATTGCTTCAGACTTTGTAAAGGCGGTAACCAACACCGCAGAATACGAAGTTCGCACTTGGATTGATAAATACGGCGAAGGTATAGCCGCAAACTATAATTCGGTTTCGGGCTACGAGCGAAAATTAGAATATCTTAGCTCTACGTTGACTGAAATTAAAAACAAATTTCAGAAAATGAAAGGCGATTTGACTGCTGAAATCGCGGCGGTTGGTAATTTGCAGTACAGCGCGGATTTGTTGAAGAACGAGCTTTATTCAAACGTTTACGAAAGCGACGTTGACGCATTGAAAAGCGCGGTTTTCTATCTCGGCGAATTGAATGCGGAACTCAATCAGGTAAACGAAGTGCTTGCAAATTTAATTTCAATGGGCGCAGACGGTGCGGCAGGCACGACTATCGTTATAAACGGCGCGGACGTAATTGCTTCGTATTCCGAACGCAAGATTATTCTTACCGAAAAAATTAAATACTACGAAGACGTGCTTGCAGACTACAAATCGGGCAATTCTTACAATATTCCCGAAACAGTGGAAAAGAAGGACGGCGAAGAAGCGTTTGCTGGCAAGCTCGAAGGTTTGTTGAATTCTGAAAGTAAACTTGTAAAAGACGTGTTTACTTACGAATACCTTGAAAAATCGTCGGTGGTTGTGTTTGTTGGCGAAGTCGTTTCCAAGGAAGGTTCTACAGGGCTTTTGACGTCGCTTGTTATAGGCGTTGTTGCGGGCGTTATCGTTGCGGCGGTTGTCGCCTACATTGTTGGCTGGCATAAACTTAAAAAGCAAAACAGCGTTCAAGCAGTTGCGGTTGCCGAAGGCAATACTGAGCAGACGGCGGAAGATAAAGAGCATTGCGAAGAGAGCGTTGAAAAAAAGCCGGCGGATGAAGTTGCGGCAAACGAAGAAAAAACGCAGGGCAAGCACAAAAACAAATAAACAGATTACAAGGGCGGCGTAAAACGCCGCCCGATATTTTTAAAGATAGTTGTAATATGAAAAAGCAAATCGCAAAATTTATTGCCGCTGACGTTGCCGAATGTGCGCTCTTTGTCGCACTTATGGTTGCCGCGGCGTACGTACAAATTCCGTTTCCGCTTGTGCCGCTTACCTTTCAAACCGTTATAAGCGTGCTTGCCGGGCTTTTGCTCGGTTGGAAAAAGGGCGCAATAAGCATGGCGGTATACTGCTTTTTGGGGCTTATCGGCATTCCCGTGTTTTCGGCTGGCGGCGGAATTTTTTACGTATTAAAGCCTTCGTTCGGCTATATATTGGGGTTTATTTTGTCGGCGGCGGTTGCGGGAATAATTGCAAACGGCAAAAAGCATACATTTTTGCGGTGCGTTATAGCCGCAATGTCGGCATTTTTGGCAGACTACGCAATAGGTATTCCGTATTGCCTTGTGGCCGCTCATCTTACGGGAACGGAAAATTTATTAAATTTGTTTTTGGCGGGCAATCTTGCCTATATGCCTAAGGACGCGGTTTTAAGTTTTATTGCGGCGGTTGTCGCTTTTAAGGTAATGCCCGTTATTTGCAGAAAGAGCGCTAAATTTCGCGGCAAAGAAACAAGCGCAAATTCATAATTTTAAAAATAAAGCGCGCCCGTCCGTTTGAAGGACGGGCGCGCTTATTGTATTTTTAATTTGTAAATGTATTGCAAAACATTGCAAGTTATGATAAACTTAAAATGTATATGCTTTAACGGCTTTTTATGCGTCGGCATATAATGCCGTATGCAGAAAACGCTTTCGGTAATATCGCTCGGCGCAATTCAAAATAACGCCCGTAAAATAATGAGTTTACTCGGCGGTGAAAAATTTTTTGCCGTGGTAAAAGCCGATGCTTACGGACACGGAGCGGAAGAAGTTTCGCGCGCAATCGAACGTCTTGTAGACGGCTTTTGCGTTGCTATTATCGACGAAGGAGTTGCCCTGCGCGCGGCTGGAATTTCAAAGCCGATACTCGTGTTTGCGCCGCCGCTCGATAGGTTCGACGTTACACGCGCAAAAAGATATAATCTTACAGTTACTGTAAATTCGGTTGAAACTGCCATTCTTGCGCAGGATTGCCCGTGCCATATTAAAGTTAACACTGGTATGAACCGCCTTGGCTGTGATATTTCACAGCTTTCAAAAGTGCTTGAACGTTTAAAGGCGGAAAACGTGCGCGGCGTATATTCTCACTTGTACGCGGCTGAAAACGATGCGGCAAGTTATGCACAGCTTGAACTTTTCAACGCGGCGGAAAGCATTGTAAAACGCGTTAATCCCAACATATGTGCACATTTGGCGGCAAGCGGCGGGCTTCTTCGCGGCGGTAAATATTTAAAAGACGGCGTGCGTTGCGGCATTTTATTATACGGCTATGCACCTGCGGGATTTTGCTGTGAAGGGTTTATTCCGGCGCTTAAAGTTTACGCAAGGCGCACACAGGTTACAAAGTTTATCGGCGGCGGCGTCGGTTACAATATTGCCGACAGGGAATATGCTGAGCTTAACGCTTACCGCTTGGGGTATGCGGACGGCTTTTTCCGCAACGTTTCTCTCGGAGAAAAGACGTTGTGTATGGACGCGTTTTTAAAGGTTGGCGGTAGCGATATAGAATGTGTTATGGACGACGCCGAAAGTTATGCAAAGCGGTGCGGAACAATCTCGTACGAAGTTTTAACTTCGGTTACGCAACGTTCGGAAAGAGTGTATGAGCGTTAAGGACGAACTACGTTACAAACTTAAAATAAAGCGCAAGTATTTTGGCGGCGTACGGCGCGATTATGCCGACGAAGTGATTTTTCAAAATTTTATTGCGGCTTACGGCGATAGAGAAAGTTTTTTTATTTACAACTCGTTCGGAAGCGAAGCCGACACAAAGCGCATAATCGGCTGGCTTAAAGATAACGGAAAAAAAGTTTACCTGCCCAAAGTTTGCGGTGAAAATATTTTGCCCGTTGAGCTTTCCGAAAATTTTGTCCGCGGCGCGTTCGGCATAGAAGAGCCTACGGGACAAGCCTTTTTGGGAAAAATAGAAGTTACCGTTGCTCCGCTTTTGACTGTAAATTCAAACGGCGGGCGCGTAGGCTACGGTAAGGGCTATTACGACAGATATTTTAAAAACACCGATACGTTAAGAGTGGGGCTTGGGTACGGCTTTCAGATTGAAGAATTCGAAAGCGATACTTGGGACGAACCGCTTGACGAATACGTATGCGAAAGGGGGATTTACCGCTTTGGAAAATGATACAGAAGTTAAAAAGAGCAAGAAATTCTGGCTTGAAATTAAAGACCTTTTAACCGGCGCGGCGTTTCCGCTTATGCTTATGCTTATTTTAAGCGCTTCGGTTATAAGTTTTGCATCATACGACGCCGACGTTGTGTTAAGCATAGTAGTGCTTGCAGTGGGCGAATTGTTGCTTGCCGGCGCGTACGTAATATTCGGCAGACAAAACGGCATTACGGCAGTGCGCAAGTCCGTTCAGCACGCAAAAAAGCGCGAAGTCGGCACGGACGATATAAAGGCTGTTTTCAAGGTGGGCGAATACTCGCCTTATAAGGGCTTTTTAATTGCGTTTATAAGCTGTATTCCCTTAATTATAGTTCAGTTTGTAGAATGCGTTGCGCCTAACGTTGTGTGCGGCTTTTTAATGAGATATGCTTTCAGCTGGGCGTTTTACCCGTTCGGGCTTTCAGGGCTTTCGCAGTGGCTTAACTTTATTATGATTATTCCGCTGTGCCTTGTACACGGGGGCGCGTATATATGGGGCGCCATGCACGAACAGAAAAAACAGCTTATAATTGCAGAAGCGCAAAAAATAGGCGAAAGGTCTAAGCGTAACGGAAAATGAGAATAATCAGCGGAAAGCACAGGGGAATGAAACTCAAAGAATTCGAAGTTGACGGAATTCGCCCTACTGCCGACAGAGTTAAGGAAAGTTTATTCAATATTCTCGGCGATAAAGTTTTGGAATGCCGTGCGCTCGACTTGTTTTGCGGAAGCGGCAATCTGGGCATAGAATGTCTTTCGCGCGGGGCGGCGGAAGTGGTGTTCAACGATAATTCCCCCGCAAGTATAGCCGTTTTAAAGTCCAATTTAAAAAAACTCGGCGACGGAAACTATAAAATTTATAACCTTGATTATTCGGCTTATCTATCACTTTCCGGTACGTTTGATTTAATATTTTTAGATCCGCCGTACGCTTCGGACGCGGGACTAAACGCGTTGAAGATAATAGGCGCAAAGGGACTTTTAAACAGCGACGGTATTGTTGTTTACGAGCGCGACAGAAGTTTTACGGAAGATATTGCGGGGCTTGAAATGTTCGACGAACGCAAGTACGGCAAAACGTATATAAGTTTATTCAAGGCGGTGAATTTGTGAAAAAGTGTGTATTTTCGGGCACGTTCGACCCGCCCACAATCGGGCACGCACAAATAATAGATAAGTGCTTGCGTATTTTCGATAGCGTTACGGTTGCGGTTATGGTAAATCCCGAAAAATCGCCTTACCTTACTGCGGAAGAGAGAGTGGAGCTTTTAAAAAAGCTGTATTCTGGTAACGGCAAAGTTAAGGTTATATCTTACGAAGGCGCGGCGGTTGATTTGCTTGAAAGCGAAAACACGTACTTTTACGTGCGCGGCGTGCGCGATACGATAGACTTCGAATACGAAAACCGCAACGCGCGTGCAAACAAAAAACTTTTGAACGATATCGTAAATATTTATATACCGTGCGAGCAGGGAAGCGAGCATATAAGCTCGTCGCTCGTAAAAAATTCAATAAGGCTTAAAAAGGCTTATTCGGACTATATTCCCGCACCAATTCTAAATGATTTTGAAAAAATCATAGAAAAGAAGGACTTATTTTAACGTAAAAATTGCGCCGCAATAAGGCGCAAATTCAAGGTGATAAAATGTTTGAAAGACAAATAAAGATACCGAGCGCTGAAGAGATTTTAAAGCAAATACCGTTGCCTTCCGATTTAAAGGCTATAAAGAATGAGCGCGACAAGCTGATTTCCAAAGTCATAACGGGTGAAAGCGACAAACTTCTCGTAATAGTCGGACCTTGTTCCGCGCACGAAGCCAAGCCAGTTTTGGAATACGTTGAAAGGCTTGGCAAACTCAACGAAAAAGTTAAAGATAAACTTGTGCTTGTGCCCAGAATATACACCAATAAACCGCGTACGCGCGGAGTAGGGTACAAGGGAATGTTTTCTCAGCCCGACCCCACGAAAAGCGAAGATATTTTAAAGGGTATTTGCGCCATACGCGAACTTAACATAAAGTCGATTGAAGTCAGCGGACTTGGCGCCGCGGACGAAATGCTTTACCCCACAAACATTCATTACGTTGAAGATTTGCTTTCTTATATAGCCGTAGGGGCAAGGAGCAGCGAAAACCAGTTTCACCGCCTTGTTGCAAGCGGTATAGACGTTGCCGTAGGCGTAAAGAACTCCATGAGCGGCTCAATTCCCGTGCTTTTGAATTCTATTTACGCGGCGCAGAGCGAACAGGTTTTCAAACTTAACGGCTGGCAGGTTAAAACCTACGGCAATCCGCTTTCGCACGCAATACTCCGCGGTGCGGTTGACAGCTACGGCAACGATATTCCCAACTTCCACTACGAAACCGTTATGAAGATTGCGGAAGGTTACGCTAAGTCGGATTTGAAAAATCCCGCCATAATAATAGACGCAAACCATTCGAACAGCGGAAAGAAATTCAAACAGCAGATACGTATTTGCGAAGAAGTTATGCAGAACCGTCTTTACGACAAAGATTTCAAAAAAATCGTAAAGGGCTTTATGATAGAGAGCTTTTTGGAAGAAGGCTGTCAGAGCGAAGACAAAGTTTACGGAAAGTCCATAACCGACCCGTGCCTTGGCTGGGATGATACCGAAAGACTTATTAAAGACATTGCGGAGAAGGTGTAAATGGAACGCGTTGGTTATTTGGGACCCGAAGGCAGTTACAGCTATCTTGCCGCGCAAAAATTCCGCCCGAACGGTATTTTATTGCCGTACGCAACTTTCGGTGCGGCAATGCGTGCGCTTGAAAACGGTGATTGCGATTTGGTAGCTCTGCCCATAGAAAACAGTCTTAACGGCAGTGTTGACCAGAATATCGACTTATTACAGTCGACTGAAGGCGTGTTTGCGTTCGAAGAATACACCCTTAAAATAGACCACAGACTTGCGCATTTAAAGGGTACGGAAATTAAAAAAATTACGCGCATATTTTCGCATCAGCAGGCGCTTGCCCAGTGCGGCGAATATTTAATTAAAAACTTTCCCGCGGCGGAACTGATTGCAACTCCGTCTACGGCGGCAAGCCTTAAAATGTTGAAGTCTGAAACCGACGGTTGCATTGTCGGCGCGCACACCAAAGCGGAAGGTATAGAACTTTCAGCGGAGTGCATTTCTGATAACAGCAACAACGCAACGCACTTTTTGCTCATAAAAAAAGGCACGGCAAATATTGCCGTACATACTCAAAAGATTTATTTTTCTGCTATGTGTTGCGACGAGCCGGGCGCGCTTTGTTCGCTGTTGGAAGTTTTTAAACTCGGCGGTGTTAATATGAGCAAAATACATTCCCGCCCCATAAAGAGCAGAAGCGGAGAATACATTTTCTTTATAGAAGTCGAAGGCGATTATTCGGACGTAAAAATCCGTAAAACGCTTGATAAATTTAAAGAGAAAACGCAAGCGTTTAAACTTCTCGGCACATACTGATATTGTCAGGCAATAAAAAGTAGAATACAAAAGCAAAAAACAGCTTGTATAAACTTTACCGCTATAAATTTTATAGGTTTTACGCCGACAGGTATAAGGTAGCTTAACTGTTGAAGCTGAATTGAAATTCCGCCGAAAGTTATCAGAAAACCTGCAAGCGCAACCGAAACTTTGTTTGCGTTAGCGGCTAACATTCGGCAACCGGTTGTCGCTTCGATAAGTCCGGAGCTTACCGCGGAAGATGTTTGTCCGTCTAAAAACAGACTTAAAAATTTGTCTATCGGGTAAGTAAGATAAAAATCTGTTGCAAACTGAGCCGCAACGAAGAAAAACGCAATAAATCCGCCCGCAACGGCAACCGAAATTACCGCGCCGTAAAATACGTCGTAAATGATATTTTCTGATTTTTTGGGGAGTTTTTGAGCGGCGGCGGGAGTGCTTTTAGAAAATAACGATAGAATTAACGAAATTACAAGCACCGCAAATATATGCGCCGCAAGTATTTTTACTCCTATAATCTTGTCGCCGAACATTTTAAAACCCACGCTTCCTACGATAAACAGCGGACCGGAAGTGGAACAAAGGCAGGCGAGCTTTTGGCAGTCGCTTTGCGGAAGTGCGCCGCGCGCGCAAAATTCGCTCACAGTTCTGCTACCGGCAGGGTAGCCCGAACATATGCTTAAAACAAAGCAAGGTGCGGCGGCGGCAGGCATTTTCAGCTTTTTTGTAACGCGCGCAAGGGGAAGAGCGGCTCTTTCGGCAATTCCCGTTTTAACAAAAACGAGCGCAACTATCATAAACGGAAACAACGACGGTAAAACGCATTCCGCCCACATTGCAAATCCCTGAAAGCAACAGTTTACATACCGTTCGGGGTAAATTATTACAGCCGCTCCGAATATGGTTAGCGCAAGGCTTAAAGCTATATATGCTATAATTTTTTTGCGCGGTTTTTTCATCAATATAAAGGTATTTGCAGTAAATTATAATTATGAGTAAAACTTTGGGACTTGCCCTTGGTAGCGGCGGGGCGCGCGGAATTGCGCACATAGGGTTTATAAAAGCGTTGGAAGAAGCCGAAATCAAAATAGATTATATTTCGGGCTGTTCCATGGGCGCGGTTGTGGGCGGATGCTACGCAAGCGGAATGGAAATAGACAAAATAAGGGAAATTGCGCTTGCTCTTAAAACGCGCGACGTAATGGACGTAAGCCCTTCGGTAATTACAAAACTTTCTCTTTTGCGCAGTAAAAAAGTTATGAAGCTGCTGCGCGTATATCTCGGCAACAAAAAGCTGGAAAATTTTAAAATTCCGTTTACGTGCGTTGCCACGGACCTGTATTCCGGTCGGCTTCATACTTTTAAAAAGGGCGGCGCGGTTGAAGCGATACTTTCGTCAAGCACAATTCCTACCGTTTTCAGACCGGTAAAAGCCGAAGGTAAGCTGTTTATAGACGGCGGCTGTCTTTGCCGCGTTCCCGTAAAACAGGTTAAGGAAATGGGCGCGGACGTGGTGGTTGCAGTCGACGCGCTTAAAAATACCGCAGAACCCGTAGATAAAGTTACAAATATTATAAAAATGGTGTTGCGCGTGTTCGATATTATGGACAACAACCAAACCGAGCAGGCGCGAAAACTTTACGGCGATTTGTGCGATTTGTGGATTGAGCCCGAAATGTCGGGAATGAGCCAATACGTAATCAAGGATTTAGACAAGGCGTATGACGAAGGCTACGAAGCCGGCAAGGCTAACGCCGAAAAAATAAAATTACTTTTACAACAGTAAAACCGCTTTAAGGACGGCGAAATGGATTTATTCGATTTAAACGGCAACGAAAGCAGTGCAAAGCCGCTTGCCGAGCGTATGCGCGCGAACAATTTAAACGATTTTATAGGGCAGAAGCATATCGTTGCGGAAGGCTCGCTTCTTCGCCGCGCAATATCGCTGGACAGGCTGGGAAGTTGCATTTTCTGGGGACCCCCGGGAACAGGCAAAACCACGCTTGCAAACATTATAGCTTCAACTACGCACGGCGAATTTATAAAGTTGAACGCGGTGCAGGCAGGCGTTGCCGACGTTAAAAAAGCCGTTGAAAATGCGCGCGACAATTTAAAAATGTACGGCAAGCGCACCTATCTTATGCTTGACGAGTGCCACCGCTTCAACAAAACGCAGTCTGATTCGCTTTTGCCCGCAATAGAGCAGGGAACTATAATTTTTATAGGTTCCACTACCGAAAATCCCTTCGCTTCGATGACGCCGGCTATAGTTTCGCGTTGCAGAGTTTTTGAATTCAAACATTTAACTTACGATGATATTTACGGCGCGCTTAAAAAAGCGCTTACGGACAAGCGTTGCGGTTTGGGTGAATACCAGGCGGAAGTGGACGAGTGCGCAATAGAACATATTGCGCGCACCGCAGGCGGCGATTTGCGCACGGCGTACAATGCGCTGGAACTTGCCGTTTTGACAACTCCCGTAGGCGAAGGCGGCAAAATTCACGTAACGCTTGCGGACGCGGAACAGTCAATACAGCGCAAATCTCTCTCTTATAACGAAGACGCTTTTTACGACTATTTGTCGGCTTTTTGCAAGTCGCTCCGCGGTAGTGATGCTAATGCCGCGCTTTACTATGCAATGCGGCTTATAGAAGGCGGTTGCGACCCTATGATAGTTGCGCGCAGGCTGGTTATACATTCGTCCGAAGACGTGGGTATGGCGGACCCAAATGCGCTCGTGGTTGCGTCTTCCGCAATGTACGTGCTAGAAAAAACGGGCTACCCCGAAGGGCTTATTCCGCTTTCAAATGCAATAGTTTACGTGTGTGAAGCGCCCAAAAGCAATTCCGTTGTAACGGCAATGAACGCGGCTAAGCGCGACGCGCGCGAAGTGCGCGACGACGAAGGAGTGCCGCTCTATTTAAGGGACAACACTTTCGGCGACAGTCAAACCAAAGCGCAGAGCAAAAATTATAAATACCCGCACGATTACGCAGGCGGCTATATAGAACAGCAGTACTTGCCAAACAGCTTGAAAGATAAAATATATTATACGCCTTCAGACTACGGCTTTGAAAAGACGGTAAAGGAAATACGCAAAAACAAGGGTAAACTTAAATAAATTTATAATACAAACCGCTCCGGTTGTTTAAGACAATCGGGGCGGTTTTTTTGCGCTTTTAAAGTAATATTTTTTGCGTTGCGGTAATAAGTTATTTTCAAAGAGCGCAGGCGCAAAAGCGTTTTCGCTTATTAAACTCAAAATGCGACATTCAAAGTCAAAAAAAGTATGGCATTGAATGTTATTATCGGAGAAGAATTTGGTTCGCGTAGTAAAACTCAAAACTTTGCTTTTAGGCGTTGCCGCCGCTCTGCTTATTGCCGTGCTAAGCGTAACGGCTTATTCTACGGGGGCGTACGCCGTGTACTTCGGCAATACGCCGCGGCTTGTTCCCATTTACAGCGTTGAAAGGGAAGATAAGGTATGTTCAATAACTTTCGACTGTGCCTGGGGCACTGAATATACCGACGCCATTTTAAAAGCGCTTAAAGTTTCTGACGTCCGCGCAACCTTCTTTATGGTTGAATTCTGGACTGAAAAATACGAAGAATTCGTTAAAAAAATTGACGAAAGCGGCTGTGAAATAGGAACTCATTCTTCAACGCATTCCTATATGAGTAAGCAGAACTCGGAAGAAATAAAAATAGAACTCAATTCTTCGTCCGAAGCCATAACTGCGGTTACGGGAAAGGAAGTAAAACTTTTCCGTCCGCCATACGGCGACTACGACAACGAGCTGATAAAAACGGCGACAGAGCTCGGTTATTACACCATACAGTGGGACGTAGACAGTCTTGACTGGAAAGATTTATCGGCTTCCGATATCGCCGTACGTGTTATAAACGGAGTTAAAAACGGCTCGATAATACTTATGCACAACAACGGTCTGCATACCGCGGAAGCTGTGCCCATAATACTTGAAACGCTTAAAAACAGGGGGTACTCGTTCGTGCCCGTAGGTGAGCTTATCTACCGTGAAAATTACGTAATCGACGGCACGGGCAGACAAAAGAGCGTTGGATAACGAATATGTAAAACAGCGTTAACCGCGGCATATTGCGGCGGCAATTTAAAAAAACGGCTTAGAAAAACAATTTGGAGGCAATATAATGAATTACAGTACCGAAAAAAACAACAAGGTGTATCTTTACGGCGAAATAGTTTCGGAAGCGCAGTTTTCGCACGAAGTTTACGGTGAAGGCTTTTACGAATTTTACGTCAAGGTAATGCGGCTTTCGGGGCAGGCGGATATTTTGCCCGTAACCGTTTCGGAACGTATTATGACCGAAGATATGAAGGTCGGCGGCTACATATGCGCGCTCGGACAGTTCCGCTCGTACAACAAGCTGGAAGGCGGGCGTTCGCGGCTTATGCTTACGGTTTTCGTACGCGAGCTGTTCGAAACACAGCCCGGTAAAAACCCCAACTCTATAGTTCTTTCGGGCTATATCTGCAAGCCGCCCGTGTACCGCACAACGCCGTTTAACAGAGAAATAGCCGATCTTTTAATAGCAGTAAACCGTAGCTATAACAAGTCTGACTATATTCCGGCGATAGCCTGGGGAAGAAACGCGCGGTTTGTGCGCAACCTTTCGGTGGGAGACAGAGTTGCTCTTTCGGGCAGAATTCAAAGCCGCGAATACCAGAAAAAACAGCCCGACGAAAGTTTTGTTACGATGACGGCTTACGAAGTTTCTATCTCTAAGCTCGCCGCATTCGACGACGATTCGGAATTCGATATAGACGAAGAATTCGACCTGTATTCCGCGCCGCGGGTTTACGAAAACAACAACGACTGATTTGAATTTTTAACCGCCCGAAGCACTAAACGCTTCGGGCGGTTTTTGCTGTAACTTTATGGCAATTATTATAAAATTTTACCGCGCGGTGCAAAAGGTTGACTTTGCAACTCAAAAGCGGTATATTTTAGTCGGGCGCGCATATGCGCGTATTGTCAAGAATAATAAAAAATGGGGTACGAATATGCATCCGCAACCGATATTTCAAATAGGTTCTTTGGGAGTTTACCCTTACGGCTTGTGTATGGCTGTGGGAATAATTCTCTGTTTTGTTTTTTTGCTGCTTACAATGAAGTACAAAAAATTCAACGGCGAAGCAATAGATAAACTGCTTTTAATAGGTGTTTTCGGCACGGGTTTCGGAATATTTGCCGCAATGCTGTTCCAGTCGGTTTACAACTATATCGCCGCGCCCGAAAAGGGATTTACACTTGGCGGTATGACCTTTATCGGCGGACTTATAGGCGGCGTTGTCAGCTTTCTTGCCGTATACTTTTTGTATATTTACGTCATTGCTCCTGCCGCAAAAAAAGGTTACGCTAAACGCGTTCAGCGGCAAGCCGAAGGCGGAGATAGCGGCAAAAAGCGCTCTGAATTCTCAAAGAAATTCTTAACCACTACAAACAAAATTTTAATCAAGACCGATAAACTTTTGCAAAACAATATGAACGCAACTTTAACCGACGCGTTGCCGTTCATTCCCATAGGTATTTGTATTGCGCACGCTTTCGGAAGATTAGGTTGCTTTTTCGGCGGCTGCTGCTACGGAAAGCCCGACGATATTTACGGCGTTGCCTGCGCAAGCGGTTTCAGCAAGTTGTTGCAAATGAATATGACGGGCGTTAAAGTAGTGCCGTTGCAGTTGTTTGAAATGAGCTTTTTGATTGCTCTTGCCGGCGCTATGGCGTTTTTGTATTTCAGATATAAATTCACGTATAACTTCGGACTGTATGCCGCGGCTTACGGCGTTTGGAGATTTGTTATAGAATTTTACCGCGGCGACGACAGGGGTAGTTTTTTGGGCTCGGCTCTTTCGCCTTCGCAATTCTGGTCAATTTTTATGGTTTTGGCAGGCATAGGGTTCATCTTCTTGCAGAAGTACGTTTTGGAAAAGCATATGAAGCACCCCGAATTGCAAAAGACTGAAGATAAAACGGCAAATAAAGAAACTTGTGCCGAGCCGACGCAAAGCGAAAATTGAAAGGAGTGAAAAGCTATGAAAAGTCAAAGCGTTGTAACAGAATTAAGACACCGCGTGTTTACGGAAGTTGCAAAGGTTGCATTCAATTCTGAAAATATTGAAAGCGATCTTGAAGAAATACCCTACATAATCACTCCCGACGAAGAGCCCAAATACAGAGAAAGCATATTCCGCGAAAGGCAGATTGCTTCCGAAAGGGTGCGCCTTGCAATGGGGCTTTCGCTCCGCCCTGCAAACAAACCCGTACATATAACTTCGGGAGTAGATAAAACTACCATCGCCGAAAAGTATTACGAACCGCCCCTTATGCAGGTTATTCCTTCGGCTTGCGACAAGTGCCCCGATAACGAATACTACG
>CAZQFP010000005.1:0-42032 GCA_964592605.1 uncultured Clostridia bacterium | reverse complement strand
GCTGACTGCCGCGGCGGATTTACGTTACTTATTTAACTTTTTTTTCGATTTTCTGTTGGATTTTTCTTAAAAAATCTGTGAGATAATTGTTTTCGAAATTTTCTATTTCGCCGTTATCGGCGGCTTTTGTAAGATTGGGGTCAATGGGCAGTTTTGCAACCGCGGGTATACCGTATTCCACAGCCAGCGCGTCAACTTTGCTTTCGCCGAATACGGAAATTTTTTCGCCGCAACCGGGGCATTCGATATAGCTCATATTTTCGACTATTCCAAGCACCGGAACGTTCATCATATTTGCCATATTTACGGCTTTTTGAACTATCATTCCAACCAAATCCTGCGGAGTTGTTACCACCACTACGCCGTCTATGGGAATACTTTGGAAAACCGTAAGCGGAACGTCGCCCGTGCCGGGGGGCATATCTATAAACATTATATCTACGCCAGTCCAGATTACGTCCGTCCAGAATTGGAGCACCGTGCCCGAAATAAGCGCACCGCGCCAAACTACGGGTTCTGCTTCGTTTTCCAAAAGCACGTTCATTGACATTATCTGCACGCCGCCTTCGGAAACGACTGGCAAAATGCCGCTGTCGCTACCCATTGCGCGTTCCGTAACGCCGAACATGCGCGGAATTGAAGGACCGGTTATGTCTGCATCCATTACGGCGGTAACCTTGCCCGAATTTTGAGCGGCCGCCGCAAGCAAAGCGCAAGTCATAGACTTACCTACGCCGCCTTTACCCGAAACCACCGCTATTACCTTTTTAATATCGCTCATTGCGTGCGGTTTTTTAATTAAACTTTGCTTTTCGCGCGAAGGACAGCTTTCCCCGCACGAAGAGCAATCGTGAGAACACTTTTCTGCCACTTTTAATCTCCTGAAATTTATAATGTATTTTAAAGTATTACCCTTTTATTGTCAAGTAAAATCAATCTGACTTTAAAATGCTACAAGCGACAAAATTTTACTTGCAAAAATTAAAAATAACTGTTATAATCACCGTACTGTGCTAAGTGGGGAGTTAGCGGTGCCCTGTACCTGCAATCCGCTATAGCAGGACCGAATGTCTTTCCCGACGAAACAAGTGGAAGGCCGCGCTTTATAAGTGGTGTTGATACCAAGGTCTTATGCAACCGTCAGCTGCGAACCGTGTCAGGATAGGGATATAGCAGCACTAAACAGTATAGACGGTGTGCCATAAGGTAGCTTTGGCGGAGCCGGCTGTAAAGTTTACGCTTCGGCTTGGTTCGGCAAAAAAGACTGCACAGCTTTTTTGAAAATTTCGCCCGAAGGCTTCTGCCTTCGGGCGCTTTTCTATTTTTTGAACATAATTTTTTCGCTTTTGAACATAAACGCAAGCGCAACCGTAAACAGCGCCGCAACGATTAAATTCGAAATTATTGCAAGCGCTACGGCAAGCGGCGTTGCCGTAAAAGCCATAACCGCCGACATTGCAAGTCCGCTACCGACAAGCGGAATTAAGAAAAGTCCTATTGACGGCGACGACGAAACGAACATTGAAACAAGCCCCATTAAAATTATGACCATCATTAGCGGTCCTATCATGGAGCCTGCTTCCTTTACGCTCTTTGCAAAGCACGAAACGACCGAAAACGCGGAAATAATTACCAAAACCACAGAAATTATCAGTCCGAAAAGCATAAAATACGAGCCTACGGAGTAACCCGCAAATTCAGCTACGCCGAAACCGCCCATAAGTTTAGGCATTGACAACATTACGCCTATAAAGCTGGAAATACCGCTAAGCAAGGCAAAAAACGTTAAACTCAGTATCTTTCCCAGCGCAAGCTGCCAACGCTTTATGGGCGTTATAAGCATTGTTGCCATTGTACCCCTTTCCTTTTCGCCTGCAATGGCTTCGGGGGCAACTGAAACGCAGGCGGAAGCGAGCAAGGCAAACATGAGCATAGGCACAAGCATTGAAAGCACGTTTACGCTTTCGGCTGACAAGTCGTAGATATCTGCGGCTTTGTTATACGTGAACGACGGCGCTTGCGATTGTTCCAGTATCGGTTGCAAAACCGCAGAATAACAAAGCGCCGACATTGATTTTTGCGAATTGTAATACACCTTTAAATCGGGCGTTTTGCCGTCATTTATATCACCATCGAAGTTTTCGGGGAAAATTAGCGCAACGTCAAGCTCGCCCGAAGAAACCTTTGCCTTGGCTTCTTCTTCCGTTAAATCCTGCGCAAATTCAAACAAATCTTCGCTTAAAACTATCTGCGTAGAAGTATAATTTGCATACGCTTTAAATTTGTAGCCTTCTGGCGCGGAATCGGGCGTTGCAAAAATTGCGCCCATTACGGAATATAGCACGTAGATGAGTATACCCGGCAAAAACACGGTTATAATCATTCTTTTGTCTTTAAAAAAGCGGGAAAATTCCTTTTTTATTATCGTCCAAACGTTTTTCACAGTACCCACCCCGCCGTCTTTTCGTACAGTTCGAAGAAAGTATCTTCAAGATTTTTTTTGCTTGTCAAATTTTGCAAAGTATCGAGCGCGACCAACTTTCCGTCGATTATAATTCCCACTCTGTCGCAAAGTTTTTCAACAAGGCTGAAAATATGCGTAGAAAGTATTATCGTTTTGCCTTCCGCACGGAGTTCCGCAAGAAAATCGGTTACGACCTTTGCAGTGAGCACGTCAAGCCCGTTTGTAGGCTCGTCAAAAATTATAAGGTCGGGATCGTGCACGATTGATATTACCAGCGAAACCTTTTGCTTCATTCCCGTTGAAAGATTTGCAAATTTAACTTCTGCAAAGCGGTCTATTCCGAATTTTGAAAAGAGTTTTGCCTTTCTGGCTTCGCGCACCGAGCGTTCCACGCCGTAAAGCTCGCTGAAAAAATCGAAGAGATAGTTTGGCGTAAAAAAGTCTTCCAGCTTAAGTTCGCTTGTCAAAAATCCTATTTTGCGCCTTACTGCTTCTTCGTCCGAGATTATGCTTTTTCCTTCGATAAATGCGTTGCCGCTATCGGGCTTTATAAGCGTTGCCAACATTCTGAGCGTGGTTGTTTTGCCCGCGCCGTTAGGTCCTAGCAAGCCGAAAATTTCGCCGCGGTAGCAAGAAAAAGAAAGTCCGTCCACTGCAACCTTTACCGCCTTGTCAGTCTTTTCAATTCTTTGTTGTTTACGCGAAAGCGTAAATCTTTTTGTTAAATTTTCAGCTTTTAATACTTCTTCCATCATTGCCTTATTATTTTGTATATAAATTAAGGGACGGAAATTCCGTCCCTTTTATTATGCGTTAAAATACGTGAATTGCAGTACCACGCTTGTTATTGCAATTAGCACAAGGTACAGACTGAACCACTTGAAATTTGCCTTTTGCACGGCTTTTAGCGTAACTTTTATTGCAAACAAGCCAGCCACCGCCGAAATTACAAACCCGAGCGCAATGCACCAACCATATTGCGAACCGCCTTTTACAAAGTCGGCTTGAAGGTCTCCGCTTTTTAGCTTTAAAACGAGTTCAACCAAAAATCCGCCGAGTATTACGGGAATACTCATTAAAAACGAGAATTTAGCTACTTCCTGTCTGTTAGCGCCCGATATCGTACCCGCGCATATCGTAGAACCGCTACGTGATATTCCGGGAATGACAGCAAGCGCCTGTGCAAATCCCATTGCCGTAACGTTAGGTAAGCTAAGCGGAAGCTGGCTCTTTCTGCGCTTTGCAATAATTTCCGTAACGAAAAGCAACGTAGCCGTCAGAAGGAAGAAAATTGCAAGGCACAAGCCCATATTTTTGCCGTAGAAAACAGCGTCCACATCGAAATATTCGAACAAAAGCCCCGTTACTGCCGCAGGAATTGACGCAAGCACCAAAAAACCGAGCGTTTTAAACGGTTTTTTGAACAGCGCGATTATATCTTTGCGGAAAACGATTGCAACGGCAACAAGCGTACCGAGATGCAAAATCAACGAAAAGAACAGCGCGTTATCGTCGTTCAAGCCGAATACGCCTTGAAAAAACGCTATATGCCCCGATGACGAAACGGGCAAAAACTCGGTAAGACCCTGAACAAGTCCAAGAACTATCGCCTGCCAAATTTCCATAATAAACCCTTAATACGCTTTACTTTTATATCGCAGGTAAATTTTTACGAATCAATTTCAAGCAAATCTTTATATCTGCTTTCATACTTGGTTACGGTTTTTTCAAGGTTGTATTTGGTTACAATATGCGTTCTTCTCGTTGTGGAAATATTCGAAATATCGCTATTTTTCACAGATTCGAAGAACATATTTTCAAACGTGCCTTCTTCGTCGATTTTAGTCCAGTCGGGATTGAACTGCAAGCCTTCTTCGTTGTCCTTAGTAGAGAACGTGTAGGTTACGTAAATCAAATGCCAGCCGTAGTCGCCTGCGCAAACCGCAAACGAACCGGCGCCATTTCCTATAGCTTGCTTAGCGCAATATTCGAATTCCTTAATATAGCTTGTATCGCCGTGTTCTACGGTATAGCCGACGTACTGCGAAAGTACGCTGGGATCCATTGTGTAAGCGTATTGCAATTCGTTTACAGCCGCCATTGCCTTGTACTGGGTGCTTTGCTTATTGAAAAGATTTGCTCTATTTTCAAATTCGGCGTTTTCACCCAAACCGAGATCGACTTTACCGCTTGCATAAACAAACTTGGAATAGTCTACTTCTATTACTCCGTCGCTGTTTTTAGCGCCGCCGTTTTTATAGAAATCCGTGCCCGAAGTCGTGTAGTAATCGTTATTTATTGTATACGAAGCACTATTCGAACCCAAAACGTAATTTACGTAAGCGGAAAATTCGTTAAGCATCTGGTCGATAGTAAGCGAATTTGCACGGAAGGAGATATATTTACCGTCTTTGGTTTTGTTGACGGTGCCGTTGTAGGCATACTTGCCGTAGTATCTTTCAAGCGGCTCGTATCTGTCGGAGTTTTTAATGTTATCTTCAAAGAACAACCACGCCTTCGTGCTGTCGCCAGCCGCAACCGCTTGTCCGTTATAGAAGTATTCGCCTTCCGCCTGATAAGCGTAATCGGTGTCGCCGGTAAACCAGGTTTTGCGCTGGTCGGTAACTTTTACTTCTTTTAAAAGTTCGTTTCTCGCCTTATAATATGCGTAGTTATAACCGCTGTCTACGTCCGCGTCGGTATTTGTTGCCGTTTTTTGATAAGCAGAACGCTGAGTCTGCTGAAGTCCGTCGAATTGCAACAAAATGTTGTATACAAAACCGAAAGTGCTTTCGCCGTCCTTGGTTTCGGGAGCGTACAGAAGGAAATCGCTGTCCGAAAGGTTGCCGAAATCTGCCGCAAAATCGTCTGCGTCGGCGTAATCGTCGCGCTGTTCACCTACGAGTTTTGCATATTTCGATCTGATATAAGCGTAGTCGTTAGCTTTAAGCTCTTCAACGCGCTTGTCTTCGAAATTTTCGATATATTTGTTAATTACGCGCGATTTAAGCTGAGATACGTAATCTTTATGAACGTAGTTGAGAGAAAGTACGTCTTTAAGATCTTCGGTTTTGGGATCGACGATATTGTAAGAAATAAGGTTGCTCATGTACTTGTCGTACGCTCTTACTCTTCTTGCGCGGGTCGTTTTTTCCAACGCGTCGTCTTCGTAAATACCACTCTGCGACAAAAGATAGCCAGAATAGCCCGTGTAAACGTTGTAGTCGATAACCGATTTGCTTTCGTCGGTGAGAACGTTGCCTTCTTTATCTACAAATTTGCCTTCGGAATTTTTCTTTAAGGGTAAATAGTCTTCAACTTCCGTACCGACGTTTCCGGGAACGGTGCGCTGTGTTACGCTTGAAGTTTGGTCTTCGTCGTCGTTGCCCTTATCGATTATCTGCTGTTCGTAAGAATCGATCCAGCTGTTAAGCGACTTCATAAGCGAATATTTTGCAATTTTTACGTCTTCGCTGTCTTCGCCGCCCAAAAGGTATTCAAGGCGCTCGGCTTCCGTTTCTTTAGCAAGGTATTCGGTTACCGCGTTGGAGTTTTCCGCTACCATATCTTTCAAAAGATACGTCGTTGAATACTGCGTTAAAATCGCGGTATTTACAAGGGAGTTAAGCCCGTAGTTGAACATATCTTCGTAAGAAGAGAACGCGCCCTGCTGCATATACGCATAGCCTACGTTTATAAAATACGAAATTAAATCCCTTTTTATGATTTCAGCCGAACCGTAGCCTTCTTTGTAAGCGGCATACTGCGTTCCGAACACACTTTCGAATTCGCTGTCGAATTCGGCGGAGTCCGAAATGTTTACGGTTGCCACAACCTGATTATAGTCGGCGTTGACATTCGTGGAAACAAGCGAACAGCCGCTTACCGCAACCGAAAGCGTTAACGTTCCCGCAACAATGCCGCAAATTATTCTTTTCTTTCTCATAGTAATCGCTCCGAAAGATTAAATGCTTTAATATACTTAGCTATTATATAATATCTGCCGCAAGATAGCAAATCATTTTATTGCATTTTATTTAAAACTTAATGCAAATTTTAAAAACTTTGTCATGTCGAGCATGGTTTTGGCGCATACGCCGCGCGGCGCAAACACAACAAGCGGCGCTTTTGCCATTGAAAGTTTTACAGCACCCGCGTATTTATCGAGCGCGGCTTTAATTCCCGTATCGGCAAGAGAATTTACCGAAGGCAACTCGAACGAGCCGGCGTTTTTGTCTACGCAAACTTTTTTTATGTTGAAGCGAGTTGCGTAAGA
This sequence comes from uncultured Clostridia bacterium, assembly GCA_964592605.1. Taxonomy (GTDB): domain Bacteria; phylum Bacillota; class Clostridia; order Christensenellales; family Borkfalkiaceae; genus Coproplasma. The sequence goes on along the minus strand of CAZQFP010000005.1, from coordinate 35,292 downwards.
CTTTAAAACTGCGATAATCATCAGGTTGAGCACTTCTTCGGGCATAGGTCCGTAATTGTCTTCAATAGAAAGGCATACGCGCTTATAATCTTCTACCGAACGAATTTCTGCAATCTGCTTGTAGCAATCCATTCTTCCCGCACTGCTTTCAATATAGTTTTCGGGAATGTACGCCGTAGCTTTAACATCAAGTTCGCACGAAAGCTGTTGCTCGCCGGTCAGCTCTTCCTTCAAAAGTTTTGAATACAACTCGTAGCCGACTTTATCCATATGCCCGTGTTGCTCGGCGCCCAAAACGTTACCAGCACCACGTATTTCAAGGTCGCGCATTGCAATTTTAAAGCCTGAACCCAGCTCTGTAAAGCGCATTATGGCTTTAAGGCGTTCGGTGGCTTCGCTTGTCAAAATTTTATCTTGCCTGAACGTAAAATACGCGTGGGCAAGGCGCGCGCCCCTGCCTACTCTGCCGCGTAGCTGATATAGCTGAGAAATACCCAGGCGGTCGGCGTCGATTACGATTATCGTATTTGCGTTAGGCAAATCTACGCCGTTTTCTATTATCGTTGTGGTAACCAAAATATTTTTTTCGCCGCGGTAGAACGAAAACACACTGTTGTCAAGAGCGGCGCGGTCCATTCTTCCGTGCGCGTAGCACACCTTGCCTTCGGGCACAATCTGCGCTATTTTTGCGGCGAAAGTTGCTATGCTTTCAACCCTGTTGTAAAGTATAAAAACCTGACCGCCGCGTGAAATTTCCCTTATGCACGCGTCGCGTATCAGTGTTTCGCTCTCTTCTACCACGTAAGTTTGCACGGGCAGGCGTTTGAGCGGCGGAGTGTTTATTGTGCTTATATCGCGAATGCCTGCAAGCGACATATGAAGCGTGCGCGGTATGGGCGTTGCCGTCATTGTAAGACAGTCGATATTCTTTTTAACGTTTTTGAGCTTTTCCTTGTGCTCCACGCCGAAACGCTGTTCTTCGTCCAAAACCAACAGTCCCAAATCAGCGAACTTTACGTCGTCGGACAAAAGTCTGTGCGTACCGATTATTAGGTCGATATCGCCGCTTTTGAGCGCCGCCAAAATTTTGGTTTGCTCCGCCGCTGTGCGAAAGCGGTTTAAAACTTCGACCTTTACTCCGAAGTCGGCAAAGCGCGCAACCGCCGTATTGAAATGTTGTTGCGAAAGTACGGTACTGGGGCACATTATTGCCGCTTGCTTGCCGCCGAGTACGCAAAGATACACGGCACGGAGCGCGACTTCGGTTTTGCCGTAGCCGACGTCTCCACACAGCAGTCTGTCCATCACCTTTTCACTGCACATGTCCTGCTTTATTTCTTCAATGGAAACAAGCTGGTCGGGCGTTTCTTCATACTCGAAAGCGTCTTCGAACTCCTGCATCATTACAGCGTTTTCGGGAAAAGCAAAGCCTTTTTTGGCACTGCGTTCGGCGTACAGCTCTTTCAAGTCGAACGCGAGCGATTTTATTGACTGGCGCACGCGTTCTTTTATTCTTTCGAACTCCGCGCCGCCTATTTTAGAAAGCTCGGGATTTTGCTCGCCGACGTACTTCGAAAGAATGTCCATCTGCTCGACGGGCACGTACAAAGTATCGCCGCCGCGGTATTCTATAGAAACGTATTCCTTTATACCGTCGGTCGTTTCTATTTTCTTCGTGCCGGTTATTTTACCTACGCCGTGTTTTTCGTGCACGCAGTAGTCGCCGATTTCGGGAGCGACAAACATATCGCCGCGCCGCTTTTTTATGCGCTTTGTTACCGCCTTCGTATATAAATCGGATGAACCGATTATTGCGAGTTTTGCTTCGTGAATTATTATTCCGTGCCCCAGTTCTTCCGCGCTTACGGCAACGCCGCGGAGCGCTTCAAGGCGGTCGGGAACGCCGTAGACCGGCAAATATGCGTCGTTTAATGCTGTTTGGAGCTTATCAAAGCGCTGAACGCTACCCGCAAACGCAAGCACGCGGTAGCCGTTTGAAATCCAGTTTTTGCAATCCGAAATAAACTGCGGAAGTGCGTTGAGATATGAAGGCGCCGGCGTTGAGTGCAGGTTGAGCATTTTAAGCGGTCTGAAAAACGCCGTTGACGAAGCAAAATTCTGTAACGCAAGGCATCTGTAATTTTTGAATTTTTCAAACAGAATTTCGGGCGGCAATAACTGGTTTTGCGAAAACGAAAACGCTTCCCCGCCGCTTTGCAATTCTTTTACGCGCTCGGTGTGTTCTTTGTATATTCCGCGCGCAACGTCGTCAATATTTTTACATTCGTCAAATATTATAAGCGTGTCTTTAGCCAATAAATCGAATATACTGCGGCACGAACCGAGTAGCGGCATAATAAACGGCACGCCAGAAAAAGGTACGCCTGAATTCAATTTTTCGTTTATATCGCTCTCTATTGCGCGCGCCCGTTCGTAGGCTTTTACGTTTTTTTGCGACTTTACTTCCGCCGCCAAAATCTTTTTGACTTTTTCATTGTCTTCCGAAGAGAACGGCGCGTCGGTTGCCGCAATTACCGTAAGGCTTTCAATATCTTCAAGCCGTTCGCCGGTAACGCTGTCGTAAGGGCGAATTCTTTCCGCCGTGTCGCCGAAAAAATCCACCCTTGCCGGATTTTCGCAGTTAACGGGAAATATGTCTAAAATATCACCGCGGATTGCGAACGTTCCGCGCGTATCTGCGGCATATTCGCGGGTGTAGCCCATTTTAACGAGCTTTTCGGGAAGTGCGGAATAGCTATATTCTTCCCCAGTTTTAAAGTCGATTTTTTCAACCGAAGCGGGCACAAGCTGCATTGCCGATTCCACTTCGCACACAACGTAATCCGCGTCGCTTAGCATCTCGTAAACGGCGGTAATTCTTCTGTACAGCGCGTCTTTTGAAACGGCGTCCTTATATAAAACCACGTCGTCTTTTGCGGGAAGATATACGCACTTTTTACCCGACAGCGCGGAAATTTGCGCATGCGCGCGCTGTGCCGAAATTGCGTTTGGCGCAATATACAACATTTTACTTTCGGTAAGCGCCGCTAAAAGATATTTATGAACTTCAGACACGCCGAAAACCGCCGTCGGCGTGCCGTGGCGGATATCTTCTTCAAGGGCGGAAGTTTCGCCCTGCAAATTGCGGTAGGTAAAAAAGTTTCTTTTCACAATGCCCCGCGTATTTTAACCGTTATATTCGGTCATTGCGCTTTCAACGCTGCTTCCGCCGGCAATGGCAATCGCCGCGTCGGCAGCTTTTCCGCAAGCCGAAATAAACGCTTCGTAGTCTTGTTTTCTAACTTCTGACAACACGTAATCGATAATAGGAATATTAACTTCGCTGTCGCGTATGCCTATTCTTATTCTCGTAAAATTCTGAGTGCCTATTTCAGCTATAACCGAACGCATACCGTTATGCGTGCCCGCACTGCCCGAAGGACGTATTCTTACACTCGCCTTAGGCAAGTCGTAATCGTCGTAAATTACAATTAAATGGTGCTCGTCAGTCTTATACTTTGCAAGAAGTTGCTTTACCGCCCTTCCGCTGTTGTTCATATAAGTTACGGGGCGGGCAAGTATTATCTTTTCGCCGTTCAAATGCGCTTCGGCAACGTATGCTTCGCACTCTTTCTTTTTAAACTTTACGTCAAGTTTTGCCGCAACGTCGCCCACGGCAATATAACCCATATTGTGAAAAGTTTCTAAATATTTTTCTTCGGGATTACCCAAACCTACGATAATAAACATTGAGTTTCCTTATAAATAAAGCCACTTAAAAAGTGGCTTTTGTTTCAATTATTGCAATATCAAACTTTGGAGATGCGGTGCTATGCAAGGCGCATGCGGCTTGCCGACGGGGAGTTTACTTTTGCGTAAACGACCCAAGGCAAACGCAAATGCAACACAGCAGAGTGCCGTATATACAAAGTTTAGTCGTAAATTTTGGACATAGACTTGTCCAGATAAACGTTCTCAATAGCCGATGCAAAAATAGGTGCCGTGGAAATAATTTTGAATATCGGCAACATTTTTTCCTGCGGAATATTTATCGTATCTAAAATTGCAAGCTCGTCTATGGGCGAAGATGCAAGTCTTTCGATTGCAGGTCCCGACAAAACGCCGTGCGAGCAACAAGCGTAAATAGCCTTTGCCCCCGCTTCTTTAAGCGCCTTTGCGCCCTGAACGATTGTGCCTGCGGTATCTATCATATCGTCGACCATAAGGCAGTTTTTGCCCTTAACGTCGCCGATAATGTTCATAACTTCCATAACGTTTGCCTTGGGACGGCGCTTATCGATAATTGCCATCTTGGCGTCCATACGGGCGGCAACCTTTCTTGCGCGCGCAACCGAACCGATATCGGGGGAAACGACTACGAAGTTATCGTCAACTTTCGGTTTAAAATAGTTATAAAGCGTGGGACCGCCGACAAGATTATCGAGCGGAATATCGAAAAAGCCCTGAATTTGCATGCAGTGCAAATCCATAGTAAGCACTCTGTCCGCGCCTGCGGAAGTGATTAAGTTAGCAACGAGTTTTGCGGTTATGGGTTCACGCGAGCGCGCCTTTCTGTCCTGTCTTGCGTAGCCGAAATAAGGAATAACCGCCGTAATTCTGCCCGCGCTGGCACGTTTTGCCGCGTCAATCATTATGAGAAGTTCCATAAGATTGGTATTTACGGGGTAGCTTGTGGACTGAATGAGAAAGACGTCCATACCGCGAATTGTTTCTGCAAAGCGTACGTAAATTTCGCCGTCGGAAAAATGCGTAACTTCCATTTCGCCGAGTGTGGTGTTCAGCTTTTCCGCAATCGCCTGAGCGAGCGGTCTGTTGGAATTGCCGCAAAATATTTTAATTTCGCTGCCGTGGTTAATCATTTGGTATTTCCTCCGAATGGTCTTTTGTATTATAAAGAGTTTACCCTCTTTAAGCCGTATTAAATTTTACCTAACTATTTTATAATCAAGCGCAAATAAAGTCAACTGATTGCGCTTTGTATTTTACTCTGATTTTTCCTTTTCTCGCGTGCGCATTTGCGCAAAGAACGAAGATAAAATTTCGGCGCACTTATCTTCCATTACTCCGCCTTCCACTTCTATTGTGTGGTTTAAAAGATTTGAACCTGCAATTTCGTTTGTCAAGGACCTGCCTTTGCCTTCGTACGCGCCGAAGTAAACCTTTTTAATGCGCGCGTTCATAGCCGCGCCAAGACACATTGGGCAGGGTTCGAGCGTTACGTAAAGTTCGCAGTCGGGAATACGCCAGCTTTTCAGCTTTTTGCAAGCCTTTTCAATGGCTTCCACTTCGGCATGAGCCGTTGCCACCTGTTTTTTTGTGCGGCGGTTGTGTCCGCGGGCGATAACTTCACCGTCTAAAACCACAACCGCGCCTATAGGTACTTCGCCTTCGTCAAACGCTTTTTTTGCGCATTTTAAGGCGGCTTTCATAAATTTATTTTCCATAATTTTCCACAAAAAATTTAAGTGCGCCGTAACATTTTTTAAGTTTGCCTACGCGCATTATGGGATGCGTCAGTCTGTCCGCGCCACATTCTAGAGTGTATGCAGGAATGTGCAATTTTTGTATGCACCAATCCTTGTAGCCGCCTGCCGAGCCGTAAATTTTTTTTACGGTATAGCCCGTAGCTTTATTTAAAATTTCCGCACCGCGCAAATCGCCTTTACCGTTAAATTCCCAGTAAATTTCTTCGCCTTTTGTATGAAAGCTGAGAGTAACGTACGGATGAATTTTAAGCGTAAATTCTTTAAGCGCGGAAGTTTCAGGTTCTGAAAACGGGTAATCGCCTATACAGTTTTCGCCGCCGCGGGTGCTCGTATTCAATCTGCCCGAACCCCAGTCGGCGTCGAAATTGCAGTTAAGGTCAACGCCGCGCGCATTGGCTTTCCATAACGGGTACGCCGTCTGCGAAAGAAGCGCTCCGTCCGGATTTAAAAGCGGAATTACCCAACCGCCGCCGCTTTTTACCCCGCGCAAAACGTGTTTTACGGCAAGCCTTGCGGTTATCCACTCGCGCGCGTGTACCGCGTAAACGGCAATAAACTGTCTGCCGGTACTTTCGCCCACGTGGAAAGCAAAAATTTCCCTGCCCTGACTACTGTACCCTAAGACGCACTTTCTTTCAGAATAACTTTGGTAAAATTTTTTTATTTCGTCGTATATCACATAATAGAATATGACGAAAAATCTTTATTTATGGTAAATTGAAGAAGTATTTATCATAAACGCGCGGTAAAGCTGTTCGCACAGAATTACCCTGAAAAGCTGGTGCGGAAACGTCATATCTGAAAAAGACAACTTAAAATCGGCGCAATTTTTCACTTCCTGCGAAAGCCCGCACGACGAGCCTATTATAAACGTAATTTCTTCGCCCTTGTCGCACAGTTTTTTAACTTCGGCGGCAAAACTTTCACTTGAAAGTTTTTTACCTTCAACACAGAGCGCAAAAACGTAGCCCTTTGAAAATTTTAAAATATTTTTGGCTTCTTCTTCAAGATTTTTGCCTTCTTCTATCTCTTTTACAGCTACTGCGGCAAACCTTGAAAGCCTTTTTAAATATTCGCTTACTGCGGCGCGGTAGAATTCTTCTTTAATTTTACCAACGCAAACGATATTAATTTTTTGCATTTAAGTACCGCCTACAAGCAAATTACAAACCCACAGAACGGCAAACACGGCAATACCCAGCGACGCATATAAAAAGAATGATTTAACGCCGCCTTTTTCGCATTTTTTAAGGGGTGATTTATCTAAAATAAGCCAAACCACGCCGCCGATTAAGCAAGCCGCTCCTACGCAACCTAAAACGATATCGGCAATTTGCGACATTTTCGATAAGCCGCACGCGCCTAAAATTATTACTATTGCGTTGTTTAGAAAGTGCATTAACGTAGAAGGCAATATCGAGCGCGAGCGGATTGCCACAAACGCAAACAGACAGCCCGCTATAAATTGATAAACCGTCTGTTCCGCCGAAGCGTGAAAAAGCGAAAAGCAAAAGCCCGTTATAAATACCGTTCTTATACTGCCAGCGCCGTTTTCGGTTGTGTTTATAAGTATGCCGCGAAAAATAAGCTCTTCCGCAAATGCGGGAACCGCGGCAATCACGATTATTGCCGCCAACGCTTCGGCACTGTTGCATTCGCCAATAAATTCTTCGAGCTTTTTCATATGCTCGGTCGTAGGAACGCCGATAAGTTTTAAAACTTCTTCGTTCACCTTATTCAAGGCGCAAAAAAGCCCTATAATTACGAGCAAAGCCATAATATAGTACTTTGGCTTGCATTTTACGGGGTACACGCTTTTGAACGGAAGTTTGTTTATTTTTAAAATTATCAACGCGCCCACCGCAAGCGCAATAGGCGAAATTAAAAAATTAAAATACCAGTAGCCGTGGCTGTACTTGGGAATTGCATAATTGAGAATACTGCCCAAAACCAGCATAAACGCAAGCATGCTTATTGCCGTTATACTGTACGCCATTCCGCCCGTTTTTGAGTTAAGACGGGGATTTAACTGCACCGCCGTGCCGTTTTCCGTATTGTTCATAACTATATATTACAACAAAAAATATTTTAAGTAAAATATTTATTTTACATTTGCGGCAATTTGTTATAAAATCAAGCTATGCGAAGGCTTAATACCAAAGAGATTGAAAACAAAATTTACGAAATGGCTCTGCATGCGGGGGTAAACCTTACACGCTCGTGCCGCGACGCACTTTTGAATGCGGCAAAAGCCGAAAGCGGAAAAGCCGCCGCTTTTGCGCTTGAAACGCTTATTGAAAACAGCGAAATTGCGGCTAAAAAACAGATGGCCGTATGTCAGGACACCGGTATGGCTGTGGTTATGCTGGAAATAGGTCAGGACGTTTTTCTGGAAGGCAAACCGCTTAAAACCGCCGTTGACGACGCTGTCAGGCGCGCGTATGCGGACGGATATTTCAGAAAATCGGTGTGCGACCCCATAACGCGCGAAAACACGGGCGACAACACTCCCGCCGCGCTTCACGTTGAAATTACCGAAGGCGATAAAGTTGGAATAACTTTTATGCCCAAGGGTTTCGGCAGTGAAAATATGTCGCGGCTGTTTATGCTAAAACCAGCGCAGGGCGTTGACGGAATTATAAACGCCATTGTGGAAACGGTAAAACTTGCCGGTTCGCGCCCCTGCCCCCCCGTTTACGTCGGCGTCGGCATAGGCGGCAGCTTTGATACCTGCGCGCACCTTGCAAAAAAAGCGTTAACGCGAGATATAGGAAGTTGTAATCCAAGAAAAGATATTGCCGAAATAGAAAAAATTGCGCTTGAGAAAATAAACGCGCTGAATATAGGCTGTCAGGGCTTTCACGGAGATATTACTGCGCTTGGCGTTTCGTGCGAGTATGCGCCCACTCACATTGCAGGACTTCCCGTTGCCGTAAACGTCCAATGCCACTGCGTGCGTTGCGAAAAGGAGATTTTATGAAAAAACTTTCCCTTCCGTTATCTCAATCCGATATCAACGGACTACACGCAGGCGACAGCGTAAGTATATCCGGCGTAATACTCACTGCGCGCGACTGCGCGCACAAGCGTATTTTTGCGCTGATGAAGGAAAACAAGCCCCTGCCGTTTGAATTGCGCGGCGCAACGATATACTATGCCGGTCCCTGTCCCGCAAAGCCCGATATGGCTTCGGGAAGTTGCGGTCCTACCACTTCCGCGAGAATGGACGTCTTTGCCCCGACTCTTTTGGATGCGGGCTTGAACGCTATTATAGGCAAAGGCGAAATGAGCGACGAAGTAAAAAATGCCGTTGCTCGTAACGGCGCAGTGTATTTTGCCGCAATCGGCGGCGCTGGCGCGCTGTACGGCAACGCTATAAAAAAGAGCGAATGTATTGCCTTCCCCGACCTTTTATCGGAAGCTGTATACAGACTTGAAGTAAAAGACTTCCCTGCTATCGTCGCTTACGACAAATTCGGCGGAAGCATATACTGATTTTTGCTTTAAAAAAGTTGACATAAAAGTCAATTACAATTATAATTTAACTAATTTTAAAGGCTATGACCGAGACAGACGATTATATAAGCCCTTTCCAGAGAGAAAAAACCGAAAACGGCTGAAAGTTTTTTCATTGGGTATAAGCGTTATTCACTCGCGAGCCGACGGATGAACGGCAGTTTTGCCTATTAGTTTGCTCCGCTCCCCTGCGTAAACGGGCAATTAAGGCGGCTTGTGCCGTAAAATCAGGTGGTACCGCGAAATTTTCGCCCTGTGCTTTGCACGGGGCTTTTATTTTTTTCAGTTACTGCCGCGGGATTTTTCACTACGTTCAGAATGACGGATTATACTTAATAAGGAGATTGTATGCAAGACAAAATTAAGGAAATAGAAAACCAGATTGACGATTCTATAAAAGACATTCAGTCGAGCAAAACATTGCAGGAAATGAAGATGAAATTTCTTGGCAAGAGCGGCGAAATTTCCGCGCTTATGAAAAACATGCGCGACGTGCCCGCCGAACAGCGCCCTTCAATGGGTAAACTTTTGAACGCGCTGAGAGAATGGGCTGAAGCCAAATTCGACAGCCTTGAAACGCGACTTAAAGAATTTGAACTTAAAAGAAAATACGAGCGCGAAAAAATAGACGTTACTCTTCCCGCGAAAAAGATTGAATCGGGCGCATACCATCCCAACACTCTTGTGCGCAACGAGCTGATTTCCGTCTTTGCCGGTATGGGCTTTGAAATATTTGAAGGACCGGAAATTGAAAACGATTATTATAACTTCACCGCGCTCAACACGCCCGCAGACCACCCTGCGCGCGACATGCAGGACACCTTCTATCTTTCACCCGAACTGCTGTTGCGCACACAGACTTCCGCAGGACAGATAAGAGTTATGGAAAACAAAAAGCCGCCCATAAAAATTCTTTCGCCCGGCAAAGTTTACCGTAGCGACGACGACGCGACGCACTCCCCTATGTTCTCGCAGATGGAAGGCTTGGTTGTGGACAAGGGCATAACGCTTTGCGACTTGAAGGGCATGCTTGACGAGTTTGCTAAAAAGATATTCGGCGAAGGCGTTAAAACAAGGTTACGCCCTTCGTACTTCCCCTTCACCGAACCTTCGGTTGAAGTTGACGTAAGTTGCTTTGAGTGCGGCGGAAAAGGTTGCCGTCTTTGCAAGGGAACCGGCTGGATTGAAGTGCTTGGCGCAGGTATGGTTAACAGACGCGTTCTTGAAGGTTGCGGCATAGACCCCGATATATATACCGGTTTCGCGTTCGGAATGGGCATAGAACGAATTGCTATGCTTAAATACGGCATAAACAATATGAAACTGCTTTTTGAAGGCGACACGCGGTTTTTAAAGCAATTCAAGGGCTGATTATAAAGCAAAAAAATAATAAAACGCGCGGCAGTTAGAGCCGCGGAAGAAATTTCAGGAGATATAAAATGAAAGCACCTTTAAGTTGGCTTAAAGATTACGTAGATATAGATGTTACCGCAGACGAGTTGCAGGCAAAACTGTTTTCGTGCGGATTTGAAGTTGAAGAATTGATTGAACTCGGCAAAGATATTTCGCGAGTTGTCGTAGGCGAAGTTATTGAGTGCGAACCCGTTGAAGGCACTCATTTACACGTATGCAAGGTTGACTGCGGCGACAAAGGAATTTTTCAGATTTGTTGTGGTGCGGACAACGTTAAAAAGGGCATTAAAGCCCCCTGCGCTCTCGTCGGTGCAACCGTTTACGCAACGGCGAAAGACCACGTTACGGTTGAAGGCGTAATGACCATTAAAAAGGGAAAACTGCGCGGCATTGAATCCGACGGTATGCTGTGTTCGGGCGCGGAACTTGGCGTCAACGGCGATATGTTCGACGGCGGCGATTACTGCGGGCTGTTGCTCCTTCCCAAAGATTGTAAAAACGGCGCGGACGTTAAACCAATTCTCGAACTTGACGATTACATTTTTGATATTGCCGTTACCGCAAACCGCCCCGACTGCCAAAGCATTTTCGGCATAGCGCGCGAAGTTGCCGCAGTTTTAAACAAGCCGATAAAAGAACCCGATTTAAACTACAAAGCCGTTTCCGGCAAGTACAAAGATATTAAAATTACCGACTTAGCCCCCGACATATGCCCCAGATACGTAGGTCATTACGTTAAAGACGTAAAAATTGCGCCTTCTCCCCTGTGGCTTAGAAAAAGGCTTGCGCTGTGCGGACTGCGTTCGATAAGTAACGTTGTAGATATTACAAACTTTGTGCTTTTGGAACTCGGACAGCCTATGCACGCGTTCGATTTAAGAACGCTTGAAGGGCGCGAAGTTGTCGTTCGCCGCGCAAAAGACGGTGAAAAAATTATTACGCTTGACGAAAACGAATTTACGCTTACAACCGAAAACCTTGTTATATGCGACAGTAAAAAGCCCGTTGCCCTTGCCGGAGTTATGGGCGGACTTAACAGTGAAATAAAGGACTATACTTCAGAAGTGCTGTTCGAATCCGCAAAATTTGCGCGCGACGGCGTAAGGCGCACGGCGCGCGCTTTGGGGCAGCATTCCGACTCTTCCGCTATCTTTGAAAAAGGCGTTAACGAATACACCACCGAGCGCGCTATGGCAAGAGCTTTGAACCTTATTGAAACTCTTGGTTGCGGAGTTGTAACCGACCTGCACATAGACGTTAAAACTGAAAACAGCAAGACAGCCGAAAGGCAAATGGAAGTCAGCGTTAAAAAAATTAACGCACTTTTGGGCATTGAAGTGCCCGCAAAAAAGATGGTTGAAATTCTTAAAAGTCTGAATTTCGGCGTAAAGTGCGACGGCGACAAACTTTTGCTTACCGTTCCCGGCTACCGCGAAGACATTGACGGCTACCCCGATATTGCCGAAGAAATTATTCGCTTATACGGCTACGAACACGTAACCGGCACGTTCCTTCCGTCTGCATCAATAACAAACGGCGGCTTTACGGAAGAACAGAAAGCTGAAAACAAACTTAAAGACGCGCTTGTTTCGTGCGGAATGTACGAAATTTCAACCTATTCCTTCTATTCGCAAAAAGATTTGGATATGCTTGAAATTCCGCAGGACGCCGAAGAAAGAAAAACGATTAAAATACTCAACCCCATAAGCGAAGATCTTTCTGTTATGCGTACCACCCTTGCGCCTTCTATGGTCAATACGATAGTTAGAAATTTGCGGCGCGGAAATATGGAAGGAAAGCTGTTTGAAATTGCAAACGTTTACCTTGCAAACGAGTTACCTATTAAGACTTTTCCGCACGAAAAAAAGAGAATTGCCCTGGGAATATGGGGCAAATACGACTTTTTTGACCTGAAAGGAGTCGTTGAAAAAATTGCAGAAAACTTAAACACAAAGTTTGAATATTCTTCTTGCGAAAAGCCCTTCCTTCACCCCGGAATAACCGCCGAAATCAAGTGCGACGGAGTAACCGTCGGTTACATGGGAATGCTTTCCCCCGCCGTTGCGGAAAACCTTGCGTTGGAGCGTACGGCATACGTTGCAGAAATTGACTACGAAGAACTGAAAAAGCACGCGCAAACATTTAAGTATTCGCCTATTTCAAAGTTTGCGGAAGTTAAGCGTGATTTGGCGCTTTTGTGCGATTCGGGTATTTCGTGCGCCGAAATCGAAAGAGAAATTTACGCCGCCTGCAAGTACGTTACAAACGTTAAACTGTTTGACCTGTACGTAGGAGCGCAGGTTGAAAAAGGCAAAAAATCGATGGCGTTTACGATAACGTTTACGCCGAAAGACGAACCCATTGAAGACAGAATTGACGGGTTTGTTAAAAAGATTTTGGGCGGTTTAAAATTCAAACTGAATATAGAACAAAGATAAAAATAAAAGACCGCAGGGCTAAGCCTTGCGGTCTTTATTTATTAGGAACGAGCGCTCCGCCGCCCCCCAATAGCGACGCTTGCAAATACGTATCGGGAATTTTACCCGCAATTACGCTTTCGCAAATCAGCACTTCTATAGTTGAAGCCAAATTGGTTGACTTCGACGGCATAATTATAGAAATATCGGAAACTATTTCAAGGTACAGCGAATGTTTGGTTTGGTTTATTCCCGCGCCTTCGAACTTGGAAACAAAGCGGCATTCCACGTTTGAAATGGGAATAATTTTTATATTTATTTTTGTACCGAAACCCGCCAACGCTTCAATACCGGTCAGCGCGCCTATCGGCACCATTATGCCTTCCGCGCTCATCCTGTTAAGGTTTTCCTGCGAAAGATATGCGGTGTCCCTTGCTATTCGGTTTATTTTTAAGCTGTCAGTCGTTATCGAAGTTACGTCGCCGTTTGCGTCGCGCTCTATTGAAATTAAATCTTCGTACCGCACCGCGTCGTTCAAGGTATAATAAATTGCATCGTTTACGGCGACAGTAGTTATTGAACGGATTGTGGCTTCACTTATTGAAATAAGCACGCGCGTTACGTTGCTTTGAAAGTATATCAAAACGCCGATAATCATTAAAAAGAATATTGCCACAAAGGCTTTAAAGCGTCTGAATTTTTTGTTTTTAACCTTGCGTGCCATAAAATATTTTATGCACTGCCGATTACAGTTATTAAATTTAAAAGCGGAAAAACTCTTTTCCGCTTTTTTATATCAATATAAAGATTTTTTCGTTTTTTTACAGATAGCCGCCGACAGATATATAATTGTTAAAATTGCCGTTGACGCAATAAAGCCGAAAGTATCGATTGCAACGTCGCGTATGCTCGGCGTTCTACCTTCAACAAAATACTGGTGTATTTCGTCAAGGCAAGCGTAAAATACGCATATTGCCAAAGCGACAAGCGCCGCAATTAAGTATTTGTGTAGCCCGTTAAATTTTGCAAACCTAAGAAGAGAAACTGCAAATATATAGCCGGCTATACCGAGAATAAAATAAACGAATACGTGCGCGAGTTTTCTTATATTCAAGCCAAAAACAATTTTTACTGAAGAAGCCGTCTGCCCTGCTGGAATTTCAATGCCCAGCAATTTAAGTATGACATTGCCAACCGTGTTACTGCTTGCGGACGACAACACTCCCGTTTGCGCCGAAAATACGAAAATCAGCGCCATTACGCCGCACATAAAGACGGCTGCCGAAATAATTTTAATTTTTGTCATTGAGTATCAAAAGCCGAAAGCTCTGTCGTTACCGGCGCCTATTCTGGTTAAAAACATTTTTTTAGCGGTTAAATCTACCTGTACCACGTCGAACGCGTGTTCTGTTATCGTTCCGCGCCGTCTGTAATAAACGTCGTGTTCGGGAGTTACGTCTACCCCGTCGCACGTAGTTGTAATAACCCGACAACCGTAAGCGTTCACCGCAGAATAATCGTAATGAATATGCCCGGAAAATATACCGGCAACGGTACACTTAATATTGTTTGCATTTTCCTGCAAAAGTTTCGTCATAGTGTTGCCGTTTGCGTTTTCAACCACGGTCAAATCTTTTCCGTACGAGCGAAAATATTCGTGCATGTAAATAAACACCGTTTTTTCTTCAGAAAGTCCGCTAAGCTGCGTAACTACCCAGTTATACTGTTCTCCGCCATTATTGAAATCGTTGGTGTTGAGATACAAACAACAGATATTGCCCATGTCGTGCCTGTAATAGGCGCTTTGCACGCCGTCTTTGTTTATTGCCGCTATGCTTTGGCTATACGGAATAAACGTAGTATCGCCGTGGTTGTTTATATTTGTATCGTGATTGCCCAAGATAGCGTGATAATCGGTTAAATCAAACGCCGCAACGCAATCCTTCATAAAGTCGAGCGACTTGCCTTCTTCTTCGTAGTCGATACTGATATAATCTCCGCCGAAAACCGTATCGTCTATTTCGGAATTTTCGCAAACGTATTTAACCAGCTTCGGCGAAACTCTTGCACTACAATCCCAGTGCAAATCGGTAATAAAAATAAAGCTGTAATCTATATTATTGTTTTCTTTTATAAAGTTTATCTGCCCCACCTTTGCGGACATATACGATGAATAATAATCGGGCAGTGCATTTGCGTTATCGGTGCTTACAGGTTCGGGAATTTCTTCGCCTTCCAAACAGCCCGCCGCACAGAACAATACGCAAGTAAAAACAGCAATTAAAACAGAAAAGACTTTTTTTAATTTGAATTTCATTTTAATACCAAAAACTTTTAATTATAAGGAATACAATTTTTTAAACTTTATATATAAAATTTTTCTTTTGGTTCTCCGAATTCAAACTCATGCTTTGAACTATCTTTTAACATTTCGTAAATTTTAGCGGCAAAATAAATATCGTGCATTGAAACTCCGATATTGTATGCAAGTATACGCTCGTTATCGTTTTCTCGACCGACAGAATTGTTATTGACCACGTCGCTGACTTCAGAAAAATATTTAAATTTACTGAAATTTTTAAAATGGCATACGTGGTTTATATCGTCGGCGTAAACTTTATCGAAAAACAAATCGCAATTAGTAAATCCTAAGGTATGAATGGGTACAAGCAAAACTCCCTTCGGAAATATCTCGTCGCTACCGATATCGTTCGGCAAATAAGTTGCCGCCGAAATAATTACGTCGGCATCTTTAAATAATTCTTCAACGTTACCGTATACGGAAAATTTTAAATTTTTATTTTCCGAAAACCTTTTTTCAAAAACGTCTTCCTGCCCTTTGTATTTTAAAAGTTTAACGTTAAATTGCTTTTCCGGAAATATAGCCGATAAAACGAGCAACGTAGCTCTTGCCGTATTGCCCAAACCTATAATTGCTATCGTTTTAAAATCGGGTTTAGCGAACAGTTTTATAGAATGCGCCGCTACCGCCCCCGTACGCATGGACGTTATCCAGTTTGCATCCATAATAGACAAAAACTTTCCGCTGTCCGCGTCAAATAAAACAAGTTTACTATCTAACGTCGGCTGTCTGCTAGGATACCGCGATACTATTTTTACTCCGCCGTAATTTTTTCCGTCAGGCATATTTATAATGCTTGGCATAACGTTACAAAACACGCCGTCCTGCGGCTTCATACTGATTTTAGCGGGCAGAATTGCACGTTTTTTATTTTTTATCATATATTCTGCCCACTCATAGCATAACGCAGGGGCAATATTCAAATTGGCAATCTCACCGTGTGTAATTAGCTTCATTTTGTTTTTCCCAACAGCTTAAGCGCGGCAATCAATCTGTTATTATCTTCAGTGTTTCTTACTGCGATGCGGACGTACTGCTTGCCGTTCTTAATTTTAGCCGACAAATCTTTAATAAAAATATTGTGCCCGATTAGCAGATTTTTCGTTAACTCTTTTGCGGTTATTGAATTTGAAAGCTCCGCCGTAACGTAATTTGCCTGCGACGGAATTACTCTTATAAATTCAACCTTATTTAACTCGGCAATAAAACGCGTTCTCTCTTTTTTGAACTCGGCAAGCGCCACATTATATGCTCGCTTGTACTTTTCTTCAATCTGCATATAAAATTCTGCAAACGAATTTATATTCCAGATACCTACGTCCTTTTTAATAAAACTTATC
This sequence comes from uncultured Clostridia bacterium, assembly GCA_964592605.1. Classification (GTDB taxonomy): domain Bacteria; phylum Bacillota; class Clostridia; order Christensenellales; family Borkfalkiaceae; genus Coproplasma. The sequence continues at coordinate 18,737 of CAZQFP010000005.1, read as the reverse complement.
AGCTCTTCGTTTGCTGAAACCAGCACACCCAAACGCAGTCCGGGAACGCCGTAACACTTTGAAATACTTTTGACAACCGTTACGTGCGGATTTTCGTCAATTATATTCTGCCGTATCACCGTACTGTTCTCTTCTTCGGCAAAGTCAACAAACGATTCGTCGATAACGAGTTTAACGCCTTTTTTGTGCGCCCAGCTAAACAAAGTAAACAAATCTTTCTTTTCAATATAGTTTCCCGAAGGGTTATCGGGATTTATAACGAAAAGCCAGCTTATAACTTTATCGTTGAAATACGATATTATATCGTTTGAATTATAACGAAAATCGGCGTTATTAGGCACAAAAACAATCTGTTTATCTGCGTCGTACCGGTTAGGGTATTCTTCGAAAGTAGGTCTTATAATGCCTATATTGCCACTCACGTACGACATAAGCGATTTTATAAGCTCCGCCGCACCGTTACCCACTACAATATTTTCTTGTCTCACTCCGAAGTTTTTTGCCGCGAGCAGACTGTTTACTCTCATACCCGAAGGGTATTGCGTTATAAGCGTTTCGAAATTAGCCTTTATTTCGTCGAGCAACTTTTGGGGCGGAAAATACGGATTTACCAAATAACAAAAATCGGTAATTTTAGGATAACGCCAATAGCCGCCGTATCTGCCTTGAATAGCTTGTACTTTTTCATCTTCATCGGGCATAAAAATTGACGAAGCGATATCTAAATCCTGAATATCGTCAATTTCGTACCACAGCTGACCGTCGAGTTTTTTTGCCTTTATTTCGGGGTCGTCAAGCATAGTTATTACGCGCAAAACCTGCTCGTAATACTCGTTGTTGCCAAGCGCCTTGCTGTATGCGTCAAGAAAGGGTACGTAATGCGTAGCCGAAAAATGCTTGCTGAATTTATAAATATTTACCGTTTTATAATAGTTCGGCATTTCGTCGAACTTGAATTTACTGCCGGGAATGAACTCTTGTATCTTATCGTCATTACCTACTTTTATGCAGGTGCCGTCCATCCAGCTTTCGTATTTATCAACCAGCGCAAGAGTGCTTCCGCTATCGCTGAGCAGAACGTCTAAAACGCTGTCTTCGAAAATCAAATCGGATTCCAAAAGCAACGTATCGTCCTGCAAGAGATAGCTCTTTGCCAACGCAAGCGAATATATATTGTTCGTTTTATCGTATATTTTGTTTTCTACGTATACAATCGGCGTCTTTATTGAAAGCGTTGAAATAAAATCTTTGAGTTTTTGTCTTTCGTAGCCTACAACAAGCACTATTTTTGATAATTTTCTGCCGTCAAGCTGGCGCAACATTCTTTCAATAAGCGTTACGCCGTTTACTTTAACCATACATTTTGTATTGTTTTTTGTAAGCTCGCCAAGCCGCTTTCCCATTCCTGCCGCCAAAATTATTGCCTGCATTGCCCTTCTCCGTAAATTTAAATTTTATTATCTTTGTAGCACTTTAAACCGTGATGTTCGTGTTCTTTGGGAATTTGCATGTAATCGCCGTACAGCGCGGAAAGATATTCGTCGTAACACTCGTACGCCTTAAATCTGATTCCTTCAAATTCCAGTTCGGTAAGCGTTTCCGTTTGATTTTTGGAAATCCGTCTTATAATTTTTTTCGTTTTATAATATATACATCCTGCAAAGTCGCAATCTTCGTAAGGTTGAAGTTTTGATATGCGGTTTATTTTTTCTATCAGCTTATATGGCTTATGCGTACGCGCAAAAACTTTGTACAGCTTTTTTGCAAGCGCCTTAACGCCCCTTTCGTTTTTCAGTGTCAGATAGTTGTACGCAAGTAATCTTCTCAACTTTTGTACTTTGTTATTGCGCTTTAAAGCCGTTTTGTATTCCTTTGCATACCCGTCCAAGGGGAATATATCAATCCACAGAAAATTATCTACGCTGCAAATGCCTTCCACCTTATAATTTTTATCTACAATTTTAAGATAAGGGTATTCGGCGTTTGCTCCCCTGTCGCAGGTAAGTTCCAAACCGTTATTTAAAGTAATACTGCCTTCGGTTATAAGAGAATACAGCTTTTCGTAATCGGGGCGCGGCATTTCAACGTCCACGTCGTCATCCCACGGAATAAAGCCCTTATGCCTTACCGCGCCCAACAAAGTGCCGCACGAAAGTGAATAATTTAAATTGTTTTCGCGGCATACGCGGTCGAATTCCTTTAAAATTTCAAGCTCGGCAAGCTGAATTTCTCTAAGCGTCAGTTGGCACATCGGGAGTACTCTTCCTTTTGAATTTGTTTTTGATTTTTATAAAAATGTTTTTGATATAAAACCTGAAATCTTTGTTTACCGCAACGACCACAGCGCACGGCACAACAGAAATTGCAACCGCAATACTGCCGTTTACAACAAGTTCTACCCACTGGCTTTCAAACTGGTTTTGAAGGCAGAAATTGAGTGCGACGAGCGCCGCCGCAAACATTGCAATACACAAATAATTCGTCAGATAATACTTCTTAGTGCTGGTGGCGAACGCATATTTATACAGCACGTGCGGCTCTACGATATGGCATATAAACATATTCGTAATTATAGTTGATACTATTACGCCCACTATTGCAAAATCTTCGCCGAAAGCAAATTTGAAAAGATATATAAACGCTATCGAAAGCCCTATATTTAGCAAACCTTCGAAAAGCGGCTTCCAACGGTCATAATAGAACGTGCCCGTAGCGTCGCGGAAAAGTAGCGTTGACTGCCGCATAAACTGAATGAAATAGTTGAGCGTTATGACGAACGAAACCGATTTAAGCAGTTCGCGCCCCCCGCCGAAAAAGATTGTTATGACGTTATCGATTATACCGAAATAGCCGAGAAAAAACACCGTGCCAATAATGAAGTTGAACGCATGGAAAAAGTTATTGTATTTAATAATTTTTTCCTTGTTTTCTTCGGCACACATATGCCCTATAACCGAAGTAAGCGGCGAGAAAAACAGAGTAATTACGCCCGTCATTGCAGACATAATTGCAATGTAGTTTGAGTAATGTCCTAAAATAACCGAGCCAATAAACGCCGAAATTATTATGCTGTCGGCAGTGTTTACCAAAACCGAGCCGATTTTGTGCATAAACATTGCCTTTACGTTTTTGGTAACTTCCTTGCGCGTTTCAATGTCTACTTTTTGTTTGTTTATTATAATTTCTTTGTATTTTTTGCGCGAAACGATTTCAGTGATAACCCACTGCACCGCCGCGGCTATAATTCTGCAAACAAGATACCAGATAAACGATTGCGTAAAAATTAAAACTACTATCTGCAACCCGTATTGCAACAACTGCCCGAAAGAATTTATTGTTGTTGTAACGTAGTTATTTTTATAGGCGTTTATAAGCGAAATTTTTGAGCTGAAAAGATAGGTTATTACAACCGAAATCAGCATCAGTCCGAACGTAAGGTATACGTTTACGTCCAAAGTCTGGTAATCGGCTATAAAATACGGCAAAAGCGGCATTATAATAAGCCCTGCCGCGGCAATTATTGCGCCGATTATAAGGTACAACTTAGTAAACAGATGATACAGCGCCGAAACCTTGTCGTTTTCGCCGTTTACTATGGGCTTGTACATGCAAAAGGTTATGGCGCTACCCACGCCGAGTTCGGCAACCGATAAAAAACCGATTATGCTTAAATACAGCGCGTTTAAGCCGTTAACCTTATCGCCCGCATATTGAATTAAATATCTTTTTACCAGTATCGAAACAACGAGTATCGCTATTTTGAAAATAATCGATACGGCAACGTTTTTTATACCGCGTTTTTTGTCCAACGTTACACCTTAATTTTTTATTTTGACGGCAACAGTTTTTTGTATAAGAAAAACATTTTACGTTTAATTAAAAAATATTTTATTTTAGCTTTTTTATCTTTGAACACTGCAACGTACGCTTTATAATTGTTTTTGCTTAACGCGTTGACCCAGAATTCGTCGTTAAATAACCGTTTTACGCATTTTTTACCGTCTTTGTTGTATCTCAGTAAATTTACGACGGTATGAATTAACCACAAAAAATAAATCGCATCCGCCCAATCTTGTTTTTGTAAATATTCAAGAAAATCAATAGAATACTGCAATGCGATTTTATTGTTTTCAACGTACTTTGTATCAACGTACTTCTTATTGAAATTTTCGCTTGCGGAATAGTTGTAAAGATATTCGTCTACCATTGCAACGTTTTGCGTCGTCTTTAAACACTGCATACAGAAAACGAAATCTTCGTGCAACGACAGCCTTTCGTCAAACCTTACGCTTTTTAATGCTGACGCCCTGTACAACGAACGCCAAACCGCTCTGTCAACGTATTCCGCGCCCGATAAAAAGAAATACTCGAATTTTTTAGCTTTAACGAATTCTTCAAGGTTTTTTTCTTGTTTGCGCCTTGTTTGACCGTTTTTAACTTCGTTTATTCTGCAAAACACGATATCGGCATTGCTTTTCGCCGCTTCCGTATACAGTTTTTCATACGTAGAAGTATCTACGTAGTCGTCCGCGTCTACAAAAGCAAAATATTCACCCGTAATTGCTTCAAGTCCTGCGTTGCGCGCTTTAGAAACGCCAGAACAGTCAAGATTTATAACGGTAATTCTATCGTCCTTCAACCGCCACTCTTCGCACATAGCCAAAGAATTATCGGTTGAGCCGTTATTTACAAGTATTATTTGCAGATTTGCATAACTTTGCCCGACGATACTTTCAACGCAATTATTCAACGTGTTTTGGCAGTTGTGAACGGGAACTATTATGCTTATTTTTTCATTCGCCATTATTTTTTACCGCTCAGATTTTTAAGCGCCGACTTAATTTTTCTTTTCAACGGCTTTTCGTTTATATCTCTTACAGGCAAATAGCAAACTTTTAAATTGTTGTGCCTTACCCACACGTTAAAAAGCCGTTCCGATAAAAACCCGAAAGCTCTGCGCTGATAGTCGTCTCTTCCAGTCAAATCGATACTCTTTTCAACTTCGAACAAAATATTGAAAAGCCATTCGCAGTAACTGTCCGCAAGCTGCTTTTTAGCCACGAACATATTCAGTAAAAATATTTTACTGTCTGAAAGAACTGCGTTTAAATCTTCCGCGTATTCGGGAAATTTTTCATTTATAACTTTAATGCATTCATCCAAATCACCGATAACGTGCCCGGTTTTGTACCGCTTGTAAACCGTGGTATTTTTATAAATTTTACGCGGCTTTTTCAAGTTTGTTTTTTTGGGTAAAATAATATCGCACGAAAGTAATTTTTTTGCAATTTTTTCTTTGCTTAAAGGTTTTGCCCTGAAAATATTGCCGCAACTGAAAAATCTTCTGTAATGTTCCAGACTGACGAAATCAGAATTATCGTTTTTCCAAATCCAGTACAGCGCGGTAAGCTCGCAATAATTTGCGTTTTTTTCGGCAATGTTACTCCCCGAATTATCGTAAACTTTTGCGCAACTTAAATTACGGTTGCCGCCCACGCCTATAACAATTCTGTCCTGCGGCAAATTTTCAACTTCCTTATGCGTTACAGCATACAAACTAACCGTCATAACATCACCATAAATTTCCGAAAATTGATACGTACGGCACTATTTCGTGAACGTTTGCATTCAATTCGCGCAAAAGCACAAAAACGCCTATTGCCAAAATGCAACACTTAAACAGGAACGACCACACTTCTCCGTACCTGTATTTAACGTAAGAAAACATTGCGGGAATTGCAAAAATCTGCACAATAGAAACGTACAACAGCACTCTGTCAATCATTTCAGAGCCGACGTTCAAGGCTATAAGCAGATTGTAAATATAAAATAATTTTATTATGAACTTATTTACGAGCGAAAGCTGATATTTTTCGTCGCGCAACATTTGCGTCATAATGATCATAAACGGAAAATACAGCAATCTGTCAATACGCGCCGCACCGGAATTATACAACCTTGCCGCCCACGAGCTGTCGGCCGTATCTATAGTGCCCGAAGCCCATCTGCCCGTTAAATTGTTCATAATCCAAAGCGTAATTTTATTGATATACTCTATAGGGTTAATAAACCACAGCAAGGTGAATATAACCGTTATTGCAAGCACCGATTTACGGTTTATAACGCCTATTTTTGCAATTAAACAGAACGGAACAACAAAAAGACAGCTTGTGTGAAAGCCTACCGCCAACGCAAGATATATAAGCGAATACAAGAAATATTTTTTGTTCTTTCTGTTTGCGCGGCTTAGCCAATACATACTCATCAAAGAAAGCACAATAGCCGGAAACTGACGAATATAGTTTAAACTTGCGCCGAACATATTGAAGAGCACGAAGATTATAAGGCTCCACAACTTGTTTTCGTCGGGCACGAATTTGATAATCGTATAGCCTAAAAGTGAAAACACAAGCACTTCGGTTAATACTAAAAACAGGTGAAAACCGCCGCCAAGAGATTTAATAACCCATACGAGAGCTACGTTAAGCCATTCCGAAGAACTGAATTCGAATTTTTCAAACTTATCTACGTAAATGTTGTAGTCCGTTCCTATACCGTATCTGAAAGACGAAACGAAGAACAACACCAAAACCAAAACTATAACACAAACATCCTGAACGCTCAGGATGTGTTTTTTTATTTTGAGTTTTGTTTTTTTATCGCGCGACGCAAACAGCGGTAAGCATACAAGGACGCCGATAAGTTCGTAAATAAACATATAAAACTCTTAAATACGGTTTAAAACAACCGCAACCGACTTTTATTTATTCTTTATTCAACTGATTTTTGATATCTTCGTTTACAATTTCTTCGCCGCTCTTATCTTTAAGCTGCTGTTGGGACGCTTCTGAAAGTCCGTTGTTTACAACTGCGCACATATCGCAGGTTGAGCATTTATCAAGTTCTTCCTTCGTTACCTTGCCGTCGCGGAAGTCGCGCACGATTTTATTTTCGTACATGCTGTACTTCTTCTTTTTGCCAAGGTGCAAAAACTTGTGTTTGATTACCCAGCCGAGCGGCTTTAAAATATACTTGTGCATTGCGGGGGAAACCGAACCTATCATCCAGCACTCCCTGTCGCAACAGCGCACCTTTTTGCGCACTTTTTCCGCCTGTTCGCTGTTCCAAAGCTCGTCCCACGTTTGGCTGTTAAGGTTGCCCATAACTTCCTTGTCTTTAGTTCCGTTGCAGGGCATTACGTCGCCGTAAGGGTCTATAAAGAAAGTATCGAAGCTCATATCGCAGGGCAAAAGTCTTTTCTGCCCGAAAATGTAATTTATGAGACCGTGGTTGAAGTACGCCCTGAACCATTTTTTGGGACTGTTGGACTTTAACAGCTCGTTTATAAGGTCTTCAAAGTTCTGCGCGACCTTCAATCTGTCATGAATAATGTTTTTCGCTTCTACAAAATAGAAGCTGTTATGAAGTGAAGCCGTTGCAAACTCCATATTCATTTCTTCGGAAATTTTGTAAAGCGGAACAAGGTCGTCGGCGTTTTTGTCCTGCACCGTCATACCGAAGCCGACGTCCTTCATACCCATTTCCACGAGCTTTTTAAGCGTGGTATAGCCGCGGTTGAAGCCGTCGTCAAGTCCGCGGATTTCGTTGTTGGTCTGTTCAAGCCCTTCTATTGAAATTCTTATGCCCACCTGCGGAAATTCTTTACACAAGTCGACAATGCGGTCTGTGAAAAAGCCGTTTGTGGAAATTACTATTCTTTCGCTCTTTTTATAAAGCTCCCTTACAACTTCTTTCAAATCCGTTCTTATGAACGGCTCGCCGCCCGTAATGTTTGTAAAATACATGGGCGGCAACTTTTTAATAGTTTCCAAAGAAATTTCTTCGTCGGGGCGCGACGGCGCTTTATATCTGTTGCACATAGTGCAACGTGCGTTACAGCGGTATGTTACTATTACAGTTCCGTTGAGTTTTTTCATAAATTTTTTAAACTTCCTTTCATTTGCGTTAACTTTTCAACGTATGCCGACGGATTGAACAAAGATTTAGCCGTCTGCATTGACGATAAGCAAAGTTTTTCGTATTCTTCGGGTGAAAGCGCAACAAGTTTTTCAATCTTTTTTGAAAGTTCCGCTTTTTGCGAATATACGTAGCCGTTAATATTCTCTTTTACAAGTTCGGGCAGACCGCCCTTATCGGTAACTATCAGCGGCTTACCCAAAGCCATAGCTTCCATTGCGCTGTAAGGTCCGTTTTCGTACCACTCTGAAGGCAACACCACGCACCTGCAACCGCGAATATAATTTTTAAGTTCTTCTCCCTGAACAAATCCCTTAAATTCAACGTTTGCTATATTGCTTTTGCTTACGTAATCTTTCAAATACTCTTCTTCGGGTCCCGTTCCCAGCACGACAAGTTTTGTATTGAGACTGCTAACGGCGTCGATAAGAGTTTTAACTCCCTTTTCCTTGGAAAGTCTGCCCAGATAAAGAATATAGCCGCCGTCATGTGCGTTTACTTCGTACTCGGTATCTATCGGCAACGGATTGCGGAGACATACTATCGGCGAAGTGGTAAAACGAGCAAGTTCCAGTTTGTTTTTATAAAATTCCGAAGGGCAGATATACAAGTCTACCTTGTTATATAAGCCGTGCTTTTTAATATATTTTGCTTCGTGAAAGGAAAGCGCGCTCATAAGGCGCGAACCGCGAATACATTTGTGCTTTTTGCACTTTGAAAAATTGCCGCCGATACATTCTTCGCAAATTTCACCGTTGCCGTTCAGCATTGTATACGAAGGACATACGGTTATTAAATCGTGCATGGTCCAGAATACAGGCAACTCAGGGTTATAATCTTTTATTGCGTCTATTACCGAAAGCGTAAGCTGTTTATGCACCAAATTCAAAATTACAAGCTCGGGTTTTTCGGCTTCGAGAAGGCACTTCATCTTCTTGTACGCTTCCTTGGAATAAGCCATATGCAAAACCATATTGATTTTCGACTTTATTCCGCCGCCGACAGAAGAATTTGAAACGAAGTATTTTTCCTGCTTGCAAGGCAAATTTTTGCCGTCCTGCATAGAGAAAAACACAACTTCGTGTCCTTCTTTTTCAAATGCTTGGGCAAGGGTAAAATAATATTTTTCCGAGCCGCCTTTCATATAATGAAACTTATTTACAAGCAAGACTTTCATTTTTTACCCCTGTACAAATTCAACGTTTTTTCGGCAACTTCTTCCCACGTAGGCAAGCTGACGTTTTGTTTACGGTCTACGCCGCCCGACTGCAACGCATCTTTTAATTTTTGAGTTAAATCGGCAACGTCGCCCTTTTTGAAGGTTAACCCGTTTTCGCCTATTACCGCAACGTTTTCCGGAATGTCGCTTACAAGGCACTTATTGCCGTAACTTACGGCTTCGAGCAAACTCATGGGCATACCTTCGATATCGCTGGGCAGAACGTACAACAGCGCGTTAGAATAAAGCTCTTCCAAAGCCTGTCCTTCAACAAATCCGGTGCAAATTACCGACTTTTGGTCTTGCGCCGCCGAAACTATTTTTTGATAGTACTCGTCCGAATGCGAAGAACCGCCTGCAATTACAAGTTTAACGTCGGCGTCAATTTCTTTCGTTAAGTTCTGCCACGCTTCCAACAGATAATGAACGCCCTTTTCGGGAACTATGCGGGCAAGAAAAAGCACGTAGGAATTTTCTTTAAGTCCCCATTTTGAAGTAATTAAATCAGCCGTGCGCAACGAAACGGACGAAACCCCGTTAGGTATAAACACGGTATCTCTGCCGTACTCCTGTTTGAAATAATCGCGCAGATGTTCCGAAAGTACTATAATTTCGTCGGCGTACTTTACCGCATTCCTTTCTGATTTTCTTATAATCCGAGCGGCAAGTCCGCCCCACTTTGCGCGTTGCCAGTCAAGTCCGTGAATTGTTACAATAACTTTGTAGTTGCGTTTTTTAGAGCGGAATTTTTTTAAAAACAGGCACGCGCCTTCCGCATGGAAATGAAGCACGTCAAAATTGCCTTTTTTAGCTTCTTTTTTGACCTTGCGCGTTGCATAATAAGCGTAAATAACCGCGTCCAATGATTTTTTGTTTACGGTAAATACGCTTTCGAGTTTACAGCCGTTGTATTCGGAAATATTTTTATATTCCTTTCTCTTTCTGTTAAACAGCGTAACGGCGTTACCCGCTTTAACCATTTCACTTGCAAGGTTTTCAACAACTATTTCTACACCACCTTCGCGCGACGGCACGTACTTATGCCCGAGCATGGCGATTTTAAGACTTTTTTTATCGTTTGTAATACCTTCCATCTACCCTTTCGTCTCCCCAAAAAAGACTACACTTTCCGATAATAAACTTATTTTATCTATTATATAACGTTAGCGTTTAAATTGCAAGTAAAGTACTGAAAATAGCGCCAATATTTATCATATTTTAACCTTTAAAAGCTATCGGTTAAATATATTGCGCATTATACGTTATTCGGCTTAAAAAAACCGTCGTGTGGACAGCTACCGCACGACGGTTTAAAAAAGATTTTTCAGTTTCTTTTCATTCTGGATTTGAAAATTAAAGCCATAATAAACGCGAACACGACAGCCGCGGTAACGCCCGCGCTCGCCGCCGCCAGCGAACCCGTTATTGCAGAGAAAAAGCCCTTTTCAGCTCCTTTCATAGCCCCCTGCGCCAACAGATACCCGAAGCCCGAAATGGGAACGGTTGCACCCGCGCCGGCAAATTCAACAAGCGGTTGATAAACGCCTATAGCGGTAAGAGCTACCCCTGCAAGCATAAAGTACACTAAAATTTTACCCGCAGTTAAATCGGTAAAATTTATTATAATCTGCGCAATCAAGCATATACCGCCGCCGACGGCAAACGCCTTTAAATATTGCAAAAATATTTCAAGAAATTCCGCACTGAAATCCATTTAAACCTCCAACTGCACCGCATGGCTGATGCAGGGAATACTTTCGCCCTGCCCCGACGAAACCGTGGAAAGCAGTGCGCCAGTTGCCGCAAAAAGCACCCTTTTAAACATTCCCGCATTCATTTTCGTAAGCACGTAAGAATTCAAAACCGTTGCCGAGCAACCAGCGCCGCTTCCCCCCTGAAACTCACTTTCTATAACCTTATAGACCATTTCGCCGCAATCCACGTGTTTTTTTGAAATATCAAAGCCCTTTTCCCACGTTAAATCCTTTACAATTCTACTGCCGAGCGCACCTAAATCTCCGGTTAAAATCAAATCGTAATCTTCAGCGGTGGTGTTCGTATCTTTAAAGTGCCGCATTATGGTATCCGCCGCGGCAGGCGCCATTGCCGCGCCCATATTGTTTACGTCGGTAACCCCGAAATCGCAAACCCTGCCCATTGTTCCGTTAACTATTTTAACGCTACTTTTCTTTGCGGCGAGTGCCGCGCTTTCAATGACGCAACCGCCAGCGCCGGTTACCGTCCACTGCGCCTGCGGCGGACGCGTACAGCCTAGCTCCAACGGGTAACGGTACTGCCTTTCAGCCGAAGCAAAATGCGAACCCGTGGCGGCGACGGCACGCTCTAAGTAGCCGGCGTTAACCATCATTGCCGCAAGTAAAATACTTTCGCTCATAGTGGAACAAGCCGAGTAAACGCCGAGAAACGGGAAATTATAATCACGGGCGGCAAAGCTCGCAGAAATTATCTGGTTTAAAAGATCGCCCGAAAGCATAACGTCGATATCTTTTTCGGTTAGACCGCCCTTTTCTATGGCAAGCGAAATTGCCGTTGAAAGCATTTTACATTCGGCTTTTTCAAACGTGCTTTCGCCGTACATATCGTCTTCAATCGTAACGTCGGCAAACGTACCGAGCACGCCTTCGCTCTCCTTACTGCCGCACACTGCGGCAAAAGAAGTTATTTTGGGCGCGTTTTCAAAGAACACCGTATTGCCCTTTTTTAAAACTTTTTGTAATTTTTCCATAAACTTTCCGTTAAATAAACAAATAAATAAGTCCTACGACTACGCCCGAAAATACGCCGAAAACGATTATTGCGCCGGCAACCGTAAACATTTTTGCCGCCATTCCGTATATCCAGCCTTCGGTTTTGAACTCAACCGCAGGCGAAGTTACGCTGTTTGCAAATCCCGTAATAGGCACGATAGAGCCTGCGCCGGCGTATCTGCCTATTCTGTCGTACACTCCTAGCCCCGTTAAAAGACAGCCCAAAAAAATGAGTATTATTGAAGTTGAACCTGCAAGCTCGTCCCCCGAAAGACCGGCAAATTCAAGCATATATCTTATAAACTGACCGATACAGCAGATAAGACCGCCCACACCGAACGCCGACAAACAGTTTTTAAAGTGCTTTGTAGGCGGATCCTGCGTTTTTACGTAGTTGAGATAATTGACGTTATGATTTTCACTTGATTTGCCTGTCATTTTTAACCCCCGTTTCCTTTGACGGTTTTATAAAACTTTCCCTTTCGTCGCGGCGCGATAAATCGAAATCCCTTTTCACTGGTTGTACATCCTGTCGTTGATTTTAAGAGTAAACTTTTCGGGCATAACGCGCGAAAACAACCTGTAAACGTAATTTTTTGCGCCGCAAATTTTAACTACGGGCGGCTTGTCCGCAACGAGTAAGCCGTAAATAATTTCCGCGACGGCGGCAGGCGACATTCCGCTCTGCTCCATATTGGCGAGCGCGGCAACCGCGCGGTTAACGCTACTTGCGTACGCCTTGTTTTCTTCGTCGGAATAAACTTTTCTTTTAAAAGTGAAGTTTGTGGAAGTTCCGCCCGGCAAAAGCGCGGTAACCTTAATATTGTACGGTTTAAGTTCGGAATACGCCGAGCGGCAAAGCATTTCCAGCGCGGCTTTAGAAGCCGAATAAAAGCTGTCGAAGCAAATCGGCAAATCGCCGCCTATAGAGCCGACGAGAATTATTCTGCCGCCCTTTTGCTTCATATAGGGTATTACCGCCTGCATACACTGCAACGCGCCGAAAAAGTTGACGTCGAAAAGATAGCGGTAATCGCTTTCCTTAGCGTATTCTATCGGCGCAGCCATAGAAAAACCTGCACTGTATATAAGCGCGGAAATTTCGCAATCCTTTGCAACGGATTTTATTGCGTCGGAAAGCGCACAACCAGCCGCGGCGTCTGCGGCGATATTAGTAACCTTTAAGTTCTTACACGGCGTGCGCGAAATGTTTACAACGTTCCAGCCGCGGTTTGTAAGCCGCAGACACGTTTCGTTGCCAATACCCGAGCTTCCGCCCACAACGATTGCCGTCTTTTTCAAACTGCTTTTTTCCATACGACTATGTTGCGGAAAAATTTAGTAATTATTCAAATAAAACACAGTATTAAAAGCGCGCCTTAAACGATGGGATTCTTCGCTTCGCTCAGAATGACGTACAACTAAGAACGAAAAACCGCGTATACATACAAACCGCCGTGCAAAATATTTCTTAACCGAAAGCTATGTCTAAAATCATCATTAAGGCAAAGCCGAAAATTACGCCGATTGTGGCTTTTACTTTGCCTTGTGAAAAACTTTCGGGTATCAGTTCGGAACATACAACGGCGAGCATTGCGCCCGCGGAAAAAGAAAGCGCCCAGGGCAAAATTCCCTGCACGACCGAAACTGCAAGAGCGCCGATTACTCCCGCAACTATTTCAACCAGCCCCGAAAGCTGACCTATAAAAAACGATTTAAACCTTCCCAGTCCGTTTGCGCGTAGCGGAAAAGCCACGCACATTCCTTCGGGGAAATTCTGTATGCCTATACCCACGGCAAGCATAACAGCCGCAATCGCGCCTGCCGTCTGCCCCGAAGCCATTGCGCCGAACGCAACGCCCACGGCAAGGCCTTCGGGAATGTTGTGCATGGTAACCGCTATACACATTACGGCGCAGCTCTTCTTTTTTGCACTGCCCGAAAAGAGATTTAATTTGCCTATAACTATATCGGTTACAATTATCAGCGCACCGCCGAGAACAAATCCCGCGGTGAGTATTAAATACGAATATTCCGTTGCCGTTTCCAGCGCGGGCATTAAGAGTGAAAAAAACGTTGAAGCGAGCATTATTCCCGCCGCAGAACTCATCATAAACGAAAACGCCTTTTCGCTTACGTTTTTATATATGAATACGAGTAGCGCGCCCGCCGCCGTCATTGCCCAGGTAAAAGCCGTTGCCATAAGCGCGAGTTGCCAGCCCGTAAAATTAAAAAGCCAATCCAAAGTGTTTCTCCGTGTAAAATTCAATTACTATATTTTATGAATAAAAAAATGCGGAGCGTGAAGTTTCACGCCCCGCAAAGCAAGGTTTCATATACTTTATTTTTCGTTTTCTTCCTTTCCGTCAGAAAGTTCTTTTTGCCCGTCTTCGTCGGGCGGACCACTACCGTGTACGTCTTGGGAAGTTTCGCATGATGCATTAACTTCTTCCGCTGAAGTTTCTTCAACGCTTTCGGCAGTTTGCGGCAATTCGTCCGCGGCTTCTCCCACAGCGTTTTTCGCCTTTTTACGCTTGCCGAACTTTTCAATCAGCCATTTTTCAAATCTGTCCTGATATTTGAACGAAAGAACGGCTAAAACTATGCATACCGCAAAAATTATTACCCAGACCGCAATGCCCCACGGCTGGTCGAACGGAATTAAATTGCCGTCGCCAAGGAAACAGTACACCGCGACAATCGCAGGGCGCACAATTACCATGGTTGCAAGGAAGAACCAGAAGTTCATTCCTGTTAATCCCACTATCATACAGAGTATGTCGTCGGGGAAAAAGGGCAAAATCTGCATCATTACAAACAGCACTTTGCCGCGCTTTGCAAGGTATTTTGTGTATTTTTCAGTCGTTTCTTTACCAGCAACCCAAACCACAGCGCGGTAACCGAAAAACTTGCCGATAACATAGCATATTACCGAGCCTACCAAAACGCCCGCCGAAGCTATTGCCGTTGCAACGAGCGGACCCCATATTATAGTACCCGGCCAGTAACACACAAGCGCAGGCAACGGCAAAACGACGACTTGCAATACCTGAATTAAAAAGTATACTACCATTCCCCAGCCGCCCGTGCCGCGTATAAGATTTACCAGCGCGTCTATTTTCTGCTGGTCGTCTTCGTAATTATTCAGTCCGCCGACAACGCTTACAAGCGAAATGCAGGCGACTATAACCGCCGCGCATATGACGAGTAGAAAAGTCGTTTTAAAAAGCGGAAATTTTTTTATGAAAAACGTTACAAGCCCGAACACAAACCCCACGCCCGCTATACCGTAGCATACGACTTTTACGACCGTGCCCCAACCGCCCATACAAAAAACCGTGCACAGCGCAATGCCGGTGCACAGCAGACAGTTGATTATTAAAATAATTATGCTCGATTTTTTGCTCATACTTTACTCAAAAATGCGTTATTTGCCGCATATATAGGGGGTAAACGTTTTTTAATATTGCAAAACGTGCTTATTTCTATAGGTTGTGAACTTTACAAAATAGCCGTTTGTTTCCTGCGGTTCGCTCTCGTAAACAAGCTCGAAATTTTTATTTTCGTCCAGGTTTTCAAAGAACGCGTCGGCGTCGCCTACGGCGTCGACTTTGGTTACAAGCACTTCACTGCAATAGGGCAAAAGCGTTTTGTACATCATTGCGCCGCCTATTACGAAAACCTTTTCGGTGTCGTATTTTTTTATTTCGGCAAACAGCTCGTCAAGCGAGCCTACTACGGTACAGTCTTCCCGCTTTTCGCCACCCGGATACAGCACGATATTTATTCTGTCTTTCAAGGGGCTACCGCCAGGAAAAGATTTAAGCGTATTACTGCCCATAACCACTACGTTGCCCGTTGTGGTTTGCTTAAAAAATTTCATATCTGCGGGAATTTTAAACATAAGTCCGTTACTTTTGCCTATTCCCCAGTTTTTGTCCGCATGTAAAATTGCTCTCATAATATGCCCCGTTTAACTTTATTCCGCAACCGGAATAGAGTACTTTTTATCGTTAAATTTGTAGTCCACAAGGCGGAAACTGTCCACCGTAAAGTCGTAAAAATTCTTTATGCTTTTATCTACTTCTATCTTGGGTGCGGCAAGGCGCGGCATAGTTAAAATTTCTTCAACTATGGGTACGTGCCTGTCGTAAATGTGCGCGTCTGCAATAACGTGAACAAGCTCGCCCGCCTTCAAGCCCGAAACCTGCGCAAACATTATAAGCAACACGGCGTACTGCACCACGTTCCAGTTGTTTGCCGTAAGCATATCGTTGGAGCGCTGGTTCAAAATACCGTTTAAAGTATCGCCCGAAACGTTGAAAGTCATAGAGTACGCGCAAGGGTACAAATTCATTTCGTGCAGGTCGGCAAACGTGTATATATTAGTCATTATTCTGCGGCTTGCGGGATTGTGCTTCAAATCGTAAAGCACCCTGTCAACCTGGTCGAATTCGCCTTCCTTGTACTTGTGTTTAACGCCGAGCTGGTAGCCGTAGGCTTTGCCAATACTACCGCTTTCGTCCGCCCACTGATCCCATATGTGCGATTTAAGGTCGTGAATGTTGTTGCTCTTTTTCTGCCAGATCCATAAAAGTTCGTCTATGCAAGATTTGAACGCCGTTCTGCGGATTGTGAGAATTGGGAATTCTTCCTGCAAGTTATAGCGGTTAACAATTCCGAATTTCTTTACGGTGTGCGCGGGCGTGCCGTCGCTCCACTTGGGGCGCACTTCAAGGTTGGTGTCCCATGTACCGTTTTTTAAAATGTCCTGCATATTGGAAATAAAAATGTCGTCTGCTCTGCTCATATTATTCTCCGTATTTTAGACAATTATATTATACCGGCGCAAATTAGTCAATTAAAGCGCAAACAAATAAAGAAAAAACCGCGGCAATGCCGCGGCTAAAAAATTTTTGAATTAGTCTAAACCGATAAACGTTTCTTTGAAATGTCTGGGAATTTTGAAAGGAAACACAAATCCCGCCATAATCAGTGAAAGAACAAATCCGCCGATTACACAACCGAGCCATATAAATACGGTAGCTAACGGAGCAATTATAAACTTGTATACTATAAGGAAGAAAATGCCGTCCAGATCAAGCGTAAATATTACTCCCGGCACGTGCACCGACTTGAATATACAGCCTAAAAAGAAATCCCACACAATGGTATCGTGCCCGATAAGTGCAATGAACGAAAACACGAAATACGCGCCGAGAAATATAAACAGCATCAATAAACTGGGCGTCCAGCCCAAAAGGCAATTTAACGTAATAAATATGCCCAAGCCCGCAACAAGCGCGCAAATTAAACCGATAAGAAAACCTACGTGAAGTCTGTGCGGTTTTTTAGCCGTAGTCTGCGGTGCAACAACAGGTTTATTTATAACTTGAGTATTTTGTTCCAAATTGTCTTCCGCTTCCACACTTGCAGGCGCTACCGTGGAAGTTGCCGCAGTTTCCGGCAGAACTTCCGCAACGGGCTTTTCCGCGCTTTCCGTTTTAAGCTGTTCCGCTTCGTGCGTTTCTTTATTTTTTATTGCGGCGCTGATTTCTTCGTCGGTCAAAGAAGCCAAACGCGTAAACTCGTCAACGGTTATGCCGAAAATTTTGCACATTTCGCTTATGGTGTTCAAATCGGGAAGCGAAAGTCCGTTCTCCCACTTACTAACCGCCTGAAACGTAACGTTCAACTCCTTACCAAGTTCGTTTTGGGTCATCCCCATCGCCTTTCTCATTTGTGAAATTACTCTTCCGTAATCTTCCATTGTTCACTCCGAATTGCGATTAAAACGAAAATACTTTCGTCGTCGCAAATTTTCAATAAAATTATATCACATTTTTGCAAGGTTAGAATGTTTTTTTACTCAACGGTAAGTTGAATTTGCTTAATTTTTAGTTGAATTTTAATTATATAGGCTTAATTTACCGTAATTTTCGGTAAATAAGTAATAACCGCAAAATCCGCAGTTAGTGTTTTAAACTTTATTGCCCATTTTTTTGCGTTTAACGTGTGTGCGATTACGGTTTATGTATTACGTTAAAAGTTTTACAGAAAAAAACCGCCTTTCGGCGGTTTTTTCTTGGTTGACTATGCGCGAATGTGTTTGAACACCTTTCAAGGCTGTAAGCACAAGCGGACACAAATTTAATAACTCAGTTTCATAATTAAGGAATATAAGCATTTTGGGGATTTAAGAAAGCGGCAACGTATTCGGGACTATCTGTCATTTTTCCTTTTACCCATTCGTCCATTATACCGCAAATAAGTCCCGATACTCTTGCAACAGAATAACTTTGTTTTTTGTCTGTCGGGTTTCTTCCGGCGAAAGCACAATCAAAAATATGCCTGATAAATGCAGAGGATAGCCCTTTTTCATAGGTTAAAATAATTCTTTCTCTTATCGTATAAAAATGCTCGAATAAAGATTTTCCTATAATGTTTGTGTCTTGGATATGTTCTTTTACAACTCTGTTTTCCCACCACATATTGGCTACATTCATAAAGTACTTATAGGCAATATCTTCTAATGTTTCAAAATTCCGATAAAACGAATTTCTGCTGACGCCAGCCTTTTGTATCAACTCGGTAATCGAAATATCGTTTATATGTTTTTTGTTCAATAATATAAAAAGCGCGTCCGTAATCGAATCGTTTATTATACAGTCTTTTCTTCTCGGCATAGTTACTCCTAGTTATGGTACAATTTATACTACTTTGTCCCTTAATGGGTAAAACGGTATATTTTCCATTGATTGCACCGTCATTTT
>CAZQFP010000004.1:0-42829 GCA_964592605.1 uncultured Clostridia bacterium | reverse complement strand
CTGTCGTTGAAGTATGCGGGGCAGGTGATAACCGCGTCGGTTACCTTGCCGCCGAGATAGCTTTCAGCATCGGCTTTGAGCTTTGAAAGCACCATCGCCGAAATTTCCTGCGGCGAATAGCCCTTTTCTATATTTACTTTGTACGCTTCGCCCATATGACGTTTAATAGATATAACCGTTTTGTCGGGGGATGCAACTGCCAAACGTTTTGCCGCCTGTCCTACTATTCTGCTTCCGTCAGCTTTAAAAGAAACCACCGAAGGCGTAGTTCTGTTGCCTTCGCTGTTTGCTATAACTACGGGTTCGCCGCCTTCCATAACGGCAACGCAAGAGTTTGTTGTTCCTAAATCTATTCCTATTACCTTACCCATTTTTTAAATCTCCTTAAATATATATAAGTTTATGTTAAGTTTTTATTTTTAAACGGTTACGGCTACCTGCGCGTAACGTATAACCTTTCCGTCCTTCGACTTATAGCCCTTTTTAAGCACCTGTTTTACAGTGTTGGGCAACTCTTTTTCTCCGCAGGGGAAGTTCAAAACGGCTTCCATAACGCTTTCGTCGAACACTGCGTTGGGTTCTATTACTATTTCTTCAACCCCGAGCGACAAAAGCACGGTATTAAAACTTTTAATAACCTTGTCTATACCAGCTTTTGTCTTTTCGTCGGTTGCGCCGTCGAGCGCGTAACCGAAGTTGTCCGCAACGGGCAACAGCTTTAACACCGCTTCCGCCGCGCCGTCCGCATAAGCCTTTGAAACTGCCGCCGCGTTGCGCTTGCGGTAGTTGTCGTATTCAGCCGAAACCGAATACCACTTGCGCTTGTAATCTTCGGCAAGCGCCTGCGCTTTTTCAAGTTCGGTCGGCTCTTTTACGGCTTCTTCCTTTTCAACTTCGCCGATATCTTCAATTTCTTCCGCCGTCTGATTTTCGGCGGCTTCCGTCTGTTCCTGCGTCTTCTTTGCCATAATCACACTCTCGTTTTTGCTTACATTATAAATATAAAACTTTATTTGCCCGCTTAAACAAAAAAGTTACATATTTTTTTATTAAAGTTTTTAATTTTTACTTAAACGCAAAAAAGCGTTGCCGCATAATGCACATAGAAAATTAAAAGGCTCTTGAACAATTTCCAAAAGCCTTTTCCGTTTTATAGATTGTTTTTATAGTCCGTTCCCCATTCCAGCATAGCGTCAAGTATGGGTTTTAACGTTTTACCTAGCGGCGATAAAGAATACACTACACGCGGCGGAACTTCCGCAAACGCTTCCCGCTCAATAATGCCGTCTTCTTCCAAAGCACGCAAATCGTCCGTTAAAACCTTTTTGCTTATACCTGGAATGGACTTTACAAAATCTGTAAACCGTTGATTTTCGTTATAGATTAAATTTCTTAAAATAAGCAACTTCCACTTGTTGCCTATCAGTTGCACGCAGGTAGCAACGGGGCATTCGGGTAGTTCTTCTCTGGTCAGCATAGCGTTAACTCCTTTTTAAAATACACGATAAGTATATCATAACCAAAACATATTGTCAATAGTTCAAAAAAGAAACTTAGTTGTAATTTTATTACCTGATAATAGAAAAGTAACAATATTGTAAAGTGCCCGCTTTTTTACTATAATATAGTTATCAATCGTAAGCGGTTGAAATTTGGTGAGGAGGTAACGGTAATGACGGCTAACGAAATTTTCGGCACTGCTTGCGGTACGAAAGATCCCGCACCCGCTTGTGGTGCAAAAGACCCTGCTCCCGCTTGCGGAGCAAAAGACCCCGCACCTGCTTGCGGAACTTCGGATAAGTAATCCGAAAGGTATGCCTTCCGCAAGCGATTGAGGAAGGCATATTTAGAATTAACCGGGGGGGATTATGAAACCGTACTTTGCAATACAATGGCATATTACCGACGTTTGCGACCAGCGTTGCAAGCACTGCTATATTTTTTCGGAAGGGCATCCGTGCCTTGTAACTACGCCGCTTGACGAACTTAAAAGAACGTACGCGCAAATCAAAGACTTTTGCTATCGCTTAGAAAGAACGCCGTACATATATCTGACGGGCGGCGATCCTATACTGCACCCGAACTTTTGGGAATTGCTTTCTCTGTTCAAGGCGGACGGAACGCGCTTTTGCATTATGGGCAATCCGTTCCATTTGACGGACGAAGTTTGTAAGAGTATGAAAGACTGCGGTTGCGTAAAATATCAACTGTCTTTGGACGGTCTTGAAAAAACTCACGATACGTTCCGCAAAAAAGGCTCCTTCAAAACTACGCTTGAAGCGGTCAAAACAATTAAGCGTTCGGGTATGTGGTGCGCCGTAATGAGTACGGTATCAAAGACGAATATGCACGAAATACCTGCACTTATTGACCTTGCGGACGAACTCGGCGTTGACGTGTTCGCCGTAGGCAGATATTGCCCTACAAGCACGGAGAAAGCCTACGACAAGGACATTCATATTCCACCCCTTGAATATAGAGAATTTTTAGAAAAATGCTGGGAAAAATACGAACAGCATAAAGGCTCAAAAACTACGTTTCAGTTAAAAGACCATCTGTGGAGTTTGTTCCTATACGAAAAAGGCTTGCTGAAATTGCCCGATTGCGATAAAATTTCTGACGGTTGCAACTGTGGAAGAAACCATATAACTATTTTGCCGAACGGAGATATTTACGCTTGCCGACGAATGGAAAGCAAAGTCGGGAATATAAACGAAAGCAATTTATACGACGTTTGGAACGGCGAGAATATGAACGCATACAGGCAGTACGATAAATTCACTAAATGCAGTAAATGCGAATTGAAAAATATTTGTCGCGGGTGTCCTTCCGTTACTTACGGCTACACTCACAATATGTACGACGCCGACCCGCAGTGTTGGCGTGGGGTATAATTATGGAACTAATAGATATTATTAAAAAACGCCGCTCTATCCGCAAATACACCGACGAGCAGATACCCAAAGAACATTTGGAAAAGATAATAGAAGCGGGATTATGCGCTCCCAACGCTGGCGGCAGACAAGGAACAATTATACTGGGTATTCATAACAAGGAGCTTACGGAAGTAGTCGGCAAGCTCAACCTTGCCCGCTTTGACAGGGGCAGGCTTGAAGGCAATTACGTTTCAAAAGAGCAACCGAGCATAATCGATAATCCGAATATCAAAAGCGGCTTTTACGGCGCACCGTCAGTATGTATTGTTTTTGCGCAAAAAAACTTTTTGTACAGCATTCCCGACGCTTTTTGTGCCGCCGAAAATATGGTATTGCAGGCAACAGAACTCGGCATATCTTCCTGCATTATTGCCCGCGGCGAAGAAACTTTCGATAGCAATTACGGCAACGCCCTTTTGAAAGATTGGGGCGTTCCCGAAAATTATATTGCACGCTGTTTTGTAATACTCGGCTATATCGACGGCGAACAGCCGCACGCGAAACCCATACAGCAAAACAGAAGTAAAATTATAGAGTAAAATTATGATTATTTCTACCGGAATGAGAACGGATATACCTGCGTTCTACTCAAAGTGGTTTCTTAACAGAATTCGTGAAGGTTTTGTCTACGTACGCAACCCTTACTACCCTAACCAGGTTACGAAGTACAGCCTTTTGCCAGACGTGGTAGACTGCATTGCGTTTTGCACAAAAAACCCGATTCCGCTAATTCCACACTTGGACGAACTGAATGCTTACAGACAGTTTTGGTTTATAACGATAACACCGTACGGCAAAGATATAGAGCCGAACGTGCCCGACAAATCTAAGATTATCGAAGCGTTCAAAACAATATCGTCCCGTGTAGGTAAAAAGGCTATAGGCTGGCGATACGACCCCGTATTTTACGGTAACGGATTTGACCTTGAAAGGCACGCCCACGAGTTTGAAAAATTAGCGGTTGCATTGAACGGCTATACCGACAGTTGCGTTTTGAGTTTTCTAGATTTATACAAAAAAGTTCAACGAAACGCCCCCGGCATTTATCCGCCAAGCATTGAAGAACAAAAGATACTAGGTTGCCGGTTAGCAAAAATAGCCAAAGAAAACGGCATTACTATACGGAGTTGTTGCGAAGGAACTCACCTTGCCGAATACGGTATAGACGTAAGCGGCTGTCAGACCAAAGAAGTTATTGAACGTGCAATCGGAGAAAAGTTATATATTCGCGAGAGAAAAAGCCAGCGCGGAGTTTGCAACTGTTTGCTCGGCAAAGACGTAGGCGCATACGATACTTGCGGTCATTTGTGTAAATACTGTTATGCAAATATGGACAAAGAGCTCGTTTTAAAGAATATGCTCCTGCACAATCCCAATTCGCCGTTTCTCATTGGCAACAGTCAAAACGGAGATAAAATAACCGAAGCAAAGCAAGAAAGTTTTATAAAACAACAAACAAGTTTATTTTAATGAAGAAAATAGATAAATTGATACAAATACTGTGCGATGAACGGCGCGAACCCGTTCCCGCTTTGACTGAAGAAAACAAGCACCGTTATTTCCGCGCGCTTGTAAACGTTCGCATGCCAAAAACGCCAAGCAAAGAGTTTTTACAACTTCAGGACGAATATTTGCAGGAAGAATTAAGCATTAAAGGCATAACCGATATTGCCGACCTTACCCCCATTACCCCCGACATATACCTTTGGCAAGGCGATATTACAACGCTTAAATGCGACGGTATTGTGAACGCCGCCAACTCGCAAATGCTGGGTTGTTTTTGTCCCAACCACGGCTGTATCGACAACGCCATTCATACCTATGCGGGCGTTCAGCTACGGCAGGAGTGCGCCGCTATTATGAAAGCGCAAGGACATGAAGAGCCGACGGGGCAAGCGAAGATTACAGCGGCTTACAACCTGCCGTGCAAGTACGTTTTACACACCGTTGGTCCCGTAGTATGCGGCGGTTTAACGCAAAATCACGAAAAACAGCTTGAAAACTGTTACCGCTCGTGCCTTACTCTTGCAGATAAAAACGGATTGCAAAGTATTGCATTCTGCTGTATTTCAACCGGAGAATTTCACTTCCCCAACGAGCGGGCGGCGCAAATTGCAATTCAAGCGGTTACAGAATACAAACGGCAAACCGGTAGCAAAATCAAAGTTATTTTCAACGTCTTTAAGGATTACGATTATGAAATCTACGCAAGACTTCTCAAAGCAAATAATTAAACTTAAATCGGCACTTGATACCGCGGACGCCGTAATTATCGGCGCCGGCGCAGGGCTTTCAACTTCCGCAGGATTAACGTACAGCGGAGAAAGATTCTTCAAATACTTTGCCGACTTTCACGAAAAATACGGAATTACCGATATGTATTCGGGCGGTTTCTATAAGTATGAAACGCTTGAAGAATTCTGGGCATGGTGGTCAAGGCACATTTTTTACAACCGCTACGTTCAGCCACCGAAGCCCGTATATGACGAACTTTACGGGCTTGTAAAAAATAAAGATTACTTTGTAATTACAACGAACGTCGACCACTGTTTTCAAAAGTCGGGCTTCGATAAAAAACGGCTTTTCTACACACAGGGCGATTACGGCTTGTTTCAGTGTTCCGTACCTTGCCACGACAAAACATACGACAACGAAGAACTTATACGCCGAATGGTTAACGAACAGAAAAATATGAAAATCCCTTCGGCACTAATACCGCATTGCCCCGTATGCGGAAAGCCTATGACGACAAACTTGCGGTGCGACGATAAGTTCGTGCAGGACGGCGGTTGGACCGCCGCTTGCCAAAGGTATGAAAAATTTATAGAAAAATACAAAAATAAGCGCATATTGCTTTTAGAACTCGGCGTAGGCGGCAATACCCCTGTTATTATCAAATACCCGTTCTGGCGAATTGCAATGCAGAACGAAAAGGCAATATATGCTTGCATCAATTACGGAGAAGCGTTCTGCCCACCGCAAATAGAAAAACAGTCTATCTGTATCAATGAAGATATAGGTAAAGTTATAAAACAAATATAAATGAGCGCGGCTTAAAGCCGCGCTCATTTATACTCTTGTAATAATTTGCGGTGCCGCTTCCGCCGCCGTCTACACTTCCACTACCCATTTCGGGGCGAAAGCGGCACCGCTATTAACGTTGCGACCGTCGCTACCCAACCCGACGCGCAACACACCGTATTATAATCTTTTTACTGCCGGCACCGCCGCTCCCGAAGCATTGCCTTCCGCATTGCCCGTAGCTCTCTGTGCCGAACTGCTTTCCGTCAAATTCAACTTTGCCGATTTTAAAAGCCCTTCACTCTTTGCGGCTTTTATAACTTTATCGAACACGTTCGGAGTTTTTTGTGCCGCTTCCTTGCACAATTCCGAAATCAAATCGGTAAGGTTCATATCTTTCTCCTAACTATTTTCTTCCAGTGATTCGCGCAATTTTTTTGTTGCGCAGTTAAATTTCCAGGTAACCGTCGCTATCGGCATTTCAAGAATTTCGGCTATCTCGCGCCGTCTGTACCCCGACGCAGTAATAAGCATAAGTATCGTGAATTCGTCTTCGTCTAAAATGCGCCTGGCAAGGTCTATTAAAAGTCCGTAATCGTCGGGCTGACCCGTTCCGAACATCGCGGGATTTTCCCGTTCGTCTACCGAAACTTCACGCCCGTGCTTTTTTCTGATATTTATCGCTTCGTTACGGGCAATCTTTGCAATCCACGCCGCGGCGTTCGTGCCCGCTCTGTATCTATACGCGTTTTTAAGTACGTTTAAATATGTTGACTGCATTGCGTCTTCGGCAAGCGAACGCTCCCTTAGAACCGACAGCGCAATATAGTACACGGTCCGTTGCGTTTTTTTGTATATCTCCGCAAAAGCAGACTTTTCGCCGTTTGCGAGTCTTGTCATCTGATAATCCAGCGCCACCGTAATCTCCGGACAATTTTAAATAATTAACGTTAATTTTTTACGTACCCGGTTTGAATGCGAAAGTGTAACTGTGAATTGCCGTAAGCAGTCCGTTTACCGCCTTCCGATATATACAACAATTCAAACCGCCTTTTTGTTGGTAAAATTTGTAAATTTTTTATTTTTCTTATTTTTGGGGCTTTATTATACAATAGAGTGCAAAGCATTGGCAAAGAATTCAATTACAAATTCCGACAAAAATAAGCGGCGGACGCAGAAATTTGCACCCGCCGCCATTTTTAACGCGTTCACGTTACCCAAAATTAAACAGTTTCGCCCATTTTAAGTTCTCCGTCTTCACAGTAAACACTGAAGTTTCCGGCGCCGTAGCACCAATCCATGGTAGTTGTATAACCCGCAATGGTCATAGCCATATTCACCATACTGCTCCAATCGCTCTTCGTACCGAAATATCTTATTACCGTCAAATTAGTACAGTTTTCAACGCAACGATAAACTAACGTTTCCGTGCCGAATATATGAATTTCCTGCAAATTTATACAGTCCTTAAACGTCTGGTCATTGATTTCACGCACGTTCTTACCCACGTTAACGCGAGCAAGCGAAGTGCAACCGTAAAACGCTTCTCTACCCAAAATTATGACGCTGTCCGGAATTTCCACTCTAAAAACCGAAGTGCAAGCCCTGAAAGCGCCGGCTTGTATCTCAGTTACGTTTTTCGGAATAACGACGTCTTCAATCTTAGAGCATCCGTCAAATGCAAACTCGCCGATTATGTCCAAACTTTCGGGCATTGATACGGTTTTAAGTGCAGTACAGTTTTTAAAAGCCCATGCGTCTATTCTTTTCACCCCTTCGGGAATAACAACGCTTTCAATAAACTTGCAGTTTTCAAAACCGCTGCTTTTTACGGCAATTATCGGTTGACCTTTGTATTCTGACGGAATAACTATATTTTTATCCGTAACCTTGCCTATGGCAACCGAATAACCGCCTTCTACTTCGGTATATTCAAACCCCAACGAGCACCAACAGTTTTCACAAACCTGAAAGCTGTTAAAATTGTGTCCCGTGCTGTTGATTTTTTCCGTTTCCTTGTCCCCGCAAGAGCAGACGCGCTCCTGTTCGCCGTCGTCCGTGCAGGTGGCAAGCGTTGTTACCAGCCATTCGCCGTAAAAGTGAACGTGGGGTTCGTTCGGCGTTGTGGGATCTGAAGGTGTTTGACTTCCCGTGCCGCCGCCCGTTTCACCGGTACTACCGTTACCTTCGGGCGCTTCAATTTGACTGCCGTCGTCAAGACCGCCTTTTGCGCTCAACGCAACTGGTACCGCAACGGCAGTAACGGCAACTGCACACGCAAGCACCGTAGCAACAACCGCAATAACGCGGTTTTTAACCGCCGCTCCCGCAACCGACTTGACAGCGCCGCTTCCAGAAGGCGCGTTTTCGCTTAAAGCCTTTGCGCCCGTGGTCTTGCCTATCAACCCGTCGGCTTTTGCCGCCATTAAAATTTTATCGTATATCTCCGGCATAGTTTCATTCGCCGCTTTGCTGAGTTTCGAAATCAATTCACTGCGTTCCATTTTTAATCTCCTTTAAACGTTTTCTTCCAGTGATTTTCGCATTTTTTCAATGGCTCTGTTAAACTTCCACGTAACAGTTGGTACCGGCATATCAAGCATTTCACCTATCTCGCGCCGCTTATAGCCTGCCGAAGTTATCAGCATTAGTATCGCAAATTCGTCTTCGTCTAAAATGCGCCTTGCATGGTCTATTAGCAGTCTGTAATCGTCCGTCTGCGACGTGCCGAATACTTCGGGAGTTTTTCTCTCGTCTACGTAACTTACGCGGACGCGGCTTTGTTGCACCTTCAGCGCTTCGTTGCGGGTAATACGGGCCAGCCACGCAGCGGCGTTAGTCCCCGCGCGATATTGACCAGAGTTTTTAAGTACGCTTAAATAAACGTTCTGCATAACGTCTTCCGCAAGTTCGCGTTCGTTCACGATAGACAGCGCAATATAGTAAACTATCTTCCGCGTTTGCGCATAAATTTGTTCGAACGCCCGCTCGTCGCCGCTCGAAAGCCTTTTAATTAGGTAATCCAAAGTCATAAGTTCACCGACTTTTGTGCAAATTTGCTTTTCGCAATATATAATCCTTTAAAAAAGCGTTTTGTTGGTAATTTTTGCAATTTTTTTAAATTCTATTATATTTGCTTTTACTTGCCATTCCGCGCGCAACTAAGATAAGTCAAAAAAACGCATTTATCTCCCAACAAAAAACTCCGTTCGCATAACCGCGAACGGAGTTTTTAAACTATTATTCGGCTTGTTGTTTTTTCCTTTCCTTTCTTAGCATTACGGCGTCCGTAACAATAAGACTGCCTGCAAAGGCTATCAATCCTACTCCTATAAAAATTGCGCAGTTCATAAAAAACTGTTGGGGCATTACGCGTATTATTTCGTCTTTACTCGGATTGAAAAGCCAGTTGCTTTTGCCGGGGAAGAAAATTGCATGGAATATTTCAAACGCCCTGTCAAAGTCAATAGCCGCCAAACAACCTATAATAAGCGGCAGTGCAACCGCAACTATCGCCGCCCAGAAATATGCGTGGTGTTTAAGCGGTCTGCAAGGCGTAAAAATTTTAACTTTATACAGTACGAAAAGACAAATAAGAATTGCCGCTGAAATAACCAGCACTGACAAATTCAAATTGAACAGCACCTTGCAGTCGGCAAAATGCGCCGCGCCTTCTTCGGAAAATTTAAGCTCGCCCGCGCTGAACGTAGTTCCGGCAAGCGTGCAAAAGTTTAAAACTTCGTCGTAAGCCGTTTTAATCGTGTCGTACGACCAACCGGTAGCTTCTTCCATTCCAAGCGTCTTTATCTGCAAATAGTAAAAAGGGCGGAAATAAATGGGTAGCCCTATGCTGAACGTCAGCATAAACAGTATAAGCGCAATTATAAGTAGCGCGGTTAAAATTCTGTTTTTAATCATTTTAAAGTTGTTTGTTTGCGTTGTACATACAACGCAAACAGGGGTACCCCTGTTAAAAATTTTTTCGGTATTGTAATATTTTAATTTTTAAATTTCTATCAGATAGCCGTTTTCGCGCAAAAGCTGTTCTATGGTATCAAGCGTTTTTTCACTGTCCGCCGAAACCGTATGATAGTGATAACCGTCGGTTACGCTCATAAGCGGTTTAGAAGCGCCAGAAACGAGCGAACGGTACAGCTCTTCTACGTGCGTTCTGTTGTGCAAATCTAGCCTTGCCGATATTCTGCCGTACACCCTGTGGTTTACGAAAATATCTTCCACCGCCCCGCCTTCGTTTATTATAAGCATTCCTTCGCGAACTATTTCGTCAAACGTGTGGCGGCACTTGAAAACGCGCGTAGCCTTAGCGCGCACGTTGAGATAGTACCCGCGGTTGGTTGAAGTTATATCGTAACCGCCCGCGCGTAAAACGGCTATATCCTGCACTATAACCTGACGCGAAACGTTGAACCGCTCCTTCAAAACGTTTGCGGGAATAGGGTTTTCGGTATTGCCAATAAGGCTTAAAATTTCTTCTCGCCGTTTTTCCGCTCTCATCCGTATCTCCCTAAATTGCGTGCAGATTTTTAAGCGAAACGTCGAACGACGGCGCGGAATGCGTAAGCGCACCGCTTGAAACAAAGTCCACGCCCGTCTGCGTTATTCGCGTTATATTATCGGCTGTAACGTTACCGCTACACTCAGTAAGCGCGCGCCCGTCTATAAGTTTTACAGCCGCCTTCATCTCTTCCGCGCTCATATTGTCAAGCATTATAATGTCCGCGCCGGCTTCCACGGCTTCGCGGCACATATCAAGGTTTTCAACTTCAACTTCTATTTTATGTACGAAAGAACAATACTCCCTTGCAAGGCGCACCGCCTGTTTTATTCCGCCAGCCGCGCCTATATGGTTGTCCTTAAGCATAACCCCGTCCGAAAGATTATAGCGGTGGTTGTTGCCGCCGCCAACTTTAACGGCGTATTTTTCGAATATGCGCATATTGGGAGTTGTTTTGCGGGTATCTAAAAGTTTTGTTTTTGTGCCCTTTAAATATTCGGCGACTTTTGCGGTATAAGTTGCTATTCCGCTCATTCTCTGCAAAAAGTTAAGCGCGGTGCGCTCACCGGTCAAAATTGCACGCATATCACCCGTTACCGTGGCAATATGTTGACCTTTTTGCACTTTATCGCCGTCCGAAACGGTAAATTCAACCTTAATATTTTCGTCTAAAAGCGCAAACGTTTTAGCAAAAACCGCAAGTCCGCAAATAACGCCGTCCTGCTTGCAGATAAGCTCCGCCGTGCCCAAAGTGTATTCCTTTAAAACGGCGCAGGTGCTTATATCTTCGCTTGAAACGTCTTCTTCAAGCGCGCTCTTTATAAGTTTTAAAGCCTTAGGCGAAGTTTTGGTTACGTCCTGCATCGTCGCTCTCCTTTATCGCGTTAAGTACAATCTGTTTATAGCTTTCCAAAAGTTTTTCGGGATCGGAATAGTCTTCCATATTTAGCTTAGTTGCGGCATATTCGGCACTCTTTACGTTCAACTGATTGCCGCTTGTGCTTATATCCCACGCCGCGCGCTTTGCAAAAAGCAGACTTTCAAGCAGAGAATTCGAAGCCAATCTGTTTGCGCCGTGAACGCCGTTGCAACAAGTTTCTCCTACCGCGTACAGCCCCTTCATGTTCGTTCTGCCGTACAAATCGCTCTTTACGCCGCCCATAAAATAATGCTGAGCGGGAACGACGGGTATGCACTCTTTGAACACGTCGTAGCCTTCTTCCTTGCAGTGTTCTGCAATGGAAGGGAAATGCTCGCGCACTTCCGCGGGCGGTATCGGGCGCATATCAAGCCATACGAACTCCGTGCCGTCTTTTTGCATCTGCTTTTTTATTTCGGCGGTTACCACGTCGCGCGGTTGCAATTCGTCGGTAAACCTTTTGAAATTTTTATCTAAAAGCAACGCGCCTTCTCCGCGTACCGACTCTGAAATGAGAAAACTTCTCTTTCCCCTTTCCTTCGTATATAGCGTTGTAGGATGAATTTGCACGTAGTTTACGTGCTCCACTGCAACGCCGTGTTTTATTGCAACGGCAACGCCGTCGCCCGTAAGCAGACGGAAGTTTGTGGAATAGTCGAACACTCCGCCTATGCCGCCGGTTGCCAGCACAACGCTACCCGCATAAATTTTACGCACGATTTTGGTTTTATTGTCAAGAGCGACAATGCCTTCACACTTGTTTTGATATTCTATCAAATCAAGCATCGTAACTTCGGGCACGAGGTCCACGTTTTGAAGCTGCTTTACCGCCGCAAGCAGTTTTGTGGTTATTTCCTTACCCGTACAATCAGCGTGGAAACAAATGCGGCTCTTTGAATGACCGCCTTCACGCGTTACGGCAAGCGAACCGTCCTTATTGCGCGCAAAATCCACGCCAAGCCTTACAAGCTCGGTAATAACGCCGGCGGATGAGCGTATCATACAATCAACCGCTCTGGGATTGTTTTCGCCGTGTCCGGCGAGCATCGTGTCGCGGTAGTAGCTTGCGTAGTCTTCTTCGCCCTGCATACGGCAAATGCCGCCCTGTGCAAGAAAGCTGTCGCACTTTTCAAAACCGCCCTTGCAAATTACTAGAATTTTTTTGTCGTTCGGAAGGTGCAACGCACAGTTAAGCCCCGCTACTCCCGCACCGACGATAACAACGTCGTATCTGTCTTTCACTTTACTGTCCTTTAATTTGATTACAAACCGAGTTTACACCAAAACTTTACACCTGTCAAGTCATATGTAAACATTGTCGGCTTAATCTATATATATTGTAATTTTCAACGAAAAGTGCCTGAAATTTTCAAAAAACGACATGCCCGTGCGCCGCGCGCAAAATTCTTTAAACAAAATCGACAAAATCGTACTTTTTTATATGTGATTAAGCAAACGCCCACGCAATACTATAAACCGTAAGGAGCGTATTTTTATGAAAATTTCCGAATTATACGGCAAAACGGTTGAAAGCACGACTGGAAAATGCGGCTACGTCGTTTCGGTCAACGCGTACGGCAACGAGTTGCAGTGTTTAGTCTGCGCCGACGCGGAAGAAAACTTATTCACGATAGATATAAAAAGCGTTTTAAGCGTGGAGCAGAAAATTGTTTACGAAGACAGAGAAAGCGCCATAAAAGCGTCAACGCCCGTGCGGCTGGGCAGGGCGGGCTTTGACGAAAGCGGAACTTATCTCGGTAACCTGCAAGACTTTTCCGTAAAAGATTACAAGCTGATAAGCGCAAAAATCGGCAAAAAAAATTACCCCGCGAAGGGGCTTGTTTCGGGCGATATAATAATAGTAAAAAAGCCCAAAACGCTTAAAGCCGACGTAGTCAAGGGCGGTAAAATAATTCTTCGGCGCGGCAGTACGCTTACCGAAGACGCGCTTGAACGCGCGGCTGACGAAGGCGAATATGTGCAGGCAAATTTAAAAAGCATTTAATCACACGTTATACTTTGCCATCAGCTTTAAAAGCGTGTTGAAATTTTCGTTTAAAATGTCCGATTCCGTGGGCGTAAGCGTACCTTTTAACTGCAATACGGCAAAAGTGTTTTTCAACTTTTCCACTTCCTGTCTGTCGGTTTTACCTAAATTTTTAGCAAGTAATTTATCAGTTACCGAAACGGCGTGCTCCAACCGCACGCTGTTTTTTGCCGCGGGAACTTCGCGGTTAACGGTCTTTGCCGTATCGGGCACAGGCGGCGAAGACATAGCCGTCGCGTCAAAAGAAACGCTCTTGGTATTCTTGCGTTTGGGACGTGAAGCCGCGCACAGCGCCCAGTAAAGAATATACCCCACTACCCAGAATAGCGCCGCTATCAGAACGGACTGCGCAAGCTGGCATTTTAAAAGAAACAAAGCGAGATTGACCGCCGCATATGCGTTGGTTAAGCATAAAAAGGGTCTTTTTGAAAGCGTGCGCACTCTTTCGCTTGCAAGCGAAGTCGCAAACGAAACCACAAAAATAAACGCGTACGAGCCCCATACGAACCAAACAAGCCAATCGAAGGGAATTTTAGCAACCGTGGCATACAAGCCGTTAACAAACTGAGCAAACATCAACCAGATTATAGCCGTAAATAAATTGAAAAGGTCCACGAATATGGTCGGGTTTTCACTGTTTTTGTCGATTTAAACAAAAATAAATGCTCCGCTATTTTAAGCGGAGCAAAGCGAAAGCGAAGAATACTATTCCTATAAATCGAAACTTTCGCGGCGGTATATGTTTACCAGCGTACAGCAAATATTCTTTTCGTCCACGCCCGTAATTTTAGCCGCGGCTTTTCTGTAAAGCGCAAGCTGACGCTCGTACGTATTTTTAAGCGCGGCGTTGTCTTTAACCGAATACTTGTAATCTATTATTTTTACTCCAAACTCCCCTTCAGCAAGCAAGTCTATTGCGCCTTGTATCAGAACGGGGTCGTTCGCCTTCACGCCTTCTAAAATTTCGCTTGCAGGAATACGGCACAAAAACTCGCGCTCTCTGTAAAGCGTAGCCCCGTGCAAATCGGCAAATACGGGCATATTTAAAATTTCGCTAAGCTCGTCGGCTTTAATAAGTTCCGCCTGCGCGTCCGTCATCTCGCCGCGGGCAACAAAGGTTTCTATTTCGTCCGCAATCCCGCGGACGTCTTTTTTTGAAAAATCGCAAAGTTGTAAAAATCGGTGATACGCCTTGCCGCGTTCCGTGCCCGTTTCGCCTTCGCCGCCGAAAAGACGGTGTACGGCAAAACTTGCATTCGCTTCGCTCTCCTTCAAAATCGCGGAAGCCGAACTCTTTACAGGCAAATTTACGCTCTCGGCGTTTGCGTATTCGCGCATAAACTTTTCTTCAATTTGTGCGGTAAGTTCTTCGTCGGGCTTGGTTAAGCAAACTTCCTGCGCCTTATTTGCCGCAAATTCGTCAAACGGCGAAATTTCACGCTTTTCAAGGTTTTCATTATCAAACGTTTCGGCGTACGAGCGCGCGTCGCCCAAATTTAAGCCGAAGTCCTTAATCTCTTCCGCAAGCACGTGCAGATTACACATCGCGCGCGTGCACGCAACGTAGAAAAGATTTAACTCGTTTTTCAACTCTTCATCGTCCGAGCGCAACTTCAAAAGCCGCCCGAGCACGGTTTTGTGCGTAAGCATTTTTTCGCCGTCGTAATATTTGGGAGCAAAGCCGTAACTTTCGTCAAAGGGCATTTCCGTATAGTCCGCACCCTTGAAAGTGCGGCATACGTCCGCAACAATCACCACGGGAAATTCCAGTCCCTTTGCGGCGTGCATGGTCATAACCTTAATGCTCTCACCGCCGGCCGCGGCTGGAGCAACTACTTCGAAGCCGCCAGTTTTCAGCTTATTCAAAAACGCCGCAACCGGAAGGTGCGCGCCTTCTTCTATAACTTTTAAAACGTTTTTGATTTTGTCGCCGCCGCCCGCGCCGTACTCTTCTTCAAGCCCGAAAGTTTCCAAAATTTCGTCGGCAAGCGCGCCAGTTGCAAGTATTTGCGAAAGTCCGCGCAGTTTTTCCAGCTTTTTATAAAACAAATTCAGCTTATCCGCAATTTCGCCGCGCATTGCCGCGGCATATTTTTTGCAACATTCGCGGAAAGAAAGTTTACTATCGTTTACCGTAATACGAACCGCCGCAAGCTCGTCTTCGCACAGTCCGCCCAGCGGCGACAAAAGCGCGCTTACAAGCGGCACGTCCTGTTCGGCGTTATCTATAAGCGAAAGAATATCTAAAAACTGCTTAACTTCGGGCAAACGACAAACGTTTGCTTCCTGCGCTCCCGCAACGGTATAGCCCGCGTCTGTCAGTGCGCGAACGATACCTTCCGTACTTCCGCCGCGGTTTTTGCGCGTAAGTATACATATGTCCGAAGGCTGGGTGTCAACGTACTCGCCCGTTTTAAGGTCGAAGTGTTTGCCCTGCAACTCACGTTCAACAAGCGCAAGCACTGCAAGTCCTTCGCGCGTATGACTTAGCTTCGTACCGTCTTCCTTAACGGAATACACCTTAAGCTCTTGTTCTTCGGTTTGCTCTTTGCCGAAAATTTCTATGCTTGCCTGCCCGTAGCCCGCGGGATATGCCCCGTTTGCGCGCATTACGCCGTCGTGCGCATAATCTATGCCGCAACCTTCGCTTGTCATTGCCGAAGAAAACAGCGTGTTTACAAAACTTATAACGCCTTCCGAACTTCTGAAATTGTCTGAAAGTTTCAATGCGTTTCCGCCGCTCACGCCGAACGCCGAGTATTTTTCCGCGAAGAACTGCGACTTGCTTCCGCGGAAGCCGTAAATCGCCTGCTTTACGTCGCCCACAAGAAAAACTTCGCCGCCGAACGCCGAAATTATTTCTTCCTGAACGGGGTTTACGTCCTGATATTCGTCAACGAAAACGTATTTGTATTTTGAATTCAATTCGGCGCGTACGCTCTCGTCTGCAACAAGTTTAAGCGTTAAATGCTCTAAATCGTTGTAGTCTAACTTATTCTCTTCACGCAAAACCGCGGCATATTCCGCGTCGAATTTCAATAGCACGCGCGAAAACGCAACAGCCGCCCCACCGCTTTGAAGAAAATACCGCAATTCGGTTTCGCGTTCTTCAAAATCACCGCAAAGACTTTTATACCGCTTGGTTATTTCGTCCTTGAACTTTTTAAATTTTTCGCCCGCTTCCTTGTCGCAATCTGGATCGGAAGGCTTGCGAATTGCCGTAAGCGGTTCTACTTCTTCAAAAATCCCACAGCTCGCTCTTTGTTCCAGCGCCGCAATCATATCGTCGAAAATTTTATTGTAAGCCGCCGCGTTTTTAGTTGCGGGAAAAGTTTGCTTAAACCGTTGCACGGCGCATATAAGGCGGTTAAACTTGTTTACAAGCGTTTTTTGAATATCGCCGCACACTGCCGTAAAGCCGTCTTCCGTAAACAGCTCTCCGCTCTTTTCAAGTAGTTCTCTATAGTGCGCGCACGTGCGCACGGTGGAATACGCTTCGCCCAAAAGTTTTTTCAAATTGCCGTCGCTACGCTTTTTGGAAAAACACTTTAACAGCAGTTTGAAGTCGCCGTCGTCTTCCGCATACAGTCTGTCGAACAGATTGTCGAATGCGCGCGCCTTTAAATCCCTTGCCGTGCTGTCGTCCGAAGAAATTATATCGAATCCGCCGTCCACGCCAAGGCAATAAAAATACGTTCTTATAAGCCGCGAACAAAACGAATGTATAGTGGAAATGTCCGCGGAAGATATTTTTGAAAGCTGAATTTTAAGCCTGTTTTTGGTTTCGTCGTCCGCGCCGTCCAACTTTGCAATCAGTGCCGAGCGCAGTTTTTCTTTAATCTGTGCCGCCGCCTTTTTCGTAAACGTTACGGCAAGCACGTTGTCAAGGTCAACGCCGCTTGCTATGGCGTTAACCAGCTTTTCAATCATAACAAAAGTTTTGCCGCTGCCAGCCGAAGCGGAAACAATAACTTTTCCGCGCGCTTCAACCGCGGCGCGCTGTTCTTCCGTCAGTCTATTCATTTCCGCCCCCCTTCAAATTTTTTACAAGAGCGGCAATCTCCGAGCACTTAACCGAACCCGACTTTCTTTCCGCGCCGTCGCGCAGTGAAAAGCCGCAACTTCCCCCCGCCTTACAGTACTTGCAGGTATCGGCGGCGGGAGCGGGTGCAATGTAGCCCGAAGTCATCTCTTTGACGCCCTGTCCGGCAACGAGAACGGAATACGATAAAAAGTTGTCGAACTCTTCCGCCGTCATTGCGCTGTCAATTTTTTTGCCGCCCAGGTAGGCGTCCACAAAAACGCTTTTACTCTTAGGCGCAACCGCCACGTCCAAAGCCGTTACGACTTCGTCGCTTCCGTCCATAAATCCCTGCAAACGGAAAACACCGTCTTCCTTGTCGCGATAGGTTACGGAAGCAGGAAAGTAATACGCGCCAACCGCGCGCTTGCCCGCCGAAACCGCCTTTAAATAGAGCGGCAACTGAAGTTTTGCGCCCGTATAATATTTTACTGCCGAAGCGTCGATTGTGCCCGTCTTATAGTCTATTATTCGCACCATATCGCCGCACTCGTCAATGCGGTCAATTCTGCCGTAAACTTTTGCGCCGCCCAAATCAATCTGGCATTTACTCTCCGTCCGGCTGACTTTAAACGACGATTTTTCAATCTGCGCGTACATTCCTTCGGCAATTTTAACCGACTCTTCCACAAGCCCTTCCGCAGTGTATTTGCCGCTTTCCGACGAATACATTGCCGAATATGGCGGAGTTTTCAGTTTTTCCGCGGCAATTTCACGCGCTCTCGCGCGCACGGCTTCAACGTCTTTCAAACTTTCACATTCCGCCGCCAAATCCTGCAAAACCGAATGTATTAAATTACCCGTATC
Source organism: uncultured Clostridia bacterium (assembly GCA_964592605.1). Lineage (GTDB taxonomy): Bacteria > Bacillota > Clostridia > Christensenellales > Borkfalkiaceae > Coproplasma. Next base: position 24,502 of record CAZQFP010000004.1, on the reverse strand, counting down.
GGGCGCACGCACCGCGCCTTCTTCGCGCTCCTTAACCTTCAACCCTTGCCGCATAAAACTTAAATACGGGCAGGCAAAATACGTTTCTAGCGCGGTCGGCGAAATAGTGCCGCCGTACCCCAAAAACAGCTTTTCACCCCGTGATATGTCGCGCTTTGCACGATTTTTCAGCGCTGCGGCGGCGTCTCTTTCAAGATCGTGCCGTTTTAAAACTTCGTAAACGGAAGCCGTTTCCGCAGGCGAATTAAGCTGTTTAAGCCGCTTTAACGCCGGCAGTTTTTCACTGCAATAATAGGGCGCGGACTTAGCCGAACGCTCAACGCGCTTTAAGTCCACCGCCTTTAAATCTTCGCCCGAAGGCATACAGAAAATAGCCTGCACGTACGAAATTATTTCGCTTGCGCCGCACTCTTCGCCGCCCAAGCGCACGGGGTAACTCAAATATAACTGCTTGCGGAAGGCGCACAAATTCAGCGCGGCAATCTCTCTCTTGCGCGCGTTAACCTGCCGTATCTTAGGTGATATGTTGATGTTAATTTCTTCAAGCGCGCCTATTTCGCGGTCGGTCAAAAGCGAAGTATCGTCGCCCGCGCCCGGCACGTCGCCGGTCAGCCGCGCGGCAAAAACCACTTCCGAACCGGTATTCGCCGTCGCCGTCAAATCGCCCACGAATACAGCATCCGACTTGGGCGGTATAAGCGAAATTTTCATTGCGGCAAAACCGCTTTTAATAATTTTTATAAGTTCCGCGCCCTTAACTCCGGCGGAAAGGCTCTCGGCTTCGTCCAAAACGGCAAGCACCGCTTCATACGCCCGCGAGCCGAATTTAGCCGCCGTGGGCTGTTCGTTTTCAAATCTTTCAGTCAGCTCTTTAAGCGTATTTTCAACGTCAAAACCCTTCAAAAGTGCGCGTATACCCCCGCATATGGCGGTCTTAACGCTGTTTCCGCCCAAAAGTTCAAGCCCCTTCAGAAATTTGCCGCGCACCTTTTCAACGGCTTCGATATCAAATCCGCACGTCTTTAAAATTTCGCCGTCGGGCACGCGCTTTACGCCGCCGCGGAAGTTTGCGAGCCGCAGAGCGTAGTTTCTGAAAATATCCTTATCGGCAACGTCCGCAGGGAAAAAGGGCGAAGCCACAACGCCGTCCACGTCTTCCGATCTGCATCCCGAAAGCGCGCACAGACAGTAATTTATAACGAAATCGCACAGCGGATGTTCGGAAAGCGAGTGCCGCCTGTCCGCGTAATACGGTATTTTAAAGCGCTTGAAAACTCGCGAAAGCGCTCTTTCAGACTGCTCCAAATCGGGCAACATAACCGAAATTTTTGCGTATCTCTCGCCGTCGAACACGTGTTTTTTAATGCTCGCCGCAATAAATTCAAGCTCCTGCTCGCCGTCCGCGGCTTCGTAAATCCCCACCTTTTTAGACGGAGTTTTGGGTTTGTAAAAACATTCGGGATTAAAAATTCCCCGCCGTAAAATATCGGCTTCGCCGCCGTCTTCGTCCGCGCCCGTAAGTATTTTTGCGCCGCCGTACTCTTCGGCGGCACCGCAAAACGCGGCAAGAGCTTCATTAACGTAAAGGTCTTCCCTTCCGCCTATAAACAAGCCGTACACGCTTTCAGCCGCCGAAAAAGCCGCGCGCACGCACTCCAGCGCAGTACACGTAAACGCCTGAAAGCCCAAAAATATTACGCCATTACCCTTAATTTTGGGGCTGTTTTCGACCACGTCGCCAAGCTGGCGCAAATAGCCGTTTCTGTCAACGCGCCCGCTCTCCGCAAGGTATTTTTCGTATTCGGAATAAATAATAGCCAAGTCGTGCAGTTTGCCGCCCAGCATCTTTCCGCCGACTGACGCCGCGGCGGTCTGTTCCGCGGATATGCGCGAAGCGTATAAAAGCGCAATCGTATCGTACACTGCCTGCGCCGAAGAAGGCGCCGAAAGCTGTTTAAAAAGAGTTAAATTTTCGCGCTGTTCGCCGATAATGCGGCTTATAGCCATAGCCGAACCCTGCGGCGAAAGCATACCTTCGGCATTGCCCTTTTCAGCAGAAAGAAAGCGCGCAAAAGTATAAACCGACGTGTTGAACGTGCCTTCCACCGCCGCGCAAACGGTGCGTTCTGCGGCAAGCGTAAGCCTGTCTTCGCAAAAAATAACGCTCTTTAGCCCGTTTTTTTCACGCTTAGCGATAATTTCTTTAAGTTTTTTAAGCGCGGTAGACAGCGCCGCACATTCAACCGCTTTTATCATGCGTCTATTATAACATAAACTTTGTCCGAAAATAAATATTTTGTACTATAAAAGTTTTTACAATTTTAAAAATATGTGATATAATTGCGGTATCAAGTTATATTCGGCAAATGCGCTCGCCGCTTTTGCCCGTACACGGAAATTTATGAAGAAATCTATCGCAATAATCGGCGTTGCCGCACTCGTAGCGTGCGTGGGAACGCTCTCCGCTTGCGGCGGCTCAAACAAAAATCTTGCCGCGCTCAGCTCCACCTGGTATTCGGACGCCAGCTTTAAGGGCATACAGCCCGTGGCTGTCGGCGAAGAAAACGGCGAAAAACTTACTTACGCCGTAACTTTCACCGCTCCTTCCGAAAGCGGCGGCAACCAAACGTATTCGGTGGAATACGCCGACGGCACGTACACGACGCAGTTCTACGCAACCGAATTCGACACAGCTATATTCGACGCAAGCACGGAAGCGCAGAAATACAAAACCGATTACGATAAAGCTAAAACCGACAACGGCGGCATGACGCTTTACCGCTACGTAACAAACCTTGAAACTTCGGTTACTTACGCACTTAAAGACAAGGAAGAAAAAACTCAGCCGTTTGCGATAACCGTTTCAACGGAATGCTACTTCGCTTCGGTTGAATACGGCTTAAAGCCCGTTTATTCCAAGCGCGTAATACACAACGCAGTGCCCGCCGCTTACCAGGTTTCCAGCCTTGAAGGCATTTACAAGGTTTACGACCGCACTTACGAAGTATTCTATAAATACGCTACCAAGTCCGACCAGACGGTTAGCGAAGCCGTAACCGTATTAACTTTAGGTAGCGAAGATATCGACTACAATGCAGAGCACGCAAAAGTCGTAACCACGACGACCGCACCCGAAGGTTCGGCAAACTCGCTGTTCGACGACTGCTCGCTAGATATAGCCGTTCGCGCCTGCAACGTGGGCGACGGCGCAACGCAGGCGATAAGCACGTTCTCAACGGCTTACGGCGTACAAAACTTTAACCTTACGGGAAGCTCGGCGGCACTCGTTCTCGACTATAAAGACGCCGAAACCAATACGCAGAAGATAAACGAACTTACCGCAAAACTTCAGGAAAAAGGTCTTTACGAAGAGAAAAAAGACGGCGAAGGCAACGTTATCGGCTTAAAAACTTCGGCTGTTACGGTAAACGCCGGCAGCGGCGTTTCGCAAATCTATTGGTTCACCACTGTAGAAAACAGATATCTCAACACAGGTAAAGCGTTAATGGTTAAATACCACGCGCCGCTCACCTACGCTTTGGGCTCGCTCAACTACACTCTTGAAAGCGTTGAAAGCGTTTTCAAGGCTTAATCACAAATAACCAAATCTAATTGCCAAGGGGGAAATTATGGCAGAGATAAAGTTTATAACCATGGGCGAACTGCTTTTAAGGCTTTCGCCGCCCAACTACGAAAAAATACGCACCACCGACGAATTTAAAGTAACCTACGGCGGCGCCGAAGCAAACGTTGCGGCAAGTCTTTCCAATCTGGGAATAGACTCATCATACTTTACTGTTGTTCCCGAATCTTCTATCGGCAAGGCGGCAATAAGGTATTTGCGCAGTAACGACGTGCACTGCTCTCCCTGCATCTATTCCGATAGCGGCAGAATGGGCATTTACTTTTTGGAAGAAGGCTTTGGTGTCCGTTCTTCAAAAGTAACTTACGACAGGCGCGACAGCGCGTTTGCCACCTACGATTTTTCAAAGTTAGACTTTAAAAAAATACTTAAAAACTTTACGTGGTTGCACCTTTCGGGCATAACTCCCGCGCTTTCGCAAAACTGCCGCGACCTTGTTACGTACGCGCTTAAAGCCGCACAAGAGCTTAAAATAACCGTCAGCTTCGACTGCAACTTCCGCTCCGCTCTGTGGGGCTGGCAACAAGCGCGCGACTGCATAACCGAATATCTGCCCTACGTAAACGTGCTGTTCGGCATAGAGCCCATTAACCTGCGCGACAGCTCGGGTAAGGACATAAAAGACGGGCTTTCAATGAACCCGACCTACAAGGAACAGGACAGAATTTTCCGCGAAATAAACAAGCGCTACCCCAACATTTACGCAATAGGCAGGCACGTGCGCTACGTTCACTCTGGCAGTGAAAACAGCCTTAAAGCGTTTATGTGGTACAACGGCGAAACGTACGAAAGCCGCACCTTCCGTTTCAGTATTCTTGACAGAGTGGGCGGCGGCGACGCGTTTGCAAGCGGTATGATATACGCAATTATGCGCAAAATGTCGGCTGAAGATATCGTCAACTTTGCAGTTGCATCTTCGGTTATAAAGCATACAATGCACGGCGACTTTAACATTACCGACGACGAAGAAAGCATTATAAAGCTGATGAACCAGGACTTTGAAATAAGACGTTAACTTTAATAAAAGAATAAACCCTGCGGCATTAAAATGCCGCAGGGTATTTTTTGTTTTAAAACTATTGCTCTCCCTTGCCCGACTGTACAAAGGTTTTTAACGTGTTTTTAATTGTCTGTTTAAGCGGTTCGGGCAAACTTCTGTAATCTTCAATAATTTCAAGCTCTTCGAAAGTGAAAAGATTGTCCTTGCCAACGTTCGCAGGAAAATGATACTGAGAAACTCCCAATATGTAATCCGTTGAAACGTTAAATATTTCCGCCATAGCAAGCAATTTATCGGTATTCGGCAAGCACACGTTTAATTCCCACTTAGAAACACTTGTTTGGTCGCTACCTATCTGCTTAGCTAATTGCTGTTGCGTTAAACCTTTTTGTTTTCTTAATGTCTTAATATTATTCATTACAAGCAAAATTATAGATATAATTCTTAATTTTACATATTTTTACGCTTGAAATTCATAAATAGGATTGACATTCATATTTTGTTATGATAATTTATAAATATAGTAATATATTCATATTTATATCTCGGTGAGACCCTTTGCCAAGGCTCAGGGCGACTATAGACGTCATGTTGAGCTTAAGCGAAACATCCCATCATTCCATCCCTAAAAGCAATAAAAGGAATTAAAGTTGAAAAGAAACCTTAAACTTTGTGCAACGGAAGAAAAATTCAATCAACCCGATTTTTTAAGAGAAATCTACTTTCTTTTAAAAAGCGAATACGTTGCTCTGTCTTTCTACGACGGCGAAAAAATAACAATAGAATTTTTAAACGGTCAAAAGTTTGAAATCTTTGTAAAAGAAGTTTAAAATCAAAAAACCGCCCGTGCGTTTAAAACGCACGGGCGGCTATTATTTAGCTTTTAATTTAAACCGAGCACGCTGAACAGATTGTAGTTAGAGAACACAACAGCCGCTACCAGCGAAATTGTGGACATTATCTTGATTAAAATATCAAGCGAAGGTCCTACGGTATCTTTAAGGGGATCGCCTACGGTATCGCCGACAACAGCGGCGTCGTGTGCGGCAGAACCCTTACCGTCGATAACTTTACCGTTTTCATCCTTCAAAGGCTGACCGTTTTCGTCTTTTTCGGCAATGCCGCCCGTTTCGATATACTTCTTTGCATTGTCCCATGCGCCGCCCGCGTTACCGGTGTAAATTGCAAGCATTATTGCCGCGATTATTGCGCCTACAAGCAAGCCGCCTACGAATTTAGGTCCGAACACGAAGCCCGAAACAACGGGAATTAAAATTGCGATTATGCAGGGAACTCTCATCTGCTTGATAGAGCCTTTTGAAGAAATCTGAATACATTTCTCGTAGTCGGGCTTAGCAGTACCTTCGAGTATGCCGGGTATTTCGTTAAACTGTCTTCTTACTTCGTCTACCATGTTCCTTGCCGCTTTAGCAACCGCTTGTATAAGCATACCCGAGAACAGGAAAGGTATAGCCGCGCCGACAATTCCGCCGACGAGCGTCAAAGGATTGGCAATGTTTAAGAATATGCCTTCAACGGGGTCTACTCCGCCTATCGCATACAGGTACGAGCACAAAAGCGAAAGCGTTGCAAACGACGCCGAGCCTATTGCAAAGCCCTTGCCGATTGCCGCCGTAGTATTGCCCACCGCGTCGAGCTGGTCGGTGATTTCACGCACTTCGGGGTCGAGCGAAGACATTTCCGCAATGCCGCCCGCGTTGTCCGAAATAGGTCCGTACGTATCTACCGAAACGGTAGCCGCAACGAACGAAAGCATACCTATTGCCGCGCAGGCAATACCGTACATTCCGCAAACCATATACGAGCCTACCATTGCAACGCCCAGAACTACTACTGGAAGCATACAGCTAATCATACCGGTAGCCATACCTTCGGTTATAGTAAGTGCCGAACCTTCCTTAGAAGCCTTTGCAATACCCTTTGTGGGCTTGTGGTCGTAGCTTGTGTAATATTCGGAAATAACGCCGATTATAATACCTGCGGCAATGCCGAGAACAGCCGCTATGCAGGGCGAGAAGCTACCCGCCTTAAAGCTGAGTACTTCCGCCAAATCTTCGCCGCGGAACATAAAGTAACTTAAAAGCAAGCACGAAACTATTGAAATTCCCGCAGAAATCCACGTTGCAATGTTAAGTTGCATATGTACGTTTGTATTCTTTTTAAGCGGAATAAGCAGTAAGTACGCTATACCTATAACGCAACCGATAAGACCGCAACCCGAGAATACCATAGGGAACAGCATAAGTTGGTTAAGCAGTCCGGTGCTGATATCGCCTATATTGTGCGCAAACAATTCGCAGGCGAGAATTACGCCAGAAAGCATTGCGCCTACGTAGCTTTCCAAAAGGTCGCTGCCCAAGCCTGCAACGTCGCCTACGTTGTCGCCTACGTTGTCGGCGATTGTCGCGGGGTTTCTAGGGTCGTCTTCGGGAATGTGCGCTTCGGTTTTACCTACAAGGTCAGCGCCCATATCTGCCGCCTTAGTGTAAATACCGCCGCCAACGCGGTTGAAAAGCGCGATAATCGAACAGCCGAGCGCATAGCCGGAAAGCGTCATTGTGAAGCCTGCGTCAAGCCCCGTCCAGTTTACGGCAATAGGCGTAGTTTCCTGCATTACGTCGGTTATTTGGTGGCAAGCCAAGCCGAATACTAAAAATACGACGATAGCGCCCAAAAGTGCAAAGCCCGCAACGCACAAGCCCATAACCGAGCCGCCCTTGAAAGCGACCTTTAAGGTCTTGCCGGTATCGCGGCTTTTATTTGCCGCGTTAGTTACGCGCACGTTAGCGTAGGTTGCTATCTTCATACCTACCCAGCCTGCGGCGGCTGAAACGAGAGCGCCGATAATAAACGCAAGCCCCGTCATCCAGCTTACAAAGACCATCAAAAGTGCCGCAACGACTGAGCCGATTATCGCTACTATTTTGTACTCGTAGCGAATAAACGCATTTGCGCCGACACGGATTGCACCCGCGATTTCGCCCATTTTTTCGGTACCTTCTTCAAGTTTTTTAACCGAAAAGTAGTTAAAAATCGCGTAAGCTATTGCAAGAACTATGGCAATTCCGGCAATAATCAAAAGCAAATTTTCCATACTTTCTCCTTATGTAATTATATATATATGTAATATAGCACAGCTTTGCGCAAATTGCAATACCCTTTTTATTATTGTTAGTTACTTAATAAACGTTTTTTGCACAAAAAAACGGCGCGCGTTTCTAAACGCGCGCCGCATTAACTATAAAATCAGTTTTCTTCGCCAAGCTCGTCAAGTTCGTCAACTTCCTGTTGCCAAAAGTCGTAAACTTCGTTCAGAAGTTTTTCGTCTTCAATAGGCTCCAACACTTCTTCGTCTTCGTTAAGTCTGAAAATAACGACTTCGTCTTCCGCAATTTCTTCGTTAGGTTCTGCGGGCAAAAGAAGGGTATATTTTTGGTCTTTATATTCGGTTACGTCCAGAAGTTTGAATTTTATGACGTCGCCCGAATCGTCCACAAGTTCTATAATCTGATTTCCGTCCTCGTCATAAATCAGCTCTTCCTGTTCTTCCATAAGTATTCTCCTTATTTGTTTTTAGTGGCAAGATAGCCGTCCAGAATGTTAGCCGCGGCAAGCGCGTCAACGTAATTTTTGCGTTTTTCGCGCCGCATTCCTTCACTTATAAGCGTTTCGTGCGCCATTTTTGTGGTAAACCGCTCGTCAACGCACTCTACGGGAACTTTTACAGCCCCTTTAAGGCTTTCTATAAACTTGCGTGTTTTTTCGGTCTGCACCGACTCGCTTCCGTCAAAATTGACGGGAAGTCCGCACACTATCACCGTTGCGCCCTTTTCCCTTGCTATTTGCGCAAGAGCTTCAACGTCCGCGGCAAAGCCTTTGCGGAAATACGTCGATGAAGGCAATGCGTAGGTATTAAAGGGGTCTGAAACGGCAACACCTATACGCTTATCGCCTATATCGAATGCGACGTATCTTTCCATAAGCGCATTATAACAGACTACGCGAAATTTTTCAAGCGTTTAAGCGGCGTTTAATTTTATTGCCGCGCCCGCATAACGGGCGCGGCAATAATTTTTGTTCCGCAGATTTAAAACGGATTAGTCTTCCTGGGATTGCTCACCGTCTTTACCTTCAAATTCCTGAAGTTTTTTGTCGATGTAGCACTCGGCTTTCTGCATAAGGTCTTCCTGGTTCTTTTTAACAAGATTTAAAAGTTTGCAGTTGTTGGCAACAATAAGCGCGCCGCCTGCCATACCCAAAGCAAGACCGAAAATAAATTTTTCCATTTCTTCTCCTTGTAACGGGCTTTCACCCTACAAGAAGTATGAGTATATATGTGCTTACATATAACTGTAAATTTTTGGCGAACTGTTGCCGCACCGATACCCAAGGCTTTACGATTGCATATTTTTAATTTGCAACTTTAAAAGTGCGTTCTCGTCGGTCAGCCTTTTCAAAAGCACGGTAAGGCGCTTGTTTTCTTCCTTTAAAGAAGCGGCAAGCCTGTCGTAAAGCACGTTAATTTCGTCTTCTATACGCTTTCTTGCGCCGTCTACTCCGCCCTTAATGCCGCACTCTTGCATAAGCCGTTCTATTCTTTCTGGCTGTTTGCTTACTACGTTTCTGTATTTGTTCTGATACCTTAACATCAGCTTATCGTTGCCGCCCGAAAGGTTTAAAACCGCCTTGCGCACTGAAACCCCTTTACTTTTGCTTACAAGAATTTCTTTTAAAATTCTGTCGGTTTCGTCTTCTGAAAAGGGAATTATTTTTTCCGCTTTAAGCTCTGTTCCGCGCAGAATGTCGCGCACTCTCTTATCGCCCGTAGAGCGCAAGAGCGCGTAATAGTAATTGCGCACGCTTCCCTTTGCGCGTCCCGTCTTTTGTGCGAACGACGAAAACAACCCCGAAAGCGTTTTGCCCTGTCGCTTGCCCGTAGTAATATACTCAACTAAATTTTTCGCTTCTTCTTCGGTGTAGCCGTTTATCTTGTTCATAGCGTTCTCCCATAAATAAAGTTTAACGCCGTAAATATTGACATAATTTTAAACTTATATTCATTAAATAATATAAAATGCAACAATTTGCTCGGGAGAAAGAAAGATGCGGATTTACTTTTTATCGTACAAGCCTGCCATTTTAAAGCTGAACGGGCTCTACGTAGGCGGAATAGACCTTTTTGAACGGCACGTTGAAATAGACTTGAAGGACAGCGTACTTGCCGAAATTGTGCCGGGCGAAAATTTGCAACCCGTTAACTTTTTTATTGACGAAAAACTTCTGTTTTCGCCGCCCGAATACCTTGACGTTTACCTAATGAACGGCGAAGCGCTGGTTTACGTCCGCGAATACGGCAACAAGGAAGTTAAAATTTCGGTTATAGCCCAAACGCGCTTTTGCGGAAACCTTGTAACGCTGTTTTCGCAGGGCGGATGCTATCTTTCGGTGGAAGGTTCGGATTATTCTTTAATAGCTTTACCGCAAAAATTCTGCTACGCGAAAATGGAAGAAAAAATGCTTGCAAACTTACCCGTGCTGGCAATAGGCGGAAACGGCGCGCTTTTAATACTTTCGGACAAGGGTAAGCGCATTTTTATGAATGAAACCGAGAGCGCGGAATTCGGGCAAACGCTCAAAATTTGCGCAGTGTTCGAAACGTGCACGGCGGCAAAGGCAATTTGCGAATACGGTTACGACGGCGAACAATTAAATCTTGTAAGCAGTAAAACAGTTGAAACGCACGCGCCCGAAAAAAACATTGCGCATTTTGCTTTTTTTGAAAGCGTTTTAACGTGTGCGGACTTTGATAAATATCTTTGCGACGAACTTAAACCCAAAGCGCACTCGCTTAAAAATTATTTGGGAGAATTTGTGGGCGTTACCGTTCCCACAGAAAAATTTTACGCAGAGCACGGTGAAATCCGCGCCGCAGGGCTAGTTTACCCCAAAGCCGAAAATCTTTTTGAAGTGAAATACTATGCCGTAGATATGACCGACGGCAAGGTTGAAAATATTTACCCCGTGGAATAGCCTTGTTTTATTGCAACAAGCCGCGGAATGTGCTACACTGCGCCTATAGGGCAAAAGTTTTTTAATTTTTCGCACCGCTGCGCTCCGGCTGTAGCGTTGATACGTGGTATAACTTCGTGCTCTCTGCTGACGGTACTCTAGGTTATGGTTACGTACGGGATTGGTTAACGGTGCGGCCCGCGCTTCAACCCGGATTAGTTGCAACAAACAATCTAATATGTTAAAATTCATGCAAAGGACAAACGTTTTTTATTTTGCACTACTGCGCTCCGGCGACGTCAACGATACGAACGGTGAATATGCTATTCTACTGCCGGGCACTCTCAGCTATTGCGGTGTGGAAAATTGGATGTTAGTGCGGCCCGCGCATGAACTCACCTGCGAAAGCAGGTCTACCAGAATTGCGTATTTCAAGGAATACGTAACAGACAAGTTATGAGTTGAAGGGAACTTTGTCCTGCCTTGCAAAAATGCATGGCGAACTGGACCGTCCTTGCGATAACGGCGTGGAATAGCCGCGCTTTTACTCGCATTAGCTTATTTCTAAGCGGGCAGGTCGCCCCCTTTCGGGGGCTAAAATTTTATAAAAAAAGCGTCAGTTGACAAAAAACGCTTTTTGTAATATAATTTACTTATGAGTAACAACAAGTCTTCGGAAGATTATTTGGAATGTATTTTATTGCTTTCACGCGAAAGCGAATACGTCCACAGGGTAGACGTTGCGCGGCGCGTAGGCGTTTCGCAACCGGCGGTGCAAAAAGCCGTTAAAATTTTGCAGTCGGCGGGCTATATAGAGTGCGACGGCATGCACATTTACCTTACTAAATCGGGCGAACAGTACGCAACCGACGTTTACGAAAGGCACTGCGTAATCCGCACGTTTTTAACCTTACACGGCGTAAACGAAATAGACGCGAACGCCGACGCTTGCGAGCTTGAACACTCCGTTTCTGAAGCAACGTTCAATATGATGAAAAACTACGTTTCCGAACACAAAAATTAAATTTATAAATTAAACCCGCCCGCGCAATTTTGCGCGGGCGGGAATTTTTTATATTACTTTTATTTTTTTGCAGTTTTCTTTGCCGCTGGTTTTTTAGCGGTCGTTTTCGTCGTAGCTTTTGCCGCACTATTTTTTACGCTCTTTTTTGCGGCAAGCTCTTCGGGAATTTCAACCTGCGGCACGTGCGACATATCGGTTGTTGCTTCCTTATGAGTGCGTTTTATGCGCTCTTTTACCGTTTTTTCAACCTTTTTCTCTTCTTCGGTAGCTTCTTTGTAAGGCACTTCGAAAATTACGCTTTCATAAGGACGCAGATTGAACGTCAGTTTGTACTTTCTTCCGTCGCAAAGTTCTTCTTTGGTTTGAATTTCAAGCGGACTGCCGTCGGGATAGGTTGTAAACACGCGTTTATAAACGCCTTCCACGGGAGCGCCGACGCCCATTTCCCATCTTTCTACGGGCGCAAAGTTGCAGACGAATACGAGCGCGTTGTTGTAATTCCAAGGATTGCGGCGAATAAACGTGAATATGTTGCGGTTGTAATCGCCGCTGTTAATCCACTCGAACGTTTTAGGTCCGCCGCAGTCGTTGTACAACACGGGGTACTTGGAATATAAATGCAACAGAGTGCGGTAACATTCAAGCACTTCGCGGTGCGCGGGATCGTCGCATAAAAACCAGTCAAGTCCGGTTTTGAAGTTCCATTCCCTTTCCTGCGCAAAATCCTGGCCCATAAAGAGCAGTTTTTTGCCAGGGTGTCCGAACATCATTGTATAGCACGTTTTAATAGAACCCAGCTTATCGGGCTTACTGCCTATAAATTTGTTTATTATACTGCCCTTTCCGTACACAACTTCGTCGTGTGATAAAACAAGCATATAATTTTCGTTGAAGGCATACTCGAAGGTATGCGTCATAAGATGGTGGTGATACGGTCTGAAAATGGGGTCTGTATTGTAATACTTTATGCTGTCGTTCATCCAGCCCATATTCCACTTCAAGCCGAAGCCGAAACCGCCTTTTTTCGCAGGTTTTGTAATTCCGTCTATTATAGAACTGTCTTCGGCAATAAGGAACGCGTCCGTACGCTGGCGCAAAACACTGTTAAGGTGGCGGAAGAACTCAAAACTTTCAAGGTTTTCGTTGCCGCCGTACATATTGGGGCGCCACTGCTCCCTGCCGAAACTGTTATAAAGCATTGCCGCAACCGCGTCCACGCGAAGCGCGTCGATATGGTATTTTTCAACCCAGTAGAACGCCGAAGCGATTAAAAAGTTTGAAACTTCCTTCTTGCCCAAATCGAACGCCTTCGTGCCCCATTCGGGGTATTCGGCGCGGAGCGGATCAGAATATTCGTAAAGCGGCGTGCCGTCGAAGTTGGCAAGCGCGTAGTCGTCCTTGGGGAAGTGCGCGGGCACCCAGTCAAGAATTACCCCTATGCCATTTTGGTGCATATAGTCCACGAAATACATAAAGTCGTGCGGACTGCCGTAGCGCGCCGTGGGCGAGAAATAGCCAGTTACCTGATAGCCCCAGCTGGGATCGAAGGGGTATTCGCAAATACCCATAAGCTCTATATGTGTATAGCCCATCCACTTAACGTATTCGCAAAGTTCGTGCGCAAGGCGGCGGTAATCGAAGTACTGGTCTTCGTCCCATTTGGAAAGATCCTTCTTCCAGCTGCCGAGATGCACTTCGTAAACAGCTATGGGTTTTTCAAGAAAGTTTTCGCCCTTCTTTTCCTTCTTCCACGCCTTGTCGCCCCAAACGTAGCTTTCGATATTAGTTACAACCGAAGCGTTCGAAGGACGCAGTTCCATACCGTACGAATAGGGGTCGGTCTTTAAAACTTCACTGCCGTCGGCGCGAACAACTAAATACTTGTACTTTACTCCTTCGCACATGCCCGGCACGAACAGTTCCCAAATGCTGTCGTCCACCTTTTCCATAATATCGCGCCAAGGGGTCCAGCCGTTGCCGTCGGAAACGACGCATACTGCACGCGCGTTGGGCGCCCACAACACAAAGTGAACGCCGCGCACACCGTTTATTTCGCGTATATGCGCGCCCATTTTGTTGTACAGCTCGTAATGCGTTCCGTGGTGAAAGAGATATCTGTCCAAATCACCGAAAAACCTGTTTTCCATGAATTTACCCCCTGTATATATGCCGTTTTTGCAATTCAGTGCAAAAACAAATCAACTTATTTATGCAGACGAATACCTTCGAACGAGTACACGCAACCCGACTGCGCGGGCAACGTTACAAACAGTCTGCCGTGTTTTACTTTGCTTGTTTCGCCGCCTTCAATATAATTTCCGTCAAAGCAGAAAAATTTGAGTTCAGCGTTTACGCCTTCGCGCGGAACGCCAAGCTCCCATACGGGAACACTCAAAGATATTTCGTTATCGTTGGTGTTAATTATAACTACGCAACAACTTTCACCGTCGAACCTGCCGTACGCTATATAGCCGTTGCCCGCGTCCAGTTCCTTTAAACTGCCCGCACGCAGACAGCCTATGCGCTTTCTTAAATTTATCGCCGCCTTATGCATTGCAATAAGGCGAGTATCTTCGTTACCCCAAGGGTACGTGCGGCGGCTGTCGGGATCGGTCCAGCCTACTTGTCCGGCTTCGTCCGCATAATATATGCCGGGCGATCCGGGCCACGTCATCTGAATGAGCACTGCAAGCGCCATAACTCTTACGTCCACGTTATAGCCCGCTTCCTGCGGCCCTTTGGTGCGAAGCGTTCCCGCCGTGCGGTTGGTGCGCGTTAAAAAGCGCGAATGGTCGTGGTTGGAAAGCTGGTTCAGGGCGCTATCGAGAGCGGGGCGCGGAAACTTGGACATATTCTTGAACATACTGTCAAAAAAGTGCTTGCCGTCGCGCCATCTGCCGCCGTCAAAACTTTCGCTGTGCTTTTCCATACCCGTCAAAAACCAGGTAACGGGTTCCATAAAAGCGTCGTAGTTCATAACCGAATCCCACTCGCCGCCCGAAAACCAGCTTTCAGGCGAGCCGTAGTGTTCGGCGAATATAAACGCCTGCGGATTTGCCGCACGCACGCGGTCGTGGAATTTTTTCCAGAATTTATGGTTGTATTTTTCGCCGTGTCCCAAATCGGCGGCTACGTCAAGGCGCCAGCCGTCCACGTTATATGGCGCGGAAACCCACTTGCCGCCGGTTGAAAGAATGTACTCTTCAAGCTCGGCGCTCTTTTCGTAGTTTAATTTCGGTAACGTTTGAAATCCCCACCAACCTTCGTAATCGCTCTTGGCTTCGTGCGGTTTTTTGAATTTGAAATAACTTCTGTAAGGACTTGCCGCCGACTGGTACGCTCCGACTTCGTAGCCTTCCTTATTGAGATATATACCTTCTCTGTCCATCCACTTGTTGAACGAACCGCAATGATTGAACACGCCGTCGATAATAACCTTCATACCGCGTGCGTGAATTTCCTTTACAAGGTCGGCGAAATATTCGTTGCTCTTTTCAAGGTTTTTATGCGAAGTGGTGCGCTTTATGTACTTTGGCGCATAACCGTTATGCTTTTCCCAGTGTTGCATACGGTGGTCAACGTCGTCTACTATCACTGCAAGATGGGGGTCTATATGGTCGTAGTCCTGCGTATCGTATTTATGGTTGGATGGCGAAACGAACAGCGGATTGAAGTAAATAGCTTCTACTCCCAAATCCTGCAAATAGTCCAGCTTTTGCCTTACCCCCTGCAAATCGCCGCCGTAAAAGTTGTTTACGTCGAGATCGTCGGGCAGTTTGTTCCATTCGCGCACTCTGCGGCTGTGTCCGCCCGTATAATAATATTCGGCGTCTTCAACGTCGTTATCGGGATTGCCGTTGCAAAAGCGGTCGGGAAAAATCTGATAGAACACCGCGCCGCGCGCCCAGTCGGGCACGCTTTGCCCCGGCACGAAGCAAAAGTTGTATTCTTCCTGATTGTTTTCAACCGCGCCCAGACGGTTGTAGAACACAACGTCGTCTTCGTCAGCAAGCAAAAAGCAGTATTTTACAGGTTTATCGGCGCACTTGAATTCCACCGTATAAAAATCGAAACTTTCGCGGCTGTACTCCCTTTTCATACTCCGCCGCACGCCGTTAACCACAGCGTACGCCTTTAAAACGTCGTTTGCCAGCGTGCGTATACAAAGTTTTACGGTATCTCCGGCTTTTGGCTGATAAGGTGTTTTAAAATTTTCCGTTTCATCCGTGAAAAGCGCCCTTCTGTTTATCATAAATCCGTCCTTAATAGGGTCCTTTTTATTTAAGCGGAAAATTTGCCGCCTTAAAAATTGTAACATAAACGCAATGTAAAGTCAATATGCAATATTATTCGGCAACAGCCGAAAAAATTTAAATTCTATTGACTTTACCCCGGCGCTATGTTATGATTTATACGTTTTTAAAACATATTTTAAAGGCATTTTATTTATGAATAACAAAAAGAAAAAAACAGTTGAACCCGCGCCCGAAGAAGCGCCTGTGGAAAGCTGCGAAAACGCCCAAATAGCGGTTGCAGAGCCGACCGAACCCGTACAGGACGTTCAAGCCGAAACGGAACAGAGCGGACAGACTACGGAAGCGCAACCCGTACCCGAAGAAGCAAACAAGCCTGTAGTTTACGGCGATAAAGTGCTTACTAAAAAGCAAAAGCGCCTTCTTACGGTAAGGCGCTGGGTGCTTATAAACGTAGCTATTATTCTTATGGCGATAAGCGTTTACTTCTTCCAGATGCAATTCGACTTCGTTCTGGGCGGAGTAGGCGGTATTTCCATTATACTTGCGGGCGTAATACCGGTTGAATGGCTTACCCCCGCCGTTATAATGATTTTTATAAACGTATTTCTGCTTATTCTCGGCTTTATTATACTCGGGAAAGCCTGTACGTTTAAAACGGTTTACTGCTGTGTTCTTTACACGGGACTTATATTTCTTTTCGAAAAAGTCGTACCCCTTGAACACCCTATTACGGTAACGGAAGCTATGCCGGAAGGTCAACCTTTCCTTGAACTGTGCTACGCAATACTTTTATTCGGTGTGGGCGGGGCAATACTTTTCAACTGCGGAGCTTCGTCCGGCGGCACCGATATAATTGCGCTTATACTTAAAAAATTTACAAGAATAAACGTAGGCGTTTCACTGCTTATAGTTGACCTTATAGTAACTTCGGTTTCTATATTCACCATGGGCGACGTTACGATAACGCTCTATTCGTTCCTTGGCTTGTTTGCCAGAACCTTCCTTTTGGACGGCATTATAGAAAGTTTCGGCAAGACCAAACAAATTACCATAATAACGCAAAAGCCCGAAGAAATTGCAAACTACATATTAACGGTAATTCAGCACGGGCTTACTATGTACGACGCCGAAGGCGGCTATACGCACGAAAAGAAAAAAGTGCTTATAACCATTTGCAAACGCGGCGAAGCATTGAAACTTAAAGCCAAAGTAAAGACGTTCGACCCCGAAGCGTTCGTAATTATTAACGACGCGAACGAAATTCTGGGCAAGGGCTTCAACAGCGGATTTTAACGGTACGGTTTATGGCGCAGAAAGAAAAAAAGCAAAAAAAACCGCACAGCGAGCGGACACAAAAGTTCATTAAACAAGCCATATACTGGGGTTTATTGAACCTTGGCACTCTTTTGCTTGCTGCGGGCGTATACTTTTTTAAAGCGCCGAACAACTTTGCAACCGGCGGCGTAAGCGGTATATCAATAATACTTTCAAAGTTTATAACCCCGCTCGTTCCCTTCCTTTCGTCCAGCGTAATAATGTGGATTATAAACGCAATTCTGCTTATTATCGGCTTCATTTTTCTGGGGCGCGGCTGTACTTTTAAGACGGCTTACTGCTCGCTTGTATACACGGGCGAAATGTTGCTTATGCAGTATATATTTCCGCAAGAAAATCTGCCGCTGACGGCAACCGAAGTAATGCCGCAAGGTCAGGTATTTTTGGAGTTCCTTCTTGCAATGCTTTTAACGGGCGCGGGCAGTGCGATTATTTTCAACTGCGGAGCTTCGTCCGGCGGCACCGATATAGTTGCGCTTATAATAAAAAAATACACCAAATTAAACATAGGCATAGCTCTTTTAATTACCGACTGCTTAATAGCTTCTTCCACCTTTATTATATTCGGCGTAACTACGGGGCTGTTTTCTCTACTCGGGCTTTTGATTAAATCCTTCCTTGTGGACGGCGTTATTGAAAGCATTGGCAAGAGCAAATACGTAACGATTATCACGCGGCACCCCGAACTCATTTCGCCGTTTATTATAGAAACAATGCATCGTGGATTTACGTCATACGAAGCCGAAGGCGGCTTTACGCACGAAAAAAAGACTGTTATGATTACGGTTTTGAAGCGCGGCGAAGCGTTGAAACTGAAACTTCAAATTAACAAAACGGACCCCGAAGCGTTTGTAATTTTAACTGACGCAAAAGAAATTATAGGTAAAGGTTTTAGAAACACCAATTAAACAAAACAACAAGCCGTCCGCAAAGCGTTGCTTTGCGGACGGCTTTATTTTATATTAAATTTATTTTACGAGTTCAACAGCCGCTTTTGTTGCCGCTTCAATCTCTTCGGGAGTACCCTTCATCATCCAGCTACCGCCGCACGCAATAATTTTATCGTACGCAAGATATTCAAGAATATTCTTATCGGAAATGCCGCCGGTAGGCATAATGTGCAAATAAGGGAACGCTGCGCAAATTGCCTTTATTGTAGCAAGACCGCCGTAGTTGGAAGCGGGGAAGAATTTAAGCGTTGTAAGTCCGCAAGCGATAGCCGCCATTGCTTCCGTGGGGGTAACAATGCCGGGCAAATAAAGCATTTTATGCTTTTTGCAGCACTTTGCCACTTCTTCAGAGAAACCGGGTGAAACTATGAATTTTGAACCGGCTTTAATTGCCTTTTCGCACTGTTCTTTGTTGATAACCGTGCCCGCGCCGACAAGCATATCGGGGAACTTTTCAACGGTAAGCGCGATTGCTTCAGCCGCGCAAGGGGTACGGAAGGTTATTTCCGCGCAAGGCAGTCCGCCGTTTACAAGAGCCTGCATTTTGGGCAGGGTTTCTTCAATAGAATTGAGCACTACTACGGGCACAATTTTAGTCTGTTTAATTTTTTCCAAAAGCTGTTGCTGTTCCAAAGTATTTTCCTCCGAAAATTTTAATAATTAGCTTAATTTATTATATCACAACAATTTTTAATATTCAATAGTTGAAATTAAAAATTTATTCTCATTTTAAAACTAATCCGCCGCCGACAGCTGTCGGCGGCGGATTTCATAATTAAACTTATTATTCTACTTTTAAGCCCCAGCAACGACGGCGTTTTGCAAGTTCTCTGTCAAAGTTCTTCCAAAGATTTTGCACGTTGTCGTTATGTTCAAGCTCGGGACCGCCTTCCGCGTACTTAACTCCGTGCTTAATAAGCCCGTCAAGGCAATGCTCTATAATAATTGCAACCGCACCCTTGTTGGCTTCGGATTTGGTTACGCCTATACTCATCATATCGGCAACTTCGATGTGCTTCATTGCATGAAGATAAGGGAAAAAGCCGTTGGGGAAAATTTTGCCCTTCGCCTTTTGCATCATCTTTGTCATCGAAGGCATTAAAAAGCCGTATGCTATTACTTTATCGTCCTTTAAAACAACGGTTGCAAACTCGGGCACGAGCACCATAAAAATGGAATCCATTTCGCGCTTTTTCTGCTTTTCGTTCAACGGGCTTGTACCATACAGCGGTGCGTAAACTTCGTCCAAAATGTCCAAGCACTGCATTACGTATTCTTTAAGTTTCTTTTTGTCGTGCTTAAGGTACCACGCAACGTCCAAAACGGTGTAACCGTTGCGCTTTTTAACGTTTTCGCTCAGCCTTTTAAGCCTGTCGTCCACTTTATCTGGCAATTTAATAAGGTGGCAGTTCCAGTCAACAACCTTATACGCGCCGAGCTTTTCCATGTGCTCTACGTAGTAAGGGTAGTTGTAAATTTCAATATACGTACTGTCGCGGTCGAAACCGTCGATAAGCATTCCTTCTTCGTTTAAATCGGAAAAGCTCATCGGTCCGATAATCTCGTTCATTCCGAGTTCTCTCGCCCACTTAAACAGTTCGTTAAACAGCGCTTTTGTAACTTCGAAATCGTCAATAACGTCAAAACGCGTAAATCTCAACTGTTTTACATTGTTCTTTTCGTTTACGCCGCGGTGCCATATACCGGCAATTCTGCCGGCAATTTTACCGTCTTTATAAGCTAAAAACATTTTGCAGTCTGCAAAACGGAACGCGTCGTTTTTTGCGGGGTCGAATTCGGCAAGCTCGTCCATATACAAATTGGGCGCGGCGTGCTTGTTCCCTTTATATAAATCTATAAAAAATTTAAAGAACTTTTTCTTGTCTTTTTTAGACGTAATTTGTTTAACTTCTATCATAATAAATTTATTATATCATACTTTATTTTAAAAAGCAACAATAACGCGAAAAGTGTTGAAATATAAAACCTGCGTTTTTTAGCCTTCTAAAATACAAAAAAATCGGCGGAATTGCTTCCGCCGAAAGTTTTAATACGCGTATTTTAATTCTTTATTTAAAGCTCTTATTTTGCGCTTTATGGGGAACGCCCAGAAGATAGAAACCGCCCACAACAGCAGGTAGCAAAGACCGCTGATCCACATAAGCGACGAAACGCCCGTAGCCACTGCCGTTGCAAGAATGAGCGCGTCGCCCGTTAAAAATCTGGGGAAAATGTACGGCGCAATGAGCGGCAAAAGCCAGAAAATTATTGCGGGGTAAGGCGCAAAAAGTTTAACGTACCACATTGTGAACCGTTTATTTTTGGTTAAAAGATGTATGAACGAAAACAGGAACAGCACGCCCCAAAGAGCTGTAAAGCCCACAAGCGACCAGAATGCCGCCATAATTGCCGGTTGCATATCGTCTATAGCCTTTTCCGTATCAACCAAATAGCCGCGCACCATTTCAACAAGCAAATCGCTTATTTCCTGCGCGTCTTCTTCGGTTATAAGCGAAGAAAACAGCTCCTGATAAGTTGTGTAAACCGCTCCTTCAGTCGCAGTTTCACCGGTTTCATTGCCCGTTTCGTTGCCTTCAGTCGTTTCGCCGCCTTCGGTAGTTGAACCGCTCGGCTCGCCTTCAATTTCACCTTCAGTTAAAACTTTTTTAACCGCGGCAGTTTCTTCGCCGGCAGGCGGAGTGCTACTACCGTCTGAAAGCATCTGCTTTAAAAGTTCTGCAAAGCCGCCGCCGTCGGTCGCCTTGTTTATGGTATCTGAAGCCATTACGCAGATAAGACCTTCAACCGAAAAGTTATCGCCGTTTTCGTCGCCTGTTTCGGCAACGGTTGTTTGGTACATATCTCTTACGGTATTTTCAATCTGTGCTCTCTGCTCGTCGGTCAGATCGGCAACCGTTCCGCCTTCGGAAGTGGTAAGATCGACGTTTTCAATGAAGCCCATAATTTTTTCTACGGCTTCGTCTTCGGTCTTAGCTTCGTCTAGCCCGTTTATCGCTTCTTTGAAAAGTTCCTTATTTTCGGTAACTATGTTGCCGTAATCTGCGGGAAGTCTGTTTACTATCTCGTCTGCAACAAGGTCGACAACGGCTTCCTGCAAAACCTTGGTAACGTTGCGGTTACCGCCGAGATTTCTTACGGAATGCGCAAGGCTGTCGGCAACCTGAACTATCAGTCCGTTTTCGCCGACTATGAGTAAATCGGTAGTCTGCGCACCGGGATGTTCAGAAAAAGCTATACTGTAAATTGCCTGCGGCGTAAGCGAAACCGACGCTTCTACCGAGCCGAACACAGGTTCCACTATCGCGCTTACGATTACGGTCATGGCTTCGTCGTTGAGATGGAACGAGCCTGTAGAACCGCCTTCGCGCGTATTTTCGCTTTCTGAGCCACTGCCGGACATATTGTCTATCTGTTCCTGAACAAGCCTTCTTACGTAATTATCGACGTTTTCGTCCGCCGTAATTTTGCCCATGTCTATGGTTATAAAAGGAGTGCACAACATAGAAATTATCGCAACTATGCAAAGCAGACAAACAATCAGGTTAACGGGTATCAGCTTGCGTTGAAGCCTTCTCATTTCCTGCTGCTTTTCTTCTCTTTCCCTTTCAATATCTCTTTTACCGTATCTCAAAAATTACCCCCGGCCGACGGTAATAGCAAAAAAAGCGCCACTACCGCTCGGTTTATTTTATTAAGTATAACCTTTTTTATGATTTTTGTCAATGTAAATGTTCACGGCGCTTCCCTTTTGCCGCTGGAATGTTTCGCCAATATTTTGAACAAGCAGTTTTATCGCGCGTAAAACCATACTGTAAAGTGTAAAAGCCGCATACAACATCGTTGCATGCGGCTTTTGTCTATCTATTTAAATATTAGTCGAAATATTCAATTATAATGCTGTAAATATATATACCGCTACCTGCCGATCCCATCTGATAAGTTCCCGCCGCAAGGTCGTCGTAAGTAGTTATACTAGGCGCGGCACTGTTCGCCGCAAACTTTGTAATCTCGGTAGACGTATTACTTGAAGAAACAAGTTTTATCGTTCTGTCGTCAG
Source organism: uncultured Clostridia bacterium (assembly GCA_964592605.1). Classification (GTDB taxonomy): domain Bacteria; phylum Bacillota; class Clostridia; order Christensenellales; family Borkfalkiaceae; genus Coproplasma. The sequence goes on along the minus strand of CAZQFP010000004.1, from coordinate 2,186 downwards.
AGCCCGTCGACTTTGCAACAACCGTAACTCTGCAAACCGAAGTTGCGGTAAACTCAATATATCTGGATGTGCCGAACGTTGCCGAACCGCCCATAGACAGGGACTTGCTAGTTTCGTATGCCTTATCATTGTAGGTGAACTTTGTTCCGCTTGCATAAACGGTTATAGCTTTCCCTCCGCCTACTATAGTGAAATCGCCGCAGGTTTCTGACGTATTTATAGCCGCGCCGGCATCAAGCGACGAAAGGTCAAGTACAACGGTTGAAGTTACCTTGGGTTCGTTTTCTTTAACCGCAGTTTCAAACTCTGCAAGAATACTTACGTTTGTAACTACCGTCTGCAAATTGGACGAAAGTGCGGCATATTCCGCCCTTAACGCCTTGCAGGTTGCATTGTATTGCTTATAATTTTCGGTATTAACAACGTTTGAAGCATCACCTGTAAGCACTGCCGCTATTTTTGCATTGAGTATCTTTGCGCCGTATTCAAGCAAACCGTTATAGTTTGTTACACCGCTTCTGTCATCCGAGTTTACGGTATTGTACAAAGCCTTGACGTTATTATAAGCAGTTGTCTGAGCTTCGTAATTATCAGTAGTAACGTCAACCGCAACAAGTTCGGTTATTGCCGTAACAACGCTGGCGGGATTTGGGTACGTTCTGTTAGGATCGGTAACGCTTACGCCGCCGAAGATATCTAACGCTTCAACAAGAGCAACCTTACTCTTACTCATAAGATAAGAAGGGTTTACGTAAGCACTAGGCGTAGTTTTAACGTTGTCGCCGAAAGTGAAGTATTCATAGTTGCCGTTAACGCCTTTAATGGTGTTTGAATTATTGCTCTTTATTATTGACGCCGCAACGTAAGCGGCGGTAAGATAAGCGCCGTACTTGTTGTAATGAGTTGCTTCTATCTTTGTAAAGTTTTCGTATTTATCGGGGTTTGCGTAAGTATCGTCATAACTCTCGGGCCACGTGCCGGTTAGCGCGTTGTTGTCTACAAGCGCCATAAAGAAATCACTGTCAGACTTGGTCGCCGTTTCAAGCATTGCCTTTGTTGCGGCAAAGTTATCGATTAAAAGGCACTTTTCTTCTTCGGCAAGCTGACGAACGGCTTTAACGTAAGCAAAATCCGCGCCATGCAGACCTGCGCCGCTTTTAAGCGTGCCGTCCGAATTAAACGAAACCCTTGCAACAGGCGTCATAAGTACGGGAATTGCTCCTTTTGACCGTGCAAAATCCACGTACTGTTTTAAGAACCACTTATACGTTCCGCCGCAGTCGTATGCATAATAGTAATCGCCGTATTTGCCGATTTCTGTAAGTGCGGAACCGGTAGAAGATACGTGGCTTGTATATTCGTTTGGCAAGTACGTGGTAACGTTTCTGCCGTCGTCTCTTCCTTCCGCACCGTTCGTGGGAGCGGTTACGGGGTAAACGCCGTTTGCGTCGGGAGTTCCCAGCGGCACCATTCTGTTATACATCGTAGAATAGTCGGAAGTTTTCTTTGTATCGTCGTCGTTATGACCGAACTGAATGAAAAGGAAATCGCCTTCCTGTATTGTTTCTCCAATAGCCTTCCCGCCGTTTTCACTAAACGAATAGCTACCGTAATTATACAGTCTGCCTTCGTTTATGAACGAACGCGTGCTTCTGCCGCCCTTTGCAGCGTTGACTACCTTTACGTCGTTTGCAAGAAAGTTCGAAAGGTACTGCCCCCAGCCGGCGATATACTGTTCAGTTTTATACGTTTGAACGGTCGAATCGCCCGCAAGATATAAAGTAGGTGTTTTGTCGGTAGGTAACCCGTCCAGACTTTCGGGCGGATTATTGTTGTTACCGCAACCGACAATACCGAAAACCATCGCAACAGCCATTGTAAGGCAAACAATTTTACCTAAAAAGTGTTTTTTCATCTTCTTTCTCCATATTGTCCCTATGGGACTATAAGCAGATAATTTATGTGCTTATACTATAAATATGGTAACATATTTACATATTGCCGTCAACATACAAATCTCAACTTTTTTATACCATAAACTTTGAAAAACAACTCGTGCGGCTTACCGCAGAAGTTAAGCCATTTTAATTATTTTAAATTAGGTCTTAGCCTTAAAATATTAAGGCGACATAAAAAAATAAGAGTAGCCGTTTGGTTACTCTTATTTTAGTGAAAACCGGCAACTA
>CAZQFP010000003.1:0-46732 GCA_964592605.1 uncultured Clostridia bacterium | reverse complement strand
CAGGGCGTTGATATCAACGACAAGCACGTTGAAATTATCGTCCGCCAGATGCTCAGAAAGGTTAAAATCGAAAGCGCAGGCTCAACCGATTTGCTTCCCGGCGAAACGGTAGATATGTTCACGGTTGAAGAAGAGAACCAGAAGGCAATCGAAAACGGCGGTACGCCCGCACTTCAAAAGCGTGTGCTTTTGGGTATAACCAAGGCGGCACTTTCTACCGACAGCTTCCTTTCGGCGGCGTCCTTCCAGGAAACTGCAAGAGTGCTTACCGACGCGGCTATTAAAAACAAGGTTGACCCGCTTATCGGTCTTAAAGAAAACGTTATTATCGGTAAACTCATCCCTGCAGGTACGGGCGTTAAGGAATACAAAAATATGTCTCCCGTAATCAACCCCAACTACAACAGCGTTGTAACGCCGGCAGAAAATTTAAAGTAAAGTAAAAATTAAACAAGTTAAAAAGAGTAGTTTCGCAGTTCCGAAGCTACTCTTTATTTTTTACTGTATTTGATTTAAAATTGTTGACAAATCAACAATTTAATTGACATACAATATACGGGCTGATATAATTTATTTAATAATAGAAAGGAGCGGCGGAAGTGGAAAACGTTTTTGAAAACTTCGTAATATCGGTTCTTAAACTGTACAGATGCGTGCAGAAAATAAAGAATTACGAAATGCGCGAATACGGTTTGAAGAGCGTACACGTTATGTGTATTTATTATTTGAACGAAAGTAAAAAGGGACTGACTTCGGGAGAGCTTATGCGCCTGACATTGGAAGACAAGGCGGCAGTTTCGCGGGCTATAAGTCAGTTGCGCGAAAAAGGTTTTGTGGAATACGATTCGGTCAAGTACAATTCGCCTGTTATGCTTACCGCAAAGGGCGTTGAAATTGCAGAAAGCGTTCTTAAAAAAGCAAACCGTGCGGTAAAGGCGGGTAGCGCCGATTTTACCGAACAGGAGCGCGTTCAGTTCTATAAATCGCTCAACGAAATTTCTGAAAATTTAAATAATTATTACGATAATCTTTCTAAAGGGGTTAATTGAATTTTATGAAAACAGCCGTATATATATTAAACTTTTTACTGTTTGCGCTTATGATGGCGCTTGACGTACTAATGATTTTATCGCCCACGCTTTTGCTTAAAAGCACTGCAAGCGCGTGCTTCGTTGCAATAGGCATAGTAAATATTGCATATGCGTTAAAGTCGGGCGCTAAAAAGAAGTTTCCCATTCTTATGCTTATAGGCTTTGTGTTTGCAATGGTGGGCGACGTCATAATTTACAATACGGAAGATATATGGTTCATTTCGGGAGCGGCGCTGTTTGCTGCGGCACACGTATTTTACGTTGCCGCGTTCTACTCAATGTGCAAGTTCCACTTTACCGATATTATTATTTCGGCATGTATATTCGTTCCTTCGGTTCTTTTCATAACGCTTGCGCCCATCTTTGATTTTGGCGGAATAGTTATGGAAATCGTTTGCATAGTCTATGCGCTCATACTTTCGCTTATGGTGGGTAAAGCGCTTTCAAATTTAAGAATGCGCACGGCGTTAAGCGCTTTGATTGCAGTCGGAAGCATATTGTTCTTTACGTCGGATTTAACGCTTCTTTTGAATATGTTCGGCACAATACACAAAGTGCCCAGAATTATATGCCTTGCCACTTATTACCCCGCGCAGTTTATGCTTGCTTTTTCGCTTGTGGTGTTCGCAGAGCGAGGTATGAATATTTTCAAAAGAGCGTATTGCAGAATTTTTCAAACCGTTTTAAAAATTGCGTTGCCGTTTTTGCCCTATAAAAATCCCGAAATAGTAGATAAATCGACTGATATTCCCGCTGTTTTAAAAAAGAACAACAAAAAGCGCCCCTTGATTGTAACCGATAAAAACTTACGCGGTCTCGGAATAACAAAGCCCATGGAAGACGCGTTAACTTCGGCGGGTATTGAATATTCGGTTTACGACGGCACCGTTGCAAATCCCACAACGCAGAACGTTGCGGAAGCGTTAAAAATTTATAAAGACGACGGGTGTGATTGTTTAATAGGTTTCGGCGGCGGTTCGCCCATAGATTGTGCCAAATGCACCGGCGCACTCATTGCGCGCCCCAATAAAACGCTTAAACAGTTGGGCGGTATACTTAAGGTAATGAAGAAAATTCCTACGTTCATTGCCGTTCCCACAACAGCGGGCACCGGTAGTGAAACAACCCTTGCCGCAGTCGTTGTAGATTCCGCAACACATCATAAATACGCCATAAACGATTTCCCGCTTATTCCGTCGTACGCCGTTCTCGACGAACAACTGTGTGCAACACTTCCCAAGCACGTAATATCAACTACTGGTATGGACGCGCTTACGCACGCGGTAGAAGCGTTTATAGGTAAGGGCGGCAATTCGTCTACGCGTAAGGACGCAATGGAAGCGTCCAAGCTCGTTTTTGAAAATCTTGAAAACTCTTATAACGGCGACAGTACGGCGGCAAAGAATATGCTAATTGCCGCGCACAAAGCCGGAAGAGCGTTTTCTAAAGCATACGTAGGCTACGTTCATTCGCTTGCGCACGCGCTCGGCGGCAAGTACAATATTCCGCACGGACTTGCAAACGCGGTTATTCTTCCCACGGTGCTTCGCGAATACGGGAAAGCCGTGCATAAAAAGCTGTGGAAACTTGCGGTATATTGCAAACTTGCCGAAAAGAGCGATACCTATGAAAAGGGCGCCGAAACTTTTATATGTGCGATAGAAACGCTCAATGAAAAATTCGGCATAGGTAAAACGTTTGCGCAAATTAGGCGCGGAGATATAGACGAAATGGCGGAGTACGCCTATAAAGAAGCTAATCCGCTTTACCCCGTGCCCGTGCTTTGGGACAGAGAAAAGTTTAAGCAAATGTATAATAAACTCCGCGGCGAGAACGTTGACGAAACCGATATCGGGGCTATCGTAGCCCGCCAGCGCGAATATTTTTCAAGGGGTGAAACTCTTAGCGTAAAGCACCGCAAAACACGCTTAAAGGCGCTATATGCGGCTATTAAAGCGAATTTGCCCGCACTGCACGAAGGGCTTAAAAAAGATTTAGGCAAGAGTGAAACGGAAAGCTATATGTGCGAAACGGGACTTGCTATGAGCGAGCTTTCGTATATGATAAAGCATTTGAAAAAATTCGCTAAATCAAAAACAGTTGCCACGCCGCTTGCCCAAACTTTATCAAAAAGTTACCGCCTGCCTTCGCCGTACGGAACGGTTCTTATAATGAATCCTTGGAACTACCCTGTACTGCTTTCAATAGACCCGCTAATAGACGCGATAGCGGCTGGCAATACGGTAGTTTTAAAGCTGAGTGCGTATTCGCCGAATACGAATAAGGCGATAAAAGAAGTAATAGACAGCGTATTCCCGCCCGAATACGTTACGGTGCTTTTTGGCGGTTCGCAGGTAAATACCGAATTGATGCAAACCAAGTTCGATTACATATTCTTTACGGGTAGTAAACGGGTGGGTAAACTCGTATACGAAAGAGCGGCTGAAAGGCTTACTCCCGTAACGCTAGAACTCGGCGGAAAAAGTCCCTGTATCATAGATGAAACCGCTGATATAAAACTTGCGGCAAAGCGCATAGTATGGGGTAAATTTTTAAATCTCGGTCAAACGTGCGTCGCGCCCGACTATATCTATTGCTCCGAGAAAATTCACGACGAGCTTATAAGCGAAATTAAAAAGCAGATAAAATTGCAGTTCGGCGAAAGCCCGCTTGAAAATCCTGCGTACGGCAAAATTATAAACGAAAAGCATTATAACCGCGTTTGCGGATTGATTGACGACGGTAAGGTTGTTTATGGCGGAAAGAAGGATGAGCAAAACCTTAAAATAGAGCCGACTGTTTTAGACGGCGTAACTTATGCCGACGCGGTAATGCAGGAAGAAATATTCGGACCCGTTTTGCCCGTTCTTACTTATAGAGAAATTGACGAAGTGGTAAAATACGTTAAAGAAAACGCCGCGCCGCTTGCGTTCTATCTGTTCTCTTCAAATAAAAAGCGCATTAAACGGCTTACCAGTGAAATAGGTTTCGGCGGCGGTTGCGTAAACGACGTGGTAATACACCTTGCAACTCCGTATATGCCGTTCGGCGGGTTCGGCGCAAGCGGACTTGGCGGCTATCACGGAAAAGCGGGATTTGAAACGTTCAGCCATTATAAGAGTATTGTAAATAAATCAACTTTAATCGATTTGCCCATGCGCTATCAGCCGTATAAAAAGATTTACGAATTTTTAATAAAATTGTTCCTTCATTAAAAAATTTAAAACGGCGCCTTCGTCAGAAGGCGCCGTTTTTTATTGCGTAATTTTATAAAATATCTTTTAAAATTTACCCGTTTACATTATTAAAAGTCAATGATATAATAAGCGTGAAAATAAAGTTTAAGTCAGTCCGCTTCGGGGGGAACAGCTTCTGCCTTTTTGGACTTGGCTTCCAAAAACGCGGTCAGTGCGTAAGAGCATATAATACCCGCTATGCACAAAATCGCGCCTATGGCAATCTGTATGCCGTCAACGGGTGCGGCTTTGAATTCTTCCGTAAGAAAAATTGCTGGTATCGAGCCGATAACAAAGCCCATAATTGCCCAGCTTGTGCCGCGCGGGAATTTCTTCATAAACAGTTTCATCAGTTTTGCAACCGTGAAAAATCCGACAATTAACCCCACGGCGAACAGCGCAAGCACTAAAAGCGAATGCCCGAAAGAAGTAGTCAGTGCTGAGATTGTGTTGAGAACAGGCTTATAATAACCCAAAATTAAAAGCAACAGCGAACCGCTTACGCCCGGCACAACCAGCGCGCACGACGCGACCGCACCTATTAAGATGAGTACGAAGCACCCCCAAACTGGCATTGCCGCGGTTAAATCGGCTTCGCCTATATAGGGAATAAAGCAAATTCCAATTACGAATGCAAGCGGCAAAATTAAGGCGATTATATCAGTAGGTTTAAAACCTTTCTTTTGCGTGTCCTTGTAAAGTTTGGGGAAAGAGCCTACCATAAGCCCCGCAAACAGTAAAATCGTCGGCATCGGGGCGTGCACTATGGCATATTGTAGGGGAAAATACATCGCCGCAATTCCGACGAGCGCGCCGAGCGCTATAGGCAACAGAAAGAAAAAGCTGTTTTTAAAATCCTTGCGTAAATCGCTTATCGCGCCGACCAGCTTATCGTAAACGTTCATTAAAACGGCAATAGTGCCGCCGCTTACGCCCGGTATTATCATTGCTACGCCGATAAGTGCTCCGGCGGCGAATTTTTTAAAAAACTCTTTTACTTTCAATTTTGCGCCTTAAATTCCTGTAACTTAATTATACGCCGCTTTCGCTGTTTAAATTTGTTGTTTTGCAATTTATTTTATTGTTTTGCGGATTTTGTTTTATCGGCATATCTATATCGTTGACGGTAGGAACGTAATCGTTTATGTCAATGTCTGCGGCTTCAAGCCGTTTGTCCGCTTCGCGGTAATATTTTTTATATAACCTGTAAATTCCCTTAACGTGTTTGGGAACGTAGGGGAAGGGAAGGCTTTCGTCTTGAACCAGCTCGCCTAAATTATAGCTACCGTTTACTTTCCAGTATTTGAAAATACCTATTTTAATCGCGTCCTTGGGACAGCCGAACGAACAGCCCATACACAGCACGCAGTTGTGCCCGAATTTGTACTTTCCGTCAACTATCTTAATGTTGTCGCGCGGGCAGGCTTTTATACACTTTCCGCAGTTAATGCATTTCTTTTTGTTAACTTTGAATATCGGCCCGTGCAGATGTGCAAAGTGGCGCTCGGTAAACCCGATAGGCGAAAACCACATTCTCTTGAAGACATTGCGCTTAACTTTTTCGCGCTTGCCTGCAAGAATTTCGCGGCAGTTAAGGTCTGAAAGCGCTTGCGCGTAAATCCACATATGCTTCGCCATTTCGTCCTTGTGGCGGTAAATCATGTTGTAAGGCATAACTATGTGGTGTTCAAGCGTTACGTCGTAGCCCTTTTTTCTTACAATCTTCAAAATTTTCTGCGAAGAGCAGTCGTTTATGTGCAAGCCTTCGCCAGAACTTTTGAATATAAACGTCGGTTTGTTTTCAACTGCCGGCAGTTTTTCGCAAAGCTCTATTATAGGTTCGGGGGCGCAGAAAGCATGAATGGGGTAGCCTATACCCACGCAGTCGTAAAGCGCAGGGTCGGGAATTTCTCCGCTCTTTGCCGAAACGCGGTAAATATCTACCGTAGCCGTTTCGCTACTGTCGTTACCGTTCGGCTTGTAATTTTTTTCGATATATTTTTTATACTGTTTGGCAACGGCAAGAGTATTGCCCGTTCCCGAAAAAACGTACAGAATGAATTTCATCTCTTTATAAAGTCGTCTTCATGCTCCGAAAGGGGGTATACGTCGTTTATCTCGCTTTGAGTGTGGCTGTCAAAGTAAACTTGTCCGTAAAACGGAATATCGGCAAGCGCGCCCGTTTTCCAGGGCTTGGGTTCGCAGCAGTGCGGGCACCAGTAACCGCCCTTCAATATGGTGTAAGGAGTAGCCGCAAATTCGTGTCCTTCGCGGCATTTCCATAAAACTTTGCTATATAGTGCGCCGTCGTATTTGTTTGCAAGGCATTTTCCGCCGCGGAACTCCGCCGCGTCGTTTAAGTCTGTCAAAGTCAGTTTTTCCAAAGGCTTGCTTTCGTCGTAGCCGTGGTTTAAAAGCGCGGGCGTTGCGTTTTCGGATTTTTTAAGCGCGTTGTAATCAACGGAAGTGCCGTCGGAAAGTTTTCCTTCGCACAAAAGGTTGTAATCAGCCCACTTTTCCGGTATTTTATCGTATTCTTCTCTACCGCCGAAAAATGCCTTAATGCGACCTTCTTTGCCGTGTTTAAGCCAGTATTTGGGCGAGTTCGTGTTTTTAAAAAGCCGTTTTATTGCAAACGAAGAAATTATAGGCGCGGGGACTATTGCGCCGAGCTTGAATATGCGGTGCGATTTCGCCATACGCTTCCAGAAGTCGTCGCACGTTTCCGTACGGAAGTGTAGAATATCTTCCAGCTCGTCGCTGTCGTAAAACCAAACGCCGTGGAAGTTGCGCGAAATGTTCCAGTTGGGCTTAAAGAATTTCTTCGCGCCCTTGCCCATAAGACGGAATCCGCTGTCAATGCACTCGAAACCCGTAATGCGGCAACTTTCGCCGCCGCCTATGTTGTAAATTTTATTCCAAAAGCTATCAAGTTTGCCGTCTTCTTCAAGTTCGGCAATTCTTGCGCACATTCTGCCGCTGTCGGCGTCGGTTACCCATTCCAGCGCGCCGTTCCAGGTGGTGTGGAACATAAGCCCGTCTTTCAGGTTGTTGGCGAAAAGGTATTTGTGCAAAATAGCCGTTTGCCTTAACGAGACAAACTTTTTAAGTCCGCTTTCAAGCACGTAGCGTTCGGCTTTCATTTTTTGCATGGAATACACGTCGTAGTCGCTCGATATCATGGGATCGCCCACGCGTCCCCATATATGCGGCATTGCGCGGTGTCCGTACATTGCTACGGTTGCAACGTGAATATATGCAATTTCGTCCTTGCGTCCGCTTTCGTTGATGGCGTCAACAAGATTTTTTGTGCCCACGTTGTTGCTACGGTAAGTGCCGTCGGGGTCGTGATCGGATTTGGGCGGAATAAGCGAAGCACAGTTAAACACCATATCCGCGCCGTCAATAAGTTTTACGCAGTCGTCGTAACGCGATATATCGCCCCTGATAACGGTAATGCGGTCGCTGTACTTTTTAAGCGTTTTTTTAACGAACGCGGGAACGTTCTTTTCTTTTTCAAACAGAATACAACGCACTTTAAAATTGTGCGGCGACTGCATAAAGCTAAGCAACGCTTCGCCGCCCATTGCGCCCGAAGTGCCGGTAAGCGCAAGTATTTTACTCATATTATTATTTCCTTATTTATTTGTGAAAATTGTGTGTAATTATAATAACATAATTTTGCCCGCGCTGTCAAAGGAAAGATTATTAAAACTCGACTTAAAAGCTGCGCTTTTTGCACGTATTTACAATTTTTTGCCATATTCTACCTTATTCAACAAAATTCAACAAAAAGCACACAATAGCAAATAATTTTAAAAAACTAATTCAAGTATTATACTTTGTAAATACGGACGTCATAAATTCGGCTATGTCTTTGACTGAAAATCCGTTAGTTACCACACCGCCAATAGCAATATTCAAGCTCCCTAACGAGAGCTGTTTGTTCGTTGCAGAAAGGTACAACGCGTTTTCCCGAGCTTACTGAATAAAAAAATATTGCGCCGTCCGTTTGGACGGCGCATAGTTTTGTCAAAAATATTCAGGAGGTGTTTATGAACTACAAAGACTGGCTTGATGAATGGCTCGCCACCTGCGTAAAACCGCTGGTAAAAACGCGCACTTTCGAGCACTATAATTCGATAGTGCGTCTGCAAATCGCGCCCGAACTCGGTACGCGCGATATGGGAGAGCTTTCGCTTCCCGTACTACAAAGATTTGCCGCAGAACTATCACAGCGCTATTCGCGCAATACGGTGGCGGGGGTAATTAACGTAATTAAAAATTCGCTTGCGCGCGCGCAGGCTTCGGGGCTTGTCAAGCGGCAGTATTCGTACGCCATAAAGTGCCCTAAGGCTACCGAAAAACAGGTGGAAAGTTTTACCGCGGCTGAACAGCGTAAAATAGAAAACTACGTGGCGGCAAGCGGTAAACCCAAGCTCTTCGGCGTGGTGCTTTGCCTGTATACCGGACTGCGCGTCGGCGAGCTTCTCGCGCTCGAGTGGAGCGATATCGACCTTTCGTGCGGCATGCTCACGGTTTCGAAAACCTGCCGCGACTGCTGGCAAAACGGCGTCTACACAAAACTTGTCGATACCCCCAAAACCAGCAATTCGCGCCGCAATATACCCGTTCCGCGCCAGCTTTTGCCGCAACTGCGCGCAATAAAAAAGCAGAGCAAAAGCCGCTATATTATAAGCGGAGCGGAAGGAGAAGACGTGCCTGTGCGCTCGTACCAACGCTCGTTCGAACGCATGCTCAAGAATTTGAGAATACCCCACAAAGGCATTCATTCTTTGCGGCATACGTTTGCAACGCGCGCTCTCGAATGCGGGCTGGACGTCAAAAATCTTTCGGAAATTTTAGGGCATAAAAATCCCGAAATAACTCTAAAGCGTTACGCGCACTCGTTCATGAGCCACAAAGCGGCAATGATGAATAAACTCGGCAAAACGTATTTTTGCAGAGTGGAAGAAGCGGCAGAGTAACTAAACCTGCGTGCGGGCTTTAAATGCCCGCACGCGTAAACGCGTGATATGTGCGGGGTAATTTAAAATTTCACGGTAAAAAACACGTTCAAAAGCCTGTAAAACACGCAAAAGGTGCGCAATTCGGCTTGACTATCTTTTGCGCGGTTGTTAAAATATTTCCATTACCATATCAACTTCATTTAAATGATTACAGACTACTTTGACAAAATTTTCACGTTTGAGGAAATGTATCAGGCGCATATGCGCGGAAGAAAAGCCAAGCGCGATAAAAAGCCCTTGGTCAAATTCGAGTTGCAAACACTCGAAAATTTGTACAACGTTTACGTAAAACTCAAAAACGGCACGTACAAAATCCGCGGATATAACAGCTTTGTCGTATACGAACCCAAACGCCGTGAAATTCAAACTTTACACTATTACGACCGCGTTGTTCTGCACGTTTTGTGCGACAACGTTTTATTGCCGTATTTTACTAAGCGTGCCATAACCGACAACTGCGTTTGTCAAAAGGGTAAGGGCACGCTTTTTGCGTTACAACGGTTTGAAAAATCCCTGCGCGGCTACGTCCGCCAACACGGCGCAAACGGCTACATATTAAAGTGCGACATATTAAAATACTTCCACACAATCCCCCATCCGCAACTCAAGGAAATATTCGGCTCGCTCATCGCCGACGAGCGTCTTAAAAAGCTGGTTTTAGACATAATCGACAGCTTCCACACGTCGCCCGTCTACCTTGAAGGTTGCGGCGTTGAACCGCTCGTCAAAGGCACGCGGCAAACCGAGCGCGGCGTTCCGATAGGCAACCAGACAAGCCAGGTTTTCGGAATGTACTACCTTAACGAAGTAGACCGCTTTGTCAAAGAAATACTGCGCATCAAGGTTTATTCGCGCTATATGGACGACTTTGTGCTCGTTCACGAAAGCAAGGAGTTCTTGCAGGCGGCGCTTGAAAAAATACAGGAAATAATCACGCGGCTGGGGCTTAAATTCAACTCCAAAACGCAGATATTCCCCATAAGAAACGGCGTAACCTATCTCGGTTTCCGCTTTACTATAACGCCAAGCGGCAAGGTTTTCAAAACGGTAAAAAAGAAAACCAAGCTGCGCATGCGCTGGCGCGTAAAGCTACTTAAAAAGGCGTATTACGACGGCGCGATAGGAAGGGAGCGCGTAAGCCAATCGCTCGCCGCAATGCACGGGCACCTTAAACATTCAAACAATTTCAGGCTGAGAAAAGAGCTTGCGCTCAAACTTGCGGACATTGCCGACCCTTCAACCGTAAGGCTAATGTTATACGGAAAGAAACTAAAAGTAACAAAATATAACAAAATCGAATTTTCGACAGCATACGATTTGCCGCCCGAAATCTTCGAAATTGCCCCGTTACCCCCGTAATATGCCTTGAATAAAAAAATTTTTTAGCGGGTTTATAACAAAAAATAACAAAAAGGAGCGGAAATGACTAACGAAGAAAACAATGCAAGTATACAGGAAATAGAACACGAAATTAACGCAGAGCTGGGTATGCCCGAAGCGTACGGCTACGAGCCGCCGCCCGCGGGCGCACCCGCCGAAATGAACATGGCGCTGTTAAGGGCGGCGCGCAAGCCCTTCCACATAAACGATTTCGACAGCCCGCGCGACAAGGAAATGGCGGTGTTCACACACGCCAAAAAGCTGAGCGAGTACGTCTTTGTCATCACCGAAAAGTCGCCCAAAAAATTGCGGTGGAGCATAGTCAGCCGGTTGCAGAACGCATCGGTCGGAGTGATAGAAAGTTTGTACCGCGCCAACTTCGAACGCGAAGACGCGCCGCGCATTGCCTACCAAAAGACGGCGGCGGTCAACTTAAGTTTGCTTGACTTCTACGCCGAAACGGCACGCCGAAAACAAGCCATAACCGTGCACCAAAGCGCAATAATCGCCCGTCAGATTGCCGAAACGCGCAAACTTTTGAACGGTTGGATCCGCAGCACCAAGCGCCAGCCCACGTAATATGCGGCGGCAAAATTCGGCACGACAGGACAAATTTAATTAAATTGAAGCAAAATTCACAAAAATTTTTAAAAAATTTTTGTGAATTTTAACGTAACAAAAAGTAATTAGTTGCAACATATATCAATACTAATGCAATAATAATTAGTCAACTTAAAGTAAATAAAAAAATTACGCCGTGCGGAAAAAGCAGTATAAAAGTAATAAAAAATAACAAAATCAAAGTCAAAAGCAATAACGATTAAAACAACGTTAAACGGCACATATTAGGGGGTTAACGCCGAAAAAAGCCGCAAAAAACGCTTGATTTTATTAAAAAATACTGCTATTTATATATGGTAAGGGCTACGGCTTTGTACCAGCGGCTGCGCTCCGGCAACAATACGAACACAAACAATGCCAACGCGCTCACGGCAGGCGGCGCCAGTAGCAATAATTGGACGAATAATTGGTTATCGGTGCGGCCCGCGCTTCACTTTAATAAAACTTGTAAAAATTGCACAACGGATAAAGCGGCGCAAAACGCGCTTTACACAATAAGGGCTACGGCTTTGTACCGACGGCTGCGCTCCGGCAACTTCAACAACACGAACAATGCTTATGCAGTGTCGCAGTCCGGCGCTAATAGCAATGGGGGCGTTAACAACTGGTTAACGGTGCGGCCCGCGCTTCACTTAAAACTTGTAAAAATTTGCACAAACGATAAAGCGGCGCAAAATGCGCTTTACACAATTAAGGGCTACGGTTTTTTAACAACGGCTGCGCTCCGGCAACATTAACAACACGAACAATGCATACAACCTTACGGTAGGTGGTAGTCTTAACAATAACAACACTGCTAATTGGTTATCGGTGCGGCCCGCGCTTCACTTAAAAACTTGTAAAAATTTGCACAACGGCTAAAGCGGCGCTAAACGCGCTTTAAACAATAAGGGCTACGGCTTTTTAACAACGGCTGCGCTCCGGCAACAACAATAACACCAGGAATGCTAACGCGCTTACTCCTTCGGGGGCTAACAGCAATGGCAATTCTTGGAACTGGTTATCGGTGCGGCCCGCGCTTCACTAAAAGACTTGTAGAATTTGCATCACCGTTAAAGCCGCGTAAAACACGCGCTTTATATAAAGGGGCTTCGGCTTTGTACCGACGGCTGCGCTCCGGCAACAACAATTGGACGAACAATGCCAACGCGCTTTCGCCTGCGGGTGCTAATAGCAATGGCAATACTAACAATTGGTTAACGGTGCGGCCCGCGCTTCACTAAAACTTGTACAAATTTGCTTAAAAGCGATAAAGTGGCGTAAGAAAATCGCGCTTTATATAATTAAGGGCTATAGCTTAGTACCAGCGGCTGCGCTCCGGCAACAACAATAACACGTGGAATGCATATGCGTTGACGGTTGCAGGCGGTAGTAACAATAACAGAACGAACAACTGGTATTCGGTGCGGCCCGCGCTTCACTCGCTTGCAAGTTTGCAAGATTTCCAGTATACGGTCATTCAAGGATTTCCGTGCAGAAAAGATATGAGTTGAAGGGAGCTGTGGTCCTGCCTTGAAATACAGGCGAATTTGACTTATCCCTGCCCTGACGGTACCATTATAGGGTGCATTCGGGACACGAGCTTTTAAGTAAAGCGGGTAGGTCCGCGCGCCGCCGCGCATTTTAAAAGGCGGCGGCGCGTTTCCTTTTTTTGACCGTTCCTTAGGGCATACGGGAACGGGGTACGGCGCATACGTAACGTATGCGCCGTATTTTTTTAACAAAAAAACCGCAATTTTAATAAATTGCGGTAAAATATTGTAAAATTTATGAAAAACAGCCTAAAAAGGGGCAAAAAAGGGCAAAAACACTAATAATTTAATGTAAAAAATTAACAAAATCTAACGGAATTGTGTATACAAAAAGTACATCTATTTACATAATAGATGTACTTTTTTTGTCGAAAAATGTAATTTACCGCAAAGTAAAAGCGGCTTCGGAAGCTCCGAAGCCGCAAAAAAGTAACGAATAAGGTCAAAAATCGCGCTCTCGCGCGCGTGCGTCCTAAATATTAAATAATTAAGCACCAAAAAATACAAATAATCAACAAATTTTTTGTAAATTTTTCAAAAATAGTTGACTTAATTTAACATCGGTGATAGTATAAATGCTGTATCGGTACATCTATTATGTAAATAGATGAATTTTGCGGTTATAAAAAACCGGTTTTTGGGTAACGGTTTTTTCCGCATGACGTGCCTGTGAAAATACACAGCACAAAGGAGAATAAATGGGTAAGGTAAAAAGAATGGAGAAAACAAAAAAGCAAAAACGTGCTTTGTGGCTTTCTGCGGGTGCGGCGCTTTGCGGTGCCGTGCTGGCGTTCGGCACAGTTTTCGGCGGGTTTACGTCTCTCACCGCATCGGCGATGACGACCGCCAACAACAAAACGAACGCTATCAACCTGCTTACAAGCGACAGCGGCTCAACGTTCAACGGTGCTTCGCTTGAAACGTTGTACAGCAGAATTCTGCCGTCCGCGGGCTACGACAATACGTACGAAGGCGTTAAAAGTTACTTAAACTCTTCGGCGATTTCCAAGGGCGACGCCACCAAAAACGGCATCACCAGCTCGCAGATTAACATTAACAACGGCGGTAGCGACATTATCGTAAATCTCGGCGGTAAATACTGGACGGTAACCTACGTTTCCGAAAGCAAATCGGGCGATTTGGTTGCAACTCTGTGGCTCACCGATAGCTCGCAGATGGGCGACTACCAGTATTCGCGCTTCTCGGCAGGCGGTTGGTACAACGAATGGGACCAAACAAGCCTTGACTTGCAGTGTAACATTTACGGTTCAAGCTACATACGTTCGCGCACGCTGAATGCGGGTACTTCGTATTCCTATTCAACGGCAAGCGGCGCAAGTGCAACCGCAAGCACCATTTCAATGGTGAATAAAGGTCAAAACACCGCGCATCCCCTTGCGCGCTTTACCATGGTTAACTCGGCGTTCACCGGCGTTAGCAACAGCTTAACGCAGTACCTTGAACGTCCCCTTAACATGGCTTGGCAGGAAGACGAAAACTACGCGGTTGACGTTGATACCGCCAGCTACACAATGGGTAACGAAGCGTACGGCACTCCTAAGGGCACCACGAAGTGGTGGGTCGGCGCCCGTAAAACCAACGATAGCGGCGCGGACGAATACAACGCAAGCTGGCGCGGCAAGGGCTACGGTACCGACCGCGGCTCGGCAGGCGCTACTAACTACGCAAGCAAAACCGAACCGGGCGGCTACGTACGTTTCCGTGATATGCAGTACGCATATACCGGCAAATCGCAGTATAACGACTGGGCAAACGACTACGTTTGGCTTCCTTCGGTTTCAGAAACCGGTTGGGGTAGCGGCACCGTAAAGAGTATTTGGTGCACAACCGCTAACCAGCGTCAGAATGCAGACGGCACAACCGATAGCAAAACCGCATCTGTTAAGGACGACTATCAGACAACCGCTACAAGTACTACTGTGTACAACCGAACCTGGCTGCGCTCCGGCTACAACTATTGGACGGGCAGTGCCCGCGCGCTTTCGCCTGCGGGTGCTAATGGCGTTGGCAGTACTAGCGCTTGGTTGGCGGTGCGGCCCGCGCTTCACTTAAATCTCAACTCTGCCGCGCTCAGCGCGGCTGCAGCAGGAACGGCTAAAATTTCAATTCCCGAAGCAGAAAACGCGGTTGAAGACAATACGATTGAAGTGCAGTACAACGGCGCATTGCAATCGATGAACATACTGAACGTTGACAAAGATTTCGTCAACGCGACTGTAACGTACCAAAAAGAAGGCGAAACCGCAACCAGCGCGGTGCCCGCAAACACAACCCTGTCTGCCGACCTTGGTCGGCTGACGGCTGTAAACGCAGGTACTTATACCGTAACGTACAGCCTGAAAAGCGGCGGTAAGTGGACCGACGGATCGTCCGGCACCAAAACCGTAACGTTTAAAATAACTTCGCAAAAACTTGCCGTGGTATGGACGGGCGGACCGTACACGTACGACGGAACTTCGCATACGCCTACGGCTACGGTAAATTATGCCGACGGCACGGCGATAACGGGTATTACCTACAGATACCGCAAAAACGACGAAAGCGGCGCGCCCACGGGTACCGCTACTACAACCGCGCCCACGGACGCAGGTAGCTACACCGTTGAAGCGGTGCTTCCCGGCGCTGTTGCGGCAGGTTATACCATCGGTCAAAAGACCATTAAATTCACAATAAATAAAAGAACGATTAGCGTTGAAGCAAACTCGATTACCTTCGCGTCGCGCGAGTACGACGGTACTACGAACACGACCGCGAACCTGAACGGGCTTGAATTCAACAATATAGTAACGGCAGACAAGGGCAAGATGACCCTTGAAAACAGCACGGCAGGCGCGGCGGGTAATCCCGCGTTCTCTACTGCCGACGCAGGCGTTAACCAGGTAAGCTGGGGCGTTGCGCTTAAAGATAAATCGGGCGAAGACGTAGCAAAGAACTACGAACTTGAAACCACGGTTTACACCACTAACGCAACCATAACTCCCAAAAAGGTTACCGTTGACGGCGTAGAATTCGACGATAAAATTTACGACGGTACGGCTAAGGCAAACGCATCTTTAACCAATGCGGAAGTGCACGGACTGGTTACCGGCGAAGACCTTGTAATTGACGTTGAAAACGCTAAATTCGTAAGCGCTAACGTTGCTAAAACTGCAGGCGCGGTTTCGGCGCAGAACGTTACGTTTACGCCCGTATTGCACGACGGCACTGACGGCAAGGCAAGCAACTACCAGATAGTGGCTTCCAACGCAGGCTTGACCACGCAGACCAGCTATACTACGGCTAAAATTACGCCCAAGCAGGTTGACGTTGTTATCACCGCGCAGACGGGTATTAAGTACGGCGAAGTTCCCGCTTGCTCGTACACCGTAACTCAGGTTGGTGCGGCTACCGGCGAAAACGTTTTAATTAAACTTACTTATACGCTTAACGGCGGCACGGGTACGGCTTTGGACCAGCCCAAGAACGCGGGTACTTATACCATTAACGCGGCTATGGCTGACGGCTTTACCCAGAACTATACGGTACGCAACAAGACGGGCGATACCGAAGTTACCATTGCAAAAGCAGACCTTACGCTTACCGCAGACAGCAAATCCATTGCTTACGGCGACAGCGTTCCCGCACTTGCTTTCACGGTTGAAGGACTTAAATACACCGATACGCAGGCAAGCATTCTCAGCGGCTGGGTTGCTAAAACCGACTACGTTGCAGGTACTTCCACCGCAGGCGAATTCGGCGTTAAAATTTACTCGTCGTCAACTTCAACGACTGCCGAAGTTGACAGCACTACTAAACTTGCCAACTATAACTTAAAAATTAAGAACGGCAAACTTACCGTAAGCGGCGCGCAGATGGTTGTAACCATCGGTAGCAAAAAGGTTACTTACGACGGCACTACCGTAACTGCTGTGCCTTCGGACGTAACCGTAACGATAACCAAGAAGGACGGCAATGCAAGCACGCTTACGCTTACCGACTTGGGTTACGAACTCTGCTTCGAAAGCGGTGTAACCGTTAAAAACGCAGGCAAGTACGATATTACCCTTAACAAGACCGGTACTGACAGCAACTACGTAGTTGAAATTGTAAAGGGTACTTTCGAAATCGAAAAAGCCGCTTTAACTATCGCGGCTAAGGCAAAGACTATTGCATACGGCGACGCTCCCGCAAACGACGGCGTAACCTATACGGGTCTTGTTGCCGCGGACAGAAACGCGGACAGCACCCCCAAGGACGGCGTTCTTGACGGCTCGCTTGTATATTCCTATAACTACGCGCAGTACACCGCAAAGGGTACTTACGCAATCACCGTAAGCGGCGTTACCGCTGAAAACTACGAAATCACCTTCACCAACGGCGTGCTTACCGTTAACGCAAGAGCGGTTTCGGTTAAGGTGGGCGGACAGAGCTCGGTTTACGGCGCGGCTAAGTCGCTTGACGCAAGCAACTACGTATTCTGGAAGGACGGCGCGGCTATTGCAAACGTTGGCGACGGTGCGCTTGCCCGTGCGGAAGATAACCTTGTGCTTACTCTTGAAGCAAGCGTTACGGCTACCACCGCGGCAGGCAAATACGACTTTACCGTAAAAGCAGGCAACACCAACTATGCGGTAACCTTCGTTGACGCAACCGGTGCGGACCTTACAGCAGACGCTGAAGGCAAAGTTACTTACACCAACGGCTACGAAGTTAAAAAGGCTTCGTTGGTTGTAACCTTCCGCGACGATTACATTGCAAACGGTTCAACCCCCGACGTTGCTAACTTCGACGAAACGAGAGTAGACGTAAAGGGACTTGTAAACGGCGAATTCAAGAGCATTCTTGCAAACAAACTCGCATTCACAAGCGCCGCTCTTTCGGACGGCACCGGCTACGAAATTACCGTTGCCTTCAAGACGGGCGAAAGCCTTGCTAACTACGACGTTGAATTCGAAACCGGTAAGTTGACTTCGGCAACCGTTATTATAACCGTTGAAATCGGAGATTTGACTATAACCTACGGCGACGCCGCTAAGACACTTGCGGACTTCACCGTTAAAATTACCGATAACGAAGGCAAGGACAGCACGCTTACGCTTTCACAGCTCGGCTACGAACTTAAATTCGATATCGAAGACGGCGTTGATACGAAGAACGCGGGTAGCTACACCGTTACGGCGGCTCCCAAGTCCACGGGCACGGCTCAGGGCTACAGTGTACGCATTAAAAACGGCGTTTACACCGTTAAGAAGTACGCTTCCAAGGTAACCGTACTCGATATTGCTTCGGGCTTTGCTTACGGCGACGACCCCGACGAAATTTTTGAAGAACTTGCAGACCTTGATTTGACCGACGCGGGCGCGGTTACAACGCTTGCTAAGTACATAAAGGTAGACAGCCTTGCGGCAGGCGAAGACCTTACGGTTTTGGGTATTCCCAGTATCGTGGTTGCAGGCTATCAGCAGTATCACAAGGCAGGCACTTACGCTAACGCGTTGATGTTTGCAGGCTTCGAAAAGGACGGCGCGGCTTACGCTAACCCCAACTACGATTTAACGCTTGTAAACGGCAGCCTTACGGTTGCTAAGCGCAACGTTAAAATCGCCCTTGACGCAGGTCAGAGCAGTGAATATAAGGAAGCGCTTGACGTAGCCGTTAAGGTATACGCACAGGCTACCACGATTGTTGCGGGTACTCCCGAAGACGGACTTGTTAACGGCGACGAACTTGCGCTGAAACTTAAGCTCGGCGCGGCGGACGCAGGCAACACAAGCACCAAGGTTGGTACTTTCGCACTTGCTGTTGACGGCACGTACAACGCAAACTACAACATTACGAACCTTAACGTTCTCGATACTTACGCATACAAAGTAACTAAGCGTGAAATTACCGTTAAGGCTAACGATATTAAGGCTGTTTACGGCGCAACTCCTGCGGCTAACGGCTACGAAATTGTAAGCGGCAAACTTTACGAAGACGAAGACCTTGACGAAAGCGCGCTTGCATACGAATTCTATGCGGCTAACAAAACTACCGTTGTTGACCCTGCAACCCACAAGTTTGCAACGGGCGGCGAGTATTATCTCAAAGCAAAGGGACTTGACGGCGAAGTTTACGAAATCAAGTACGAATTCGGTAAATTGACGGTTACGGGCGCAGAGCTTACCGTTGAAGTTACCGTTGACGAAAACGCGGTATACGGCAAAACTTACACCGCACCCGATGCGCTTGTTACGGCTACGTTTACAGGCGTTGCTACGGGCGACGTTGTAACTCCCGTATTCACGTACTATCAGGGCAACACGGCGCTTACGGGTACTCCCGTGAACGCAGGCGACTACTCGGTAGTTGTAACGCTCGGCGGCACGGACGGCGGCAAGTATACGCTTGAAGCCAACAGAACCACTTTGCACATTGCAAAGAAGGCGTTGACCGTAACCGCACCCGACGCGGCTATCGCTTACGGCGACGAACTGCCCGATACTTCTGCTTATACCTATAAACTTACCGGACTTGTTAACACGCTTGACGCGGACAGCAACGGCAAGGTTAAGGACGGCGTTTTGGAAGGCACGGCTGTTTACGGCTTCACGTACGTTCAGTACGGCGGCGCAGGCGACTACGCTGTTACCGTTAGCGGCTTAACTGCTAAAAACTACGACATTACTTTCAAAACCGGCAAATTGACCGTATCTCAGCGCGCGGTTACCATTAACCTTAAAGCGCAGAACGGCGTTTACGGCGAAACCCACAATCCCGACAACACGGCGTATGAATTCTATAAGGACGGCGCACCCGTGGCGAACGTCGGCGACGGCGCGCTTGCTCGTGCAACCGACGATTTGGGCATTGTAATTACCACCGACGCGGTTGAAACAAGCAACGTTGGCGTAACTTACAAACTCATCGTTAAATACAGCAACGAAAACTATAGCGTAACGTTTGTCGGCGCAACCGAAAACACCGATGGCGATTACGAAGTAGCAGACAGCTACTCGGTTGTTAAAGCCGAACTTACCGTAACGGTAACCGACGGCACTTATGCTAAGGGCGACGCTCCCGAAGCTGACGACTTCACCGTAAGCGATCTTAAAGTAAGCGGTTTGAAGAACAGCGACGACGCGGCTACTATTCTTGGCGGCGACGGCGTGCTTACCTTCGCGGTTAGCGGCAACGAAGCCGGCACGGTTTACACCGTATCGGTAACGGTTGCAACGCTTGACAACTACAACGTAACCGCAAACGACGGTACTTGGAAGATAGTTGAAGCTGAAATCACCATAAAGGTACAGGACGCAACCGTAACTTACAACGGCGCGGCTCGCACAACTAGCGAAGTTTCGGCTAAAGTTTACGGCTCGGACGGCACGGAAAGCTCGCTTACGCTTGCTGACTTGGGCTACGAATTGAAATTCGTTGATACCGAAGTTAAGAACGCAGGCAGATACACCGTTACGGCGGCTCCCGTTGCGGCTGGCGCTACGTCAGGCTACAACGTTGTTGTAAGCCGCGGCGTAATCACCGTTGAAAAGATGGCTGTAACTATTAAGGCTCAGGCGCAGACGTTAACTTACGGCGACGCACCTTCAAGCGTTTACGCAGACCTTGCAACGCTTGACCTTGACAGCGACGACGCTTTGACCGAACTTCAGAAGTACTTCGCGGTTGAAGGTAGCCTTGCAACCGGTGAAAACCTTGTAACGCTCGGAATTCCCACGTTGAAGGTAGTAGGTTACGCTCAGTACGGCGACGTTGATACTTATACCGGCGTGCTTGTAATAAGCGGACTTAAGAACACCAACTACGAATACACTTACGTAGACGGCGATTTGACGGTTGCTAAGCGTACGCTTAAAGTCGGCATGACTGCGGCAGACAAGGCTACACTTTCAAGCGAATACGGCAAGCCGCTTTCCACGGTTGCGTTCACCGTATACGACAGCGACGGCACGACCGAATGGACGGCAGGTTCCGCTCTCGGCGCTAAGATTGAAATTATCGGCGCAGACAGCAACGCTCTCGATACGGGCGCTAAGCACGACGCCGGCAAGTACAGCATTAAATTCAATCAAGATAATCTCAGCGGTAACTACACGCTTGACGCATCCAGCGTTAACACGCTTGTAAATACCGTAAACAGCGGTTCTAAATACGAAATTAAGAAGGCTGCAATCACCGTTAAGGCTGCAGACGGCAGCATAGGCGTAGGCGACGCGGTTGATACAAGCGCAGGCTTCGGCGTTAAGGTTGTAAGCGGTATAGCTTACGAAGACGCCGCAGATATCTTCGCAACCGCAGGCGCGTTGACCTTCAGCTTCGGCGGCTATACGCAGAGCTCCGCCGCAGGCACTTACGACATTACCGTAACCGTTGATAACACCAAAGTTACCAACTACACGGTAACGGTTGCAAGCGGCGACGACGGTAAGGGCGTTCTGACTGTTTCCGGTGCAAACACCGTAACAATCAAACTTGACGAAACTCAGCTTACGAGCGTTTACGGCGATACCGTTAAGACGAGCGCGCAGATTATTGACGCAAGCTCGGTTGTACACGGTTCGGCTACGATTGCAGACCTTGAACTCGTATTCGAAATCGTTGCGGCAGACGGCGGCGACGTTAAGAACGCAGGCGCTTATACAGTAAACCTTAAATCTTACAAGAGCGGCTTGCCTTACGCAGTTGCACTCGATAAGGTTTATACTTACACGATTACCAAAAAGCCCGTAACTCTTGTTGCCAAGGCACAGACTTTGACTTACGGCGACGATCCCGCGCAACTCTTCGACGGTGCAGATTTCGAAAACGATCTTGCAAACTACGTAGAGATTAAATCGGGTAGCGCGTTTGCTACAGGCGAAGGTCTTTCCGACCTTAACGCCGACGGCATAATCCTGTACGTAAGCGGTTACAAGCAGTACGGCGACGTTAAAGCAGGCGGCTATGCAAACGTAATTATGTTGAGCGGCATCACTTCCGACAACTACGATATTACGTTCGAAAGCGGCACGCTTACCGTAAACAAGCGCGAAATTAAGATTGTCGTTGATACCGACAGCCTTACGAGCGTTTACGGCGAAGAAATAAATATTACTTACAAAACGTATCTCAAAGATACAACCGTTGCAGACGGCGCCCCTGAAGACGGACTTGTAGACGGCGATAAGCTGGGACTTAAAGTTGTTTTGGGCGACGCTATCACAACTCTTGCAGACGGAGTTGTAGTTGGTAGCTATCATCTTGCAAAAGACGATACGGCGTTCAACAATAACTACGCGATTAACGCAACCGAACTCAACAGCGAGCTTACAAAGCACACGTATTCTATTACGGCTAAGGAAGTTACCGTAACGGCAGACAGCGTTACAATAACCTACGGCGAAGCTGCGTTCACCGGCTCGTACGGTTACAAGATTGAAGGCTTGCTCGACGGCGAAACTCTCACCGGTACGATTACGTTCACGGTAGAAGGCAACACGCTTCAGGCATCCGATATATTGGAAGCAGGCGAACACACCGTAACTCCTTCGGGACTTTCCGGCGACAACTATGACGTAACTTACGTTGACGGCAAAATTACCGTAAACGCAAAGGAAATTACCGTAACCGTTAAGAGAGATGGCGAAAAGGCTTACGACGGTGCAAACGTTGCTCTTCCCACCGATGACAAATACTTCACGGTAGAAAGCGGCGCGCTTGTTGACGGCGACGACGAAGACAGCCTTGGACTTACTCTTAAAGTATTGAACAACGGTAGCGATGTTGATGTTTACTCGGTTGTTTACGATACTCACACCAACGACAATTACAAACTTAACGTTATAAACGGTACGTACAAAATTACCGCTAAAAAGGTATACGTACAGTGGATCGGCGTTGACGGTTCCACAACCGATTTCGCATGGGTATACAACGTAACCGCCACAAGTGCGGCTACGGCTCAGGGTCCTTCGGTTAAGTTCTACGACGACAGCGATTTTGATACCGCAAACGAAATCACGGGACTTACGGCAACCGTAATCGGTCAGCAGATAAACGTAGGCGAAAATTACAGCGCAAGCGTACAGCTTAACGGTACGAACAACTACGTGCTTGCAAGCACAGATTTGACTAAGGAATTCAAGATCACTGCGGCTGAACTTACAGTACAGTGGAAGAAGAACGCTAACGATGCGGCTACCGTAAACGACAGCGTAAATATCGAATATCCTTACAACGCAAGCAGAGTTCAGTCGCCCGTTCCCGTGCTTTATCTCGACGGCGTTGACGTAACTGCAAAAGTTATATACTCGCTCAGCGGCAGAACGCAGGAAATCGGCGAACACACCGTAATGCTCGAACTCGGCGCGAACTACGTAATCAAACTTGGAGACGGCTCAACCGCATCTACCGCAAGCCGCGCTTATAAGATTCTCGGCACGCAGCTTTCCAACTTCCATTGGAAGTACCCCAACGGTACGGTTATCGGCGACGCGTTCATCGGCGGCACCAACGTTCAGAAAGTTGCTTACAACGGCAACGTTCAGCAGCTTATCGTTACTACTTCGACAATCGGCGCAACCGTAAGCTACGAAATAACCGACGCTAGCGGCAACAGCGTAAGCGAATGCAAAGATGCAGGCGTTTACAAGATTAAAGCGGTAGTAAGCGACGGCTACTCGATACCTGCAGCACTCGAATATGCAAACTTCGAAATTACGAAGGTTAAAGTTAACGTAATTTGGGACACCGCAACGTTCACTTACGACTTCGTAGAAGGTACTTCACAGCATCCTGTGGCTTCGTTCACCGGTGTTGACGGCGAAACCAAGCAGCTTGCAATGACCTACTACGATGCGGCAAATCTTCAGGTTGAAAGCTGCATTAACGCAGGTACTTACAACGCGGTAGCTAAGTTCGACGACGAAGACGCAGTTAACTACGACTTCATCGGTGCAAGCAACGCAAGCCGCACGTTCACAATCCGTCCCGCGGTTATCTCGGTACAGTGGGGCTTCCTGAACGACGAAGGCGAACAGCTTGACCCTCAGCCCGAAGTTGAAGCTGACGGTACTTACAAACTTGCTTTCACAAACGCAGATCAGACGTTCAGCTGGATGGCGCAAATGGGCGGCACTCAGACCGAACAGGACGATTTGAAATTCGTGTACACGCTTGAAAAAGACGGCGAAAAGGTCTACGAAAATTCTTCTATGACCGCTCCCGAATTCTCCATTAAGGATGCAGGCGTATACAAGGTTACTCTTTCCATCGGTACAACCGCAGGTACGACTTTAAACGCGAGCAACTACACTCTTGCAAGTGCGACTCAGACCATAAAGGTTGAACGCGCTAAGCTGGAAATCAAAGTTTCTCAGGTTGACGGCACCGACGGTATCGACTACGGCGAAGAAATTGCTTTCACCGGCGATAATGCAAACTTCAAGGTTGAAATAATCGGACTTCAGGGCGACGACACCGTTGAAAGTCTCGGACTTGTTGACGGCGACGGCGAATACTGGTGGCTGACCACGGCTTACACGACTACGGCTAACCCCGGTTCCATCTGGACGATTGACCTTATTCAGAACGCTGCAGCTATTTCGGCTTTCCAGACGGCTCTCAAAAACTACGACGTACAGCTTCCCGAACTCGTTGGCGGCAAGTACTCGTTCCACACCTTCACGGTTAACACCAAGGAAGGCGCGGTAGTAGTTATTGGTGAAAACACCAACGTAAACTACTTCATTTACGACGGCACGTCGAAGATGCCTCAGGCTGGCTACGTAAACGCTCAGGGCGATTTCGTAGAACTCGAAGTTGAACTTCTCGAAGTTGATTCGGCGGTTAAAGTAGGCACTTACAGCATTAAAGTAACCAAACCCGCAGGCGTAAACGACGGTATAACTCTTACCGATATCGAAGGCAATCCTACCGATACGTTCACGTTTGAAATTAAGAAGATAGTTCTTGTAATAGAAGTAGGCACTCAGAGCGCAACTTACGGCGACATTCACGTTGAAGGCGACGATTACAACGGCATCGTTCAGTGGCAGTACGGCGTATACGCACCCTACAGCATGCAGTGCTCGCCCCTTGCAGGCGACGAAATCGGACTTGGAATTTCGGTAGTTTGCAACTTCACTTTGGATGGCGGCAACTTTGCAAATTGCGGTACGTACGAAGTAATTTGCAGCTGGAACGACGCTGAAGAAGCAGGTTACAGCGACAATTACGAAGTTATATTCTGCGACGAACACGGCCACGAAATCGGCGCTGACAACAAGGTTTACTTCACCGTTGACCCTGCAAAGATTATAGTTTCCAGCCGCGGCGAAGAATTCTTCGACGAAGAAATCCGCTTCGAACCGCTCGGCAAGAAAGTAGGACTTGCAAACAAGAAGGAAGACGGTACGTATGAAAATATCGTATTCCAGGGCTGGCAGGACGTAAGCGATGCTACCGTAAAATTCGAAAACCGTATCTACGATTTGAACGATTCTAAGGACGTTAGCGACCTTAACGGCGAAGGCAGTGTAAACTACACCGAAACTTCGTTGAAGATTAACGCAGTAGGTAAGTTTGCTGTTAAGTACAAAGTTACCAAGGCAAACCACGAAGATTACGAAGGCAAATGGCGTATCATTGTTCTTAAATCTACCGACGCGATAATCGTATTGTTCCAGAACGAATTTGAAGTTCACTACGGCGACGGCGTTCCCGAAGATTTGACCGACAAGTTGTTCGGCACAAATGCGGAAGGACAGGAATACTTCACGCTTTCTCCCGACGGCGCGGTAACCGATAAGGAACAGTTCAGAACGATGGTTGAACGTGCGTACGTTTACAACGTAGACGAAAACACGAACATCGGCTACTATACGATTTACTTCGATTTAAAGGAAGGTTTAGGTAGCGCTACGAGCGAATACGGCATTATTTACAGAGAAATAGGTCAGATTAACGCTCAGGGTACTAACCACAACATCTACAAGATTATGCCCAGAGAACTCAGCATTGACTGGGGCTTGGCAAGCGATACGTTTGAATACGACGGCGAAGCGCATAAACCCGCACCCACCATATACGGCTGGCGCGACGGCGGAGTGCTTGAACTTACGACCGTTATCAACGGACAGATGTACTACTACGTTGATATCAACGGCGAACGCATTACCATTGCTGTTGCAACGGGCGGCGACTTCACTGCAATCGGTCAGGATTCTTACGTAAAACTTACCGTAAACAATCTTAACTATTCGTTCACGGGCGATAATGCCGAAGAAGAATTCAGAATAAAGATTCTCAGCGGTTCTATCTCACCCGTTGAACCTACCGGTATGACAGGTTTGCCTTTGTGGGCTTACATTCTTATCGGAGCTGCGTTACTTGCATTGCTCATACTCTTAATCGTTCTTGCGGCGGCGCTCAAAAAGCGTAAAGCTCTTGCAGTTGCAGGCGACGACGACGGCTTCTATGACGATGCTGAAGACGATGACGACGGCTTTAACGACATCTTCAGTGAAGAATAAAACTTAATTGGTGATTGCCCGTTTAACGGGTTGTCATAGCCATGACCAATGGTGCGCTTGTCCGCGGCGTTTGTTCCGCGTTTAAATGAAATGATGTGGTAATTGTTTCGGAACGGCGGGCGGCGGGCGCATCGGTTATGGAATTACTCCATCTATACCACACCACACTTACACGGAACGCGTTATATAACGCGTTCACCTACCCAAAAGTGCAGAGCCGTATGACGGCTCTGTATTTTTATGCCCGCAGTTGCGGCTTAGGTTGACATTTTGGGGAGTATAGTATAAAATTCAATAGTAATCGTGCCGCCGTGGCGGAATTGGCAGACGCGCAGGACTTAGAATCCTGTGGGCGACCGTGCAGGTTCAAGTCCTGTCGGCGGCACCATATTTTTTTACGAAAGGAGACGGTATGTATACTGAACGCGGTTCGGTTCTGGCTTCGGCTACTATAAACCAGGCAACGCAACGCAAGCTGACAAAAAAACTGTTTATAGCTTCAATAATATGCCTTGCTATCGGTACGGCGGGGCTTGCGGCTTACCTTATAATTGCTGTCGGAGTTTATTCACTTACCGGCTTTGAAAGTGAATATCTTGATATTATGCTCGTTTTTGCCGTTCCGTTCGGTTTCGGGCTTATATTCGTTCTTTCGCTTAAAAAGCGCTATAAGGACGCAGTGCGTGCGGGAGAAAGAGTTTTTACGTACGAATTCTTTTTAAAAGAGCTTATTATACGCGAATTTTGCGACGGAAAGCAACTTGCAATGTCGCGTGCAGACTATACGCAGATAGTTAAAGTTGTTGAAAAGCCCGAATATATTTTTATTTATTTTATTAAAACGGCGCTGTGCCCCATTGAAAAGAGCACAATGACCGAAGCCGAACTTAACGCTGTAAGGGGAGTGCTTAATCTTGCCGTTAGCGGTGAAAAAGCCGAGCTTGCATTAACTCCGCCGCAGGACGCCGAAGAAAAATAATTTTGCCGTTTAAAGGTGTTTATTTTTTAACAAAATTTTCACACTAAAAACCGAAATTTTTTACTTTGCGAAGCTATTATATATTTAAGACAAAATGCGGGTGAGAATATGAGTTATCTTACACTTAACGGCGTTGGCAAGGAATATAAGACGGGTTCGGTAAGCGTACAGGCGTTGAAAGACGTTTCGTTTGCTTTGGAAGAAGGCGAATTTGCCGTAGTTCTTGGTAGTTCGGGAAGCGGTAAAACCACGCTTTTAAATTTGCTCGGTGGTATGGACTGCGCAACCGAAGGGGAAATAATACTTGACGGAAAGAATGTAACCGCGCTATCAAGGCGCGGTTTAACTGAATATCGCCGCGGCGACGTGGGTTTCGTTTTTCAGTTTTATAATTTAATGCCCAATCTTACCGCGCTTGAAAACGTTGAAATTGCCGTTGAAATATGTAAAAACCATCTCGATCCCAAAGAAGTTTTGGAAGAAGTGGGGCTTAGCGAGCGGTTGAACAATTTCCCCGCACAGCTTTCTGGCGGCGAACAGCAACGCGTGGCTATAGCAAGGGCTATGGCGAAAAATCCCAAACTGTTGCTTTGCGACGAGCCTACTGGCGCGCTTGATTATGCTACGGGCAAAAAGATTTTAAAACTTTTGCACGAAGTATCTCGCCAGCGCAACAGGCTGGTTGTTGTGGTAACGCACAATTCCGCGCTTAAAGATATGGCGGACAAAGTAATTTACATAAAGAGCGGAAAAATAGAAAAGATTGACGTTAACGAACGTCCGCGCGACATACAGGAGATAGAGTGGTAATGAAAGCCTACTTTAAAACTCTTACGCGCATGTTCAAAAAACATATAACGCGCTTTATTTCTATTATTTTAATGGTGCTTGTAGCCGTAGGATTTATCTCGGGTATAGGCTCGGCTTCCGACAAAATTTACTATTCGCTTGACGATTATTACAAGGCTAATAACGTCAGCGATTTTATTGTAAGAAGCAAATCGGGTGCTTTTACCGATGAAATTGATAAAATCAAGGCAATAGACGGCGTTAAGGACGTTGTGAAATATTATTCCGTAGACGCTCGTCCCAATGAAACGGAAGAGCAGGTTTTCCGTCTGTACTTTTTTGAAAGCATAGATAAAGCCGACTGGACGGTCAACGTGCCTGACGGACTTCCCGAAAGCGCGGAAGAAAACGTTGCCTACGTCGAGCGCGCGGACAATAAACTTAAAGGTATAGCGGCGGGTAGCGAAGTAGAGCTTGACTTTGCTTACGTTTTAACTCAGCTTGCGGAACGCAGCGGCGAAACTGCGCCGAATATACCTGCGTTTATTAAACCGCAGTTAAAAGTAACCGTTACCGTCGGCGAAGAAATATTAAGTCCGCTTACGTTTGCAAACGACGGCGAACCCAGCGATTTGAACGGTGAAGATTTTATAGTTCCGGACACGTTAAACGCCGTAAACGAACTTGAAACGCTTGATAACATTCTGTATATGTCTGCTGACGTAATACCTTCGTTTATAAGTAGCTATATTCCGCAGTCGCTTTTTGTAACTATTGAAAACAGAAATCTGTTCGATACGTTTTCTTCAAAATATACTGAGTATATATCGGGGGTAAAAGCCGAGATAGAAGATAAGTGCGGTGCGGAAAACGTACGCGTACTTACGCTTGAAGATAATTACAGCTTTAAATCGCTTAAGTCGTACAGCGACAAAGTTATGGGCATTGGCATTGTTCTTATGGTTGCGTTCGTGTTCGTAACGGCGCTTGTCGTGCTTTCCACAATGACAAGGCTTTTGGAAGAAGAGCGCTCCCAGATTGCCTGTCTTAAAACTTTGGGTTATTCTTCGCGCAAAATAATTTCGAATTATCTTTTGTTTGCAATAATAGCTACGGTAATCGGCGGTGGTGGCTCGTACTTTTTGGGGTTGGGGCTTGCGCACCTTATATACTGGGTTTTCAACTACAGCTTTGTAATGCCGCCCGTTTCTTCGCATATTGCGCTCATATTCTTCATAATAACAATTTCAATAATCGTTATTACGACTATTGCGGCAACGCTTATTGCAGGGCACAAGATGACGCGCGAAGCTCCCGCAAACCTGTTGCGTCCCAAGCCGCCCAAGGCGGGTAAAAAGGTGTTTTTGGAAAAAATACCGCCGCTTTGGAACAGACTTTCGTTCAAATATAAGTCAACGCTTCGCAACGTATTAAGATACAAAAGCCGCTTTTTTATGACACTTATAGCCGTTGCGGTTTCAACCGCACTCGTTCAGGCGGGACTTGCGCTTTTGGACTTGTGCCTTTTCGGCGGTATTTCGTCGGTTTCAATAATGATGATAGCGGTAGTTGTTGTGGTATTCGCGGGGCTTTTGACCGTCGCGGTGATTTATACGCTTACTAACATTAACGTCAGCGAAAGAAACCGCGAACTTGCCACCTTGCAGGTGCTCGGCTATACCGATAAGGAAATCGCAGGTTATATTTACCGCGAAATTTACATAGATACAGCCGTAGGAATACTTTTCGGCTACCCGCTTTCCGCGCTACTTATCTGGGGCGTGTTCGGCGTACTGGCAATGGGCACAGTCGGCGCGGTGAGCTGGTTCTGGTGGCTTATAACGCCCGTTGTCGTGCTTGCGTTTACGGCGCTTGTTACCCTTATTTTGCGGCGTAAAATAGTGGGGATTGATATGAACGAGAGCTTGAAAGCCATAGAGTAAATTTATTTTTATGGCGGGATTCTTCACTGCGTTCAGAATGATGCTTTCATTTTTATCAGGAACAAAAATAAATTACTTATAACTAAAGCGTTGAGAAAAGTGAAAAACATGTAAAATTATTAAACAAAAGTCGCTATTGTGTTGATTTTTGTAACGTCAGATGTTAGAATAAAGCCAGCGTTAAACACAAAAAACCAAAAAAGGACGTTTATGATTAAAATAATAACCGATTCTTCAAGTAATATCACCCAGGAAGAAGCGCAAAAGCTCGGCATAATAGTTATGCCGCTTACGTTTATTTTCGGAAACGAACAATATCTTGACGGCATAGACATGAGCTGGGAAGATTTTTATAAGCGTTTGGACGAAGAAAAAGAACTTCCCCACACGTCGCAACTCACCGAAGAACAGATTGAACAAGCGGTAGAGCAGGCAAAAAAGGATGCTGACGAAGTACTTATAATGCCTATTGCCGCCGTGCTTTCGGGTTCATCCGAACGTTGCAAGGCTGTTGCGGCGCGCCACGAAAACGTTTACGTATACGACACAAAATGTACGACGGTAATGCTTAAATCGCTAGTTCTGGAAGCGCTTGCAAATGCAGACAAGCCCGTTTCTGAAGTTGTTAAAATTCTCGACGCATACCGTCCCAAACTTAAACTTTACGCCGTTTTGGACACCTTGGAAAATTTGAGAAAGGGCGGCAGACTTTCAAGCGTAGCGGCTCTTATAGGCAACCTTCTTAAAATAAAGCCCGTTATCGGTTTTACCAGCGAAGGTAAGGTTGACCTTGTTTCAAAGCAGTTCGGCGTTAAAAAAGGCATAAGCTATATTGCCGAAAAGGTTGATACAAAGAAAATAGACTTTACAAAGCCCGTATATCTTATTTATACCGGGAACGACGAAAACAGCGAGATTTTGCATACAAAACTCGGCGTGGAGTATTCGGAAAAGTCCAATATTTGCCCCGTAATCGGCGTGCATATAGGCTCTAACGCCGCCGGAATAGTGTACGCGGAAAAATAAGTTGCATAATTTTGGGGCGCTAAGGTTTACTTTTGCTAATTTCTCCTATATAATTAAATAAAAGGAGAAAGTATGATTACTGCGGATTGGATTGCCCTGGCGGTTATTGCCGGCGTTGCGGTTATCGGCGCGCTGATAGGCTTCGGTAAGGGACTTAAATTTTTTACAAGCGGAATTTTCGGAATTGTTTTTTCGGTATTTCTGTGCTATATTCTCGGCGGTCTGATTTACGGCATACCGTTTGTACAAGATCTTCTCAACAAATTTGCGTCGCTTTGGGAAAACGTACATTTCCTTACGGTAATTCATCTTGAAATTATCGTTTACTACGTTCTTCTGTTTATAGTTTTCCAGATACTCAGAATTATAATAGTGAAGATTTTAAAGGGCGTTTTCGAAGCGAAATTTATAGTTATAAGAATTATAAACAAGGTGCTCGGTGCGGTTTTGCTTGTGGGAATACTCGTGCTTTTAACATTGCTCGTGTTCCAGCTTGTAAGCTGGGTGGGCGGAGATACCGCAAATCAGTTAGACGAAATGCTTTCAGAAAGCGGCTTTCTCGGCGGACTTTACCGCAACAATCCGCTGTGGGCGCTTGTTAACGTCGGTTCTTAAATTTGAAATTTGTAAGCCGTCCGCGCTAAATTTAGCGCGGACGGCAATTTTTGTTTTACGGCGGCATATATTATTTAAAGATAATAATTTTGCGCATTTTTTGCGACGGTACGCCGATGGAACTGACTTTTTCAGAACTTAAACAAAAGGACGTTATAAGCATAACGGACGGCAAACATTTGGGGCGCGTGTGCGATTTAAGTTTTTCGTTCCCCGAAAACAGAGTGCTCGGCTTTACCGTAACGGGGTGCAAAGGCTTTAAATTTTCAAAGCAGGAAGTGTTTTTGCCCATACAAACGGTTGTAAAAATTGGAAAGGACGCAGTGCTTGTAAAATTCGGGCAGGAAGAACGCCCTAATGAAAAGCCTAAATGCGAACGGCCGCAAAATCCTTGTCCGCCGCAGTACCCGCCGTGCCCGCCCGACAGGCGCAGTTACGACGAGTACGAGTAAAATTAAAAAATTAACCGTCCGCAGTTTAATGCGGGCGGTATTTTCTTTTAAAAAATATTTTCAAAATGCAACGCGTACGAATCGGGCAGGTTTTTGGAAATTTCCCTTAAAACTTCTATTTTACCGAGTGCAAGATTGTATTCTCCGTTATAGATAAGTCCGCACGCTTCGCTGAGCCAGTAGTCTATATATGAAATATCGTTGTGCGGCAAAAATACGTGAAGTTTACTCTTTTTATCAGCCCACAGTTCGCGCACGGCAATGCCGTCTTCGCGAGTGGCGGTTTCGTTATCTATTTTTGCATAAAGCGTATCGAGAGCCGCCGAAAATTCGCCGAGCTGAGTGCCGATATAGTATTCTGTAAAAATGAAAATGCCTATGCACAGCGCAATAGCCGTAAGAGTATATATAATTGCTTTTACCATTGCCCTTTAACCCCTATTTTTAAAATTTTGTATTTTTCGCCGCGCTTTTGGAAGTATACGCGTCCCGTGCCGTCAACCGTCATTGCAATAACGTCTTTTTCGCGCGCGTTCTGTTCCTTCAAAAATCCGTTTATCTTTTCGCCGTACAGTCCGCAACGAATAAGGTTTTGTTTGTCCGATTTGCCGCGGTCGATTAAAAGCAGTGGAATGGAATAGCCGCCTTTTTCCGGTTTTTCAAGCGCTGAAAACGTGCCGTTGGATTCGTAAAGCCCGTAGTAAATGTCGTCGAGATTGAAATAGCCTGCGGTGCGCATACTTTCAATAAGGTCGCTTACGTCCAAATTGTTTTTCTTTAATTGAAATTCGTCTATGCCGTCGCGGTTTATTACGACGGAAGGCTTTCCGCATATTACCGTTTTAACGGGCTTGAACCATAAATCCAAAAGCCACATTATTTCGTGCAGTATAAATATTGATGCTATGGCGACAATTCCGTAGAGAAGGGGGATTGAAGTATCTGCCATGGGAATACATGCAAGTTCGGCGATAAGTAGCGTTATAACGAATTCGAACGGTTGCATTTCGCCTATCTGGCTCTTGCCCATAAGCCGCATTAAAAACAGCAGCGTTATAAAAATTATTGCAGTACGTATAAAAATAAGTGCCATAATATAAGTATTCTCAAAAAAATTTTCAATATTCTTGATTATAAACGTTGGGTTGTGATATAATAATCTAACAAAATTCGGCTGAAATCAAGGTGCGCTTATGGGTAATTGCAACACGATTGAAAGAGTTTTGGGGCTTTATTCAAAGGGAATACGCCCCGGTACGGAAGTTACGCGCGGCATTTTAAAAAATTTGAATTTACCGCAAAAGCACCTTAAAATCGTGCACGTTGCAGGAACAAACGGCAAGGGCTCGGTTTGCGAGTACTTAACTCAAATTCTCGTTGCCGCAGGTAAAAAGGTGGGTACATTCACTTCGCCGGCTGTGTACGACTATTGCGAACAATTTAAAATTAACGGCGAGCCGATGGGAAAAAGCCGTTTGGAAGGCTATATTATTGAAGCGCTTGAAGCCGCAAAGAACCTTGACGCTACGGGCTTTGAAGTCGAAGCCGCGGCGGCGGTTTACGCGTTTTACAAGGAAGGTTGCGAATACGCCGTAATCGAGTGCGGTATGGGCGGAAGGGACGATGCTACAAACGCGTTGGACGAAAAGCAGGTTGCAATCATCTCTTCTATAGGTCTTGAACATACCGCATATCTCGGGGAAACGCTTGAAGAAATCTGCGCACACAAGGCTGGCATTATAAAGAATTGCCCCGCGGTTATAAGCGGGTTTCAGCCTAAAGAAGTGCGTAAATATTTTGAAAACACAGGCGCAAAATTTGCAGAATCCGTTGAAATTTTGACAAGCGGCATAGACGGACAAAGTTTTTTATATTGCGGAAAAAAGTTCGAACTTTTAATGGTGGGCTGTGCTCAGCCCTATAATGCCGCGTGCGCGATAGAAGGGGCGCGTATATTGCAAATAAGCGAAAACGCAATATATTCCGGGGTTAAAGCGGCTTGTCTTGCGGGCAGACTTGAAGTTTTAAGCACAAATAATACCGTTTTTATTCTTGACGGTGCGCACAATCCTGCAAGTTTTTTACCGCTTACAGATTTTTTTAATAAAAATTTCGGCAAGGTAGACTGTGCAATTTTCGGTTGTCTTTTGGACAAAGATATAAATGCCGCGGCGGACGCCGTTTATAAAATTGCTAAAAGCGTAATAGCGGTAAAACCTAATTCGCCGCGCGCTATGGACTACGACAAAACGTGTGCGGCTCTCGGTGCGCGGTTCAACGAAGTTATTCGAGTGAAAAATATGGAAGAAGCCGTTTCCACGGCAAAAAAGCGCGCCCTTAGCGTAGTTGTGTGCGGTTCGTTTACAATTTTAGGAGAAGCTAAAAAATGGATAGAGAAAAGGTAATTAAGGCGATAGAAGATTTGCTTGACGCGTTGGGCGAAGACAGAACGCGCGAAGGGCTTAAAGATACTCCGCGCCGCGTTGCCGACGCTTACGCGGAATTGCTTTCGGGCGAAGGTAAGACGGCGGAAGAACATCTTTCGCGTACGTTCGCGGCAGAAAGCGGTGATATGATAATAGAAAAGGACATTTCATTCTCGTCCACGTGCGAGCACCACTTAATGCCGTTTTTCGGCAATATTGCCATTGCGTACATTCCCGGCGATAGAGTTGTAGGGCTTTCAAAACTTGCGCGCACGGTTGAAGTGTACGCAAAAAGGCTTCAATTACAGGAACGGCTTACAAGCCAGATTGCGGGCGAAATTATGCGCGTTTTAAAGCCAAAGGGCGTCATGGTTGTGTGCGAAGCCGAACATACTTGTATGACTTGCCGCGGCGTTAAAAAAGTAGGTTCAAAAACGCTTACTTACGTTACGTGCGGAGATTTTTCCGAAGAGAGAAAAAGGGAAGTTTTAGCGCTTTTAAAATGATTATCGGCGGCAAAGTTTTTGAAAATTACACCTATACTATGGCGATAATAAACCTTACGCCGGACAGCTTTTATGCCGGTAGCCGCGTTGACGCCGACAGTGTGCTGTACGCCGCCGAACGCGCGGTAAAGGAAGGCGCGGCGGTGCTTGATATCGGTGCGCAGTCCACGCGCCCGGGGTATACGGAAATAACTGCTGAAGAAGAAATTGCGCGGTTTGAAAAGCCGCTTGAGATGATAAAGCAAAGGTTTGATATTCCCGTTTCGGTAGATACGTACTTCGATAAAAGCGCGCAGGCGGCGCTAGAGCTTGGCGCCGATATGATTAACGATATTTGGGGACTTACGCTCGGTAATATGGCGGGCACGGTTGCAAAGTATGGTGCGGCGGCGTGCATAATGCATAACTCGAAACAACCGTTAACGGGTGATATCTGGGGGGCAATTTCAGATTTTTTGAAAAAAGCCGTGCAAAACGCGCTTGAAGCCGGCGTTGACAGACAAAAAATATGCCTTGACGGCGGTATAGGCTTTGCAAAAAACAGAGAGCAAAACTTCGAGCTTTTAAACGGCTACGAAAGGTTGGGCGGGCTCGGTTTTCCGCTATTGTTGGGAGCAAGCAGAAAGTCAATGTTCGGCGGTTTGCCCGAAGAACGGCTTGAAAAGACGTTGCAATCAACGCGTCTTGCGGCAAAAAAGGGAGTATTGTTTGTGCGCGTTCACGACGTAAAGGAAAACGTTGAAGCGATTAAAGGAGTATACGGCAGATGAAAGGTAACGTTGTTTTTATACGCGGGCTTGAATTTTCGGCTTGCCACGGCGTGCACGGCTTTGAAAAGACTTCACCCCAACGCTTTGTATTCGACTGCGATATGCGCTTTGATTTGTCGGCGGCGGCAGAAAGCGACGACGTTGCCGACACCGTAAACTATTCCGAAGCGTGCAACGTGATTGCCGAAATTGTAAACGGCAATACCTACAATTTAATAGAAAAACTTGCGTACGAATGCGCCGCAAATCTTATTGACAAGTTTTCTCTTTCGGGCGTAAAGGTCGTAGTATATAAGCCCGAAGCTCCCGTAAAACACAAATTCGAAAACGTTGGCGTTTGCGTTGAGCTTAAAAGGCAGGAAGTATATCTTTCGCTCGGTTCAAGTATGGGCGACAGAAAAAAATATCTCGATATCGCACTGGAAAAGTTGAACGCGGTGCGCGGAATTTCGGTTAAAAAGGTTTCAAGCTATATTGAAACCGAGCCGTACGGCGGAGTTGCGCAAAACCAATTTTTAAATTGTGCCGCAAAAATTGAAACTTATCTTGCGCCGCACGTTTTGCTTAAAAAGCTAAATTCAATAGAAAGCGAGTGCGGCAGAGAACGCAAAACGCACTGGGCGGACAGAACGCTTGATATAGATATTGTTTTTTACGGGCGCGAGATAATCTGCGACGATGAGCTGGTTGTTCCGCACAGGGAATACCAAAAGCGCGATTTTGTGTTGAAACCCCTTAAAGAAATTGCTCCCGATTTCGTTTGCCCGCTTACCGGTAAGCGTATATCGGAAATTTGATTTTTTTGTGGAAAGTTGTTGTAAAAAAATTTTTTTGTGCAATGTGCATAAAAATTTTTGAAAAATATGTACAAAAAATAAATAATATGGTATAATTGCGGTAGAGTGCGATAATGTTTCACTCAACGGGCGCGCATAAAGAAAAAGTCTTTAATGTGCCTTCGTGGGGAGTCAGTTTTGGAAAAAATAGGCATAATCGATTTGGGCTCGAATTCCGCAAGACTAGTAATTGTAAATCTCTTCGCGGACGGCTATTTTATGGTGGTGGACGAACTTAAAGAGAGTGTCCGCCTTGGTCAGGATATGGAGCGCGACGGTTTTTTAAAGCCCGCGCGCGTTGCCGAAACAATTAAAACCTTAAAGATGTTCAAAAAACTGTGCGATGCAAGCGGTGCAACGCGCATTATTGCCATTGCTACGGCGGCTGTTCGCAGAGCGAAAAACCAGCGCAGTTTCCTTGACGAAATACAGGCGACCTGCGGCATAAAAATCCGCGTGCTTTCAGCTGAAGAAGAAGCAATACTCGTTTACCGCGGCGTAATAAACACGATGGACGTGCCTAAGGGCATAATTTTGGAAATCGGCGGCGGCTCCACGAAAATAATTTACTATAACCGCCGCAATATGTTGCACTATGCAACGTTGCCGTTCGGCGCGGTTACGCTTACCGGACTTTTTGCGGAAGACGGTCTGAAGCCCGAAGAACAGGCGGCGAAGATAGAAGAATTCTTTACCGAACAGTTGAAGCAGGTTGAATGGCTTTCGGAAGTGGAAGCCGACGTGCAGATGATAGGCGTTGGCGGTTCGTTCAGAAATCTGTTCAAAATTTCGAAAATGGTGCACAAGTACCCGCTTGACACCGTTCACAACTACAAGATGATGACCGAAGACTTTTTACCCGTTTACGACATGATAAAAGTTCTCGATCTCGACAAAAAGAAGAAGATAAAAGGGCTTTCGGCTGAGCGTGCCGATATTTTGCCCGCCGCGCTTGCGGTTATAAAATCCTTCGTTTCGTATCTCGGATGCGAGAGCTTTACGCTTTCGGGCGCGGGTTTGAGAGAAGGTTTAATGTTCAATCAGGCGCTTCCCATAACAATGGAAAAGCCTATTGCAGACGTTTTGAATTATTCGCTTACAACGCTTGTAAAGTATTACGACTGCGACGAAGCGCACGTTGAACACGTTGTAAACTTAAGCATACAGCTCTTTAAACAGTTGCGTGTGCTTCATAAATTCCCCCGTCAATATCTCAGAATTTTGAAAGTTGCGGCTATGCTTCACGACTGCGGCATGCGCATTAAATACTATAACCATCAGCGGCACAGCTGGTATATGATACTCAATTCCACGCTGTACGGCGTTACCCACCGCGATATAGTGCTTGCCGCGTTTACGGCTTGCTGTCATAAAAAGGAAGATATAAATCTTTACGACTGGGCAAGGTACCGCGATATAGTTTCGGACGACGACCTTGAAATAGTTAAAAAACTTGGCGTTATGCTCCGCATTGCCGAAAGTCTTGACAGGGCAAATTCGGGAAGTATAAAGGGCATTAACTGCGACATATTGGGCGATTCGGTTATTATGAAGACGGAGATAGAAGGCGACGCTTCGCTGGAAATCCGCGACGCAATGACCGCCGCAACCGAGTTCAGAAAATCCTTCCACAAAAATCTTGAAATACTTTAAAAAAATGCCGTCCGAAAACGGACGGCATTTTTGAAACACGGTACTACTAAATATTAAACACGCTTATTCTGCGCATATGCAGGGGGCAACTGCTTAAAATTATATGGAATACGTACTTGCAAGCGCTTCTCCGCGCAGAAAAGAACTGTTGGCGCAAGTTTTGCCGAAGTTTGAAGTGATTCCCGCCCAAGCGGAAGAAAAAGTTAATATTTCGCTGTTCCCCGAACAGATGGCTTGCGCGCTTGCCGAAAGTAAGTGCGACGAAGTTTTTGCACGGAACAGCACTAAAACCGTTATAGGTTGCGACACGATAGTAGTGTTCGGCGGCGAAGTTTTGGGTAAGCCCAAAAACAGAGACGAAGCTACTAAAACGCTTAAAATGCTTTCCGGTAAAACGCACTTCGTTATAACCGGTGTGTGCGTCAGAAACGCGTTTAAAAAACTTGTAGATTTCGATAAAACGGAAGTTAAACTCAATATATTGTCGGACGAATTTATACGGCAGTACGTTGACAGTGGCTCGCCGCTCGACAAAGCGGGCAGTTACGGCATACAGGACGGCGGGGTAGTAAAAGAATATTTCGGCAGTTATACAAACGTTGTGGGCTTGCCAGTTACGCTCACCAAAAAACTTCTCGACGGAGTAAATTTCAACTTATGAAAAAGTTAGCTATAGATTTCGGTTCGGACGTTACAAAAATTTATATGCCGGGTTCTGGCGTGGTTTTAATGGAAGCCACGTGCGTTGCAGTTGAACAGGCGCGTGGCAACGAAGAACGCCCTAATATCAAGGCTTTCGGCGACAAGGCTCGCGCTCTTTACGGCAGGGCGGCAAAAGATACGCAAATCGTTTACCCCGTTCGTGAAGGCGACGTTGTAAACGAAGAACTCGCTTACGAGCTTTTATCGTATTTTCTTGAAAAGATAGAAATTTCCGTTAAGCGTGCAAGGCGCGTGGAAGTTATCTTCATTTTGCCTTGCGGAATCAGAAACGAAGTGCGCGAAAAATACCAGTGGCTTGCGGCGGCTTGCGGATTCGTATCGACCTATTTCACGCTTACGCCCTTTGCCGCAGTTTTCGGGCACAACGTAGCGGTGGGAGAAAGCACTCCCGTTTTCTCTCTCGATATAGGCTATTCGCTGGCTAATATAGCGGCGTTTTCGCAGGACGGTGTCATTGCCGGGCTTAGCGTAAATCTCGGCGGCGGCAGTATCGACGTAGGTATTATAGACGAGCTGGCGGAAAATTCCGACCTTAAAATAGGCGTACAGACCGCCGAGCGTTTGAAAAACACGGTTGGCAGTCTTTTGGAAGACGACAATAAAATGCTTGTGGTCGACGGCAGGGATTTGACGCTTGGCGCGCCGTCGTCGCTTTCGGTCAATTCGGGAAGAATTTACGGCATAATTTCAAACCATATCGATAAAATTCTGGAATACGTAAATTTGGTGTTATCTAAACTGCCCGCAGAAGTCGCTTCGGCGGTAATGCACGGCGGAATTTATCTTTCTGGCGGACTTTTGAAATTGGACGGGCTTGCCGAATATATTGCGGCAAAACTTAAAATTCCAGTAAACGTGCACGAAGAACCGCAACTTGCGGCTGTTATCGGCGGCGGAACTATTCTTGCAAACGACGCGCTTTTGGAAAAGTTTGCAACCGTAACCGACGATTGAGTTTAAATTTAATAAACAGTATTCAATTTCTGCGGAGCGGCTTAGATAAGCGCACCGCAGAAATTCTTTATTATAAATAAACGCGCATTTTGTTGATTATTTCGCGCGGTTTTTATATAATGCTAAAAGAAGTTAAATTTTTGTCGGCAGAACGGAAGGTTGAATAAATGGCAAGAAAAAATATAAGAAATTTCTGCATAATAGCGCACATTGACCACGGCAAGAGCACGCTTGCCGACAGGCTTATGGAGCGCACGGGACAGGTTTCTGAACGCGATATGGAAGAGCAACTGTTAGACTCTATGGACATAGAGCGTGAGCGCGGCATAACCATAAAGCTGACCCCCGTTAGAATGTACTATAAGGCAAAGGACGGCGAAGAGTACGAATTTAACCTTATTGATACCCCGGGACACGTCGACTTTACCTACGAAGTTTCGCGTTCGCTCGCCGCGTGTGAAGGCGCAATACTTATCGTAGACGCATCTCAGGGCGTTGAAGCGCAAACGCTTGCAAACGTTTATTTGGCGCTTGAAAACAACCTTGAAATTCTGCCCGTAATAAATAAAATAGACTTGCCTTCCGCGCGCCCCGACGACGCGAAGAACGAGATAGAAGAAGTTATAGGGCTTGACGCTTCCTATGCGCCGCTTGTTTCCGCGAAGGAAGGAATAGGTATTGACGAAGTTTTAGAAGACATAGCAAAATATTTCCCCGCGCCGACTGGCGACGAAAACGCGCCGTTGAAAGCGCTGATATTCGACAGCTATTACGACAACTACAAGGGCGTAATTTTGTTTGTCCGCATAAAGGAAGGCAAGGTTACCGCTGGCGACAGAATTAAAACTTTCCGCTCTGATAAGATTTACGAAGTTGTGGAAACGGGCGTTTTCAGTCCCAATCTTACTCCTAAAAACGGACTTGCCGCCGGTGAAGTCGGCTATATTGCAGCATCAATTAAGTCAATTCAGGACATGGCGGTAGGCGATACGTTGACCAATGCCGATGCTCCCGCCGCACAGCCGCTACCCGGCTATAAAAAGGTACAACGCGTAGTTTACTGCGGAATTTACCCGCTTGACGGCAGTAAATTCAACGACTTAAAGGACGCGATTTTAAAGTTGCAGCTAAACGACGCTTCGCTTACGTTCGAACCCGACAGCTCGGTTGCGCTCGGCTTCGGTTTCCGTTGCGGCTTTTTGGGACTTCTGCATGTGGAAATTATTCAGGAGCGGATAGAGCGTGAATTCGGGCTTGAAATTATAACTACCGCGCCTTCGGTAAGCTATAAGGTGGTTAA
Organism: uncultured Clostridia bacterium; assembly: GCA_964592605.1. GTDB lineage: Bacteria > Bacillota > Clostridia > Christensenellales > Borkfalkiaceae > Coproplasma. The sequence continues at coordinate 5,359 of CAZQFP010000003.1, read as the reverse complement.
AACCAACGGCGAAGAAGTTTTTGTGGACAACCCTTCGCACTTGCCGCCGCAGTCGGAAATAGAGCATATGGAAGAGCCGATTGTAAAGGCGGACATATATTCGCCGTCAGATTATCTGGGGCAGATAATGGATTTGTGCCGCGATAAGCGCGGCGTGTTTTTGCAGATGACTTATCTCGATAAAACGCGCGTGCGCCTTGAATACAATCTGCCGCTAAACGAAATTATTTTTGACTTTTTCGACGCGTTGAAGTCGCGCACTCGCGGTTACGCCAGCTTCGACTACGAGCTTATAGGTTACCAGAACAGTAAGCTGGTAAAACTCGATATTCTGCTTAACGGCGAAGTTTGCGACGCGCTTTCAATGATAGTGCACGAAGATTCGGCGTACTCGCGCGGCAGAACGCTTTGGGAAAATTTGAAGGAAGCAATCCCGCGCCAGCTTTTCGAAGTGCCGGTGCAGGCGGCAGTAGGCGGTAAAATAATCGCGCGCGAAACCGTTAAGGCGGTAAGAAAAGACGTGCTTGCCAAGTGCTACGGCGGCGATATAACGCGAAAGAAAAAACTGCTTGAAAAGCAGAAAGAAGGCAAAAAGCGTATGCGCAGAGTAGGCAGTGTTGACGTGCCTTCGGAAGTGTTTATGCAGATTTTGAAAACCAACAAAGATTAACTTTAAACCTTATATAAACTTCGCAATACTTTGTTGAACTTGCGTTTCACCTTGGTTACGTACGCAAAAGTACGCGCCCTGCGGTAAATCCGCGTTCGCCTTGTCTTGCTCGTTTCTCTAAGGTTTGTAACTTCCGATATTTGTATTTTAATTGCGTTATTTGTGCAATATGTGGCGCTCAATTTATGGAAAATTTTTTTGAACGGGTTTACGAAGTTGTAAAGAAAATACCTGAAGGTAAGGTGTCGACCTACGGCGATATTGCCCGTGCAATCGGCGCGCCGAGATGTTCGCGGCAGGTGGGCTGGGCGCTTCACGTAAATCCGCAACAGGGGATTATTCCGTGCCACCGAGTAATATTTTCGGACGGTAGACTTTCCTACGGGTTTGCTTTCGGCGGAATAGATATGCAGAGAGAACTTCTTAAAAGTGAAGGCGTGGAAGTTTCTTCCGATAATAAAGTGGATTTAAATAAGTACCGTTGGGGGATTGAATAAATGGCTGGTATATACGTACATATTCCTTTTTGTAAGGCTAAATGTTCATATTGCGATTTCGTTTCTTTCCCCGACAAACTGTGTTTTGCCGAAAGCTATATGGCTTGCGTTTACCGCGAAATGGCTATGCGCAAGGACGAGCTTAAAAACTATCAGTTCAATACGCTGTACATTGGCGGCGGTACGCCGTCGGTTATAGACGAAAACTATATTGCCATGCTCGTTGCGGCGGCGCGCAAAAATTTCAATCTTTCCAAAGACGCCGAAATTACGATAGAAATGAACCCCGGCACGGTTAGCGCCGGCAAGATAGAAAAGTATTTGAAATGCGGTATAAACCGCTTTTCGGTAGGGCTTCAATCGGCTGACGACAATATGCTGGCAGACATTGGGCGCATACACAGCCTTAAAGATTACGAGTACTGCGCAAAACTTTTAAAGGGCAGAAATTTCAGCGCGGACGTTATGATAGGGCTTAAAGGTCAGACCGCGCAAGACGTTATAAAAACGATAGAAACTGCGGCATATTCCGGGGCTAAACATATATCTATGTACGCGTTGTCGCCCGAAGACGGCACGCCGATATACACGCAATATTTAAACGGCGAACTTCCCGACGGCGATGAAGTTGCCGATATGTATGCGGCGGGTTTTAAAAAATTGAAGGAGCTGGGCTTTGAAAGGTACGAAGTTTCCAACTTCTGCAAAAAGGGCTTTGAAAGCCGCCACAACTTAAATTACTGGCAAAGGGGTGAGTACATAGGTTTCGGCGTTGCCGCGTCTTCGCACATAAATAACGTTCGCCTTACGAACACTTTCGATTTGGACGAATATTTCAAATGCATATTAACGAATAACCTTGCAGTTGTCGGCAGAGAAGAAATAGATAAAGATGCGCAGGAAGAAGAGTTCATTATGCTTGCGCTTCGCACCGAAAAAGGGCTGAATTTAAGTAAATATTCACAGCTTTTCGGCGGCGATTTTTTAAAGAAATACGACGCGGCTATTAAAAAGACCGCCGAATATATTGCGGTTACTGACGAATGCGTTAAAATAAAGGAAGAACATCTTTTTGTGCAAAACAGTATAATAGTTGAATTTTTAAGGTAAAAAAGTGCGGGCTGATTAAAGCCCGCACTTTTAATAAATAAAACAGCTTATTTTTGTAACTGTTTTTTTGCGATTATTTTTCCGCGTTCGCCGTCAAGCAAAAACGCGGTAACGTTGCCTTGCTTGTCGCATACGCCCACGTAGTAGTAACAGCCTTCGTCGTATAAAAGGCGAATAAAAATTTCGCCGTCGAAAAGTCCGTTTTTAGTAAGGCTTGCAAAAAGGTCGGCGGCGTGTTCCACAACGCATTCAAGAGCTTCACTGCAACTTAAAACGTTCTCGCTCTTTACGTTTTGCACGACGTACGTGTTTTGGTTGCCGTCGGCGGTAATGCATACCTGAACGCTGTCGGCGTTAAAGTCCGCGGCGGAAAAACTCAAATAGTAGTTTTTATCTACCGCGCTGTAATTCATTTCTCCGCCGAGCCCGCCCGCATCCACTTCAACTTTTTGCACGCTCTTCCCAAGGCTTACGTAAATTTCCGTAAGGTCGCTAACGTTGCCGCGGTAACCGTCTGCAGAGTAGGGCTGTTCTTTTTGCGAACAGTAAATTTTTATTGAAACTTCGTCGTCGGAATAAATATAAACCGAATTGCGCCGTTCGCTGACGTAAAGATTATAGTCTACTTTTTTGGAACAGGCGGCAAACACGCACGCAATGACGCACACCGCACAAACGGCTATTACCGTAATTAAGCGTTTAAACTTCATACTTAAAATATATTAACGGCTCAGCCTTACTATGAATAAATAAATTTAATTTCAAACAGTTGCGTTTTTTTTGCGTTTGTGATAGAATATTTAAAATTTTTACTTAATGCGCGCCCGCGTTCGGGTAAGCATACGGAGAAAATTTGGGGAAAGTAATTTTTAAAACGGCTTTAAAAGCTCTTGCCGCAGTTCTGGCAGCTCTCCTTATTGCTTTTGCAGTAATGAGTCTTGCCTTTCCGCGGACGATGGCGGGAATATTCGAAAGTCTGGGCGAATACTCGTTTGCAACAGGTTACGCTTCCCTTTCGTACACGTATACCGGCGACGCCGAAGATTTGGCGCGGTGCGTGGACGACAGCGTGCTTGGGTATAACGACGGAAATATCGTAGGCTACGGCGAAAGCCTTATCGCACACGAAAAATTCGATGAAGTGTGCGTAAACCGCGATACCGCAAACGGATTGTCGTTCAGTTACAAACAGTTTGTATACGGCAATATTGCGGCGGCGAAATACCGCACGGGCGACAAGGACGGCGGCGTTGAAACGGCAAAAGCCGCACTCGAAGGCGAAGAAGGTTTTCCTTCGGGCAACGCGTATATAACGCTTTCGCTTGCAGTGATTAAAGCAGGCGACGGCGCAACAGCCCAAAAAGTTTTAGAAAGCCTGCCTGCCGCTCCGAGCGACGCGGACGAGCTGAAATATTACAACGCAATTAAAGACGAATTGAATAAACTGACAGATGAAGGAGAAGTGTAATGAACAAGATTGTTAAAGAAGCGTTGACGTTTGACGACGTTCTGCTTATACCCGCGGCTTCGGACGTTTTGCCGTCTACGGTTGATTTGCAAACTACGCTTTGCGACGGAATAAAATTGAATATTCCGCTTATAAGCGCCGCAATGGACACGGTTACCGAAAGCAAACTTGCTATTGCCATGGCGCGCGAAGGCGGCTTGGGTATAATTCATAAAAATATGCCTATCGACGAGCAGGCGGCTCAGGTCGACAAGGTTAAAAGAAGCGAACACGGCGTAATTACCGACCCGTTCCATTTAACTCCCGAGCAGCCCGTTTCGGCGGCGCTCGACCTTATGTCAAAGTACAAGATAAGCGGCGTGCCCATTACAAGGGACGGCAAACTCGTGGGTATTCTTACCAACCGCGATTTGCGCTTTGAAACAAACTTCTCCCAGCCGATTGAAAACGTGATGACGAAGGATCATCTCGTAACTGCACCCGAAGGTACGTCTTTGCAGGACGCGGCGAACATTCTCGGCAAACACAGAATTGAAAAACTTCCCATAGTCGATAAAAAGGGCTACTTAAAGGGACTTATAACTATTAAGGACATTGAAAAGTCCATTCAGTACCCCAACAGTGCGCGCGATAAAAACGGCAGACTTATAGTCGGCGCGGCTATAGGCGCAACCGCAGATATGCTTGACAGAATTGCCGCGCTTGTAAATTCTAAGGTCGACCTTATCGTGCTCGATTCGGCGCACGGTCATTCGCTCAATATTTTAAAGCACGTTGAAAAGGCTAAAAAGGCTTACCCCAATTTGCCCCTTGTTGCCGGCAACGTTGCAACCGCTGAAGCTACCCGCGACTTGCTTTCCGCAGGTGCGGACGTGGTTAAAGTGGGCATAGGCCCTGGCTCTATCTGTACGACGAGAATAGTTGCCGGTATAGGCGTACCCCAGCTTACCGCAATTATGGACTGCGCAGAAGAAGCCGACAAGGTCGGCAAGCGTATAATTGCCGACGGCGGTATAAAGTATTCGGGCGATATCGTAAAGGCGATTGCGGCAGGCGGCAGCGCCGTTATGCTCGGCTCGTTGCTTGCGGGTACTGCCGAAGCTCCCGGCGAACTTGAAATTTATCAGGGCAGGAGCTTTAAAAGCTACCGCGGCATGGGCTCGCTCCCCGCAATGGCAAAGGGCGGCAAGGACAGATACTTCCAGTCTAACGCAATCAAATTCGTTCCCGAAGGCGTTGAAGGACGCGTGCCTTACAGGGGCGCGCTCGCCGATATCATATTCCAGCTTCTCGGCGGCTTACGTGCAGGCATGGGCTATACGGGCAACGGCACTATAGAATCTCTCCGCACAAACGGAAAATTCGTTAAAATTACGTCGGCTTCTTTGACGGAAAGCCATCCCCACGATATTTCCATTACCAAGGAAGCGCCCAACTATTCACCCAAAAATTAACCGTTTAAGGCTTTTAATAAGGCGTAAGTTTTCTTACGCCTGAAATTTTTTAAAAAGGAATTTACAATGCAACACGAAAGAGTTTTAATTTTGGATTTCGGCGGACAGTACAATCAGCTCATAGCACGCAGAGTGCGCGAGCATAAAATTTACTGCGAAG
>CAZQFP010000002.1:0-57193 GCA_964592605.1 uncultured Clostridia bacterium | reverse complement strand
ACTTTTCAAATACTACTTCTTTACCAGCGCCGATTTCGTAAACCTGACCGCGGATTTCCAAATAGACGGGCATATATGCAGGGTTAAACACTCTTTCGCCGTCCAGAGAGAACACTAAACTATTGTAAGCCGCAATGTATTCTATTATCTGAGAGCTTGTCGCAAACCATATATCTTTGCGGTTTGAAAGTTGCTTGCAAAGCCCTTCTATAACGTGCCAGTTTGCGTTATCGTCAAATTCGTAGCTGTGCCCCCAAATATAGAACAGCCAGCTTTCGCGGTGTTTAAACTCGTCTTCGGGCGAAGAATTTAAAAACTTTTGGGCAAGCTCCGTAAGGCAGGCATCACCGTGATGGCACGTAGGTTTTAATTTAAGCGGGTTTTGCGGCAGTGAAAAGGTAAGCGAACTTTCGGTAGTTCGCGCATATATTACGCCCAACGACTTTAAAACCGCAATAATTTCGTCGTTATAGCCGTTATATGCGTAAGCCATTCCGCGTACGGTGCGGTTGAACTTTTTTTCGAGATAAGCGCGGTTTTTAACCACTTCGTTCACAGCTTCCGCAAGCGGCACTTTGTTCATAAATATGTGTCTTGCGCCGTGCAACGCAATTTCGTGCCCGCAATTTACAAACGTTTTATAGGTCTGCTCTTCGTTCATTCTGCCGTGCCAGTTTTCGCAGTCGAAAAGTTCGGAATTGAGATTGAACGCCGCCTTCATTCCGTAGCGGTTGAAAATTTCAATGAGCCGCACGTCGGCTTTCACTCCGTCGTCATAACTGAACGTTACCGCCTTTGATTTACCGCCCGGAAAGCGCATATATTTTTCTTCAAACATCTGTCTGAACATATTTAACCCCCGTATATGTACGGATTAACCGTTTACGTCTTCGTCATTTTGAGTTGTCGGCTGTTGCTCTTCCACGCTCTCAACGGCGCTTTCAACGCCGCAACAGGTTTCCGCTGAGCTTAATTCGGCGCCACCTGAAACCGCCGCAACCGCGGGAGCTGCATCCGCATCGTTTAAAAGTCCCGAAGACTTTTTCCACCTGCCCGAAAGCAGTCTTGCAATAAACAGTACCGCCCTTGAAACCCAGTCGGCGCACATGGCAATCCAAAAGCCCATTGCCCCCATTTTAAACGGTAACAAGTCCGTCGTAAGCAAAAAGCACACGCCTACGCGCATAAGCGCCATAGACCCGATTGCCGCAAACATAACGTATTTTACGTCCGACGTAGCTTTAAGTATTGCCGGAGTAGTAAACGCCATAGGGTAGGTTACAACCTGGAACGCAAGGCAGACGTACAAACATTTTAAAGCTATTTGCCGCGTTGCATCGGGGTAATCGTAAAGCAAAACAATCCACTGTGCGGTACTTAAAATCAGCGCCACCGTCAACGAGTTTGCTATGTAGGAAATAATAAACATTTTCTTCATATAATGCTTAGTCTGCTGTACGTCGCCCGTACCTACTGCTTGACCTATTACGGTGAGCGATGCCGTTCCTACGCCGCTTCCCACAACCGACGCGATATTATTTACGTTCGAAGCTATAGAGTTTGCGTTAGCCTGAATATTCGTTCCGTTCTGCGTATAAAAGCCTATATTTATGAACACGGAAGTCATCAACTTTCCGAGCTGAAAAAGGCACGCTTCAATTCCGCTGGGTACTGCAACGTGAAGAATGCGTTTTATCATTGCCTTGTCAAAACGGAATTTTTCAAATATCTTTATATGCACTTTATAGTTCTTTTTGCAGAGCAGACAAAGCATAAATACAGCCGGAATAATGCGGCATATAAGCGTTGCAAGCCCCGCACCGATAACCTTTAACCCGAGCACGTAAATAAAAAGTGCGTTAAAGCCTACGTTCAAAAGACACGAAATCCCCGCGCTTGTCATGGTGAATATCGACTTTCTCTGCGCACGCAACAGCGCCGCGCAAGCGTTGAAAAGCCCTATAAACGGAAACGAAGCCGCCGTAAGATAGAAATACACGCTCATGTAGTCGAACGTGCTTTCGGGCGCGCCGCCGAAAAACAGTTTTAAAAGCGGCCAGTTCAACGCAATACACAATACACACGCACCTATAGAAGCCAAAAGCACAAGCACGAGTACTTGCTTTGCGCTTTTATTTGCTTCGTCCAGTTTATTAGCGCCTATAAATTGCGAAGTGATAATTGCACCGCCCGTTGCAAACGCGGTAAAAAGTTGAATTATAAGGTTGTTTATCTGGTCTACGTTTGAAACGGCGGTGCTTGCGTTTTTCACCACTTCACCCGCCGCGTTCAAATCCGCAATGCTTGAAACCATCATTGAGTCGAACAGCCCAAGCGAAGTGGAAAATATGGATTCTATTATAATGGGCGCAATTAAAAAAAGTAGCGCTTTAGCCGTGAACAGCGTATATTTTTGCTTGCTTTTCGTCATTGCTCTCTCCCGTCTTTTCCCTTATTAATTTAACGTGCTCCGCTTGTCCGCGGAAAAAATTTAATCTTTAACTCTTTTGTCCGTGCAGGTTACACGGAAATATTTAAACGCGGCATAGCCCTTGCTTTCGCCGTTCGACCGCGCATATATGCCGATTTTCGCGCCCGTCCACACTCCGCGGCTTGCATAAAATTTATGCGTGAACGCAACCTTACCGAACGTAAATTTATAGGCAAGTTTATTTTCTTCGCGCTTTGCCGAAAGTTGAAACGTAACGTAATCGTCGTCATACGGCTGGCTCTTTGCAAGCGTTTCGTCTTCCCCGCCGCCTATAGCGCCCTTACGTATTTCAAGATAGTTTTGTCCGTCTCTGCGCACAACGCAAACGTACGCATATTCTTTGCCGAATACGACAAATCCCGTCTCGTCGCCGTCGTTTGCAAGGTTTAGCTTGCACCGCGCTTTAACCGCAAAATTCGAGTAAATTATCTTCTGCATAAACAGTTGCGGCAAATCTGCAAGCGAATTGCCCCCGTAATATGCACAATTTAAGCGCAATCCGCGGTTGAACGAATACCAGCTTTCGTTGCGCTTTGCGGGCGTTTGCCATATAAGCGAAAGCCTGCCGCCTTCAAATTCGTCGTTGGGATTTATGCGCGCGCCCGTCTCAATTTCAACGGGGTATTCGCCGCTTTCAACCGGTTCGCCGGGCAAATTGTTGTAGGAATTTCCACCGCATATAACCCAGTCGTCAACCCAGTGCGCCGGTTGCAGATGCACTACCCTGCCGTACGCGCCGAGATCCTGAAAGTGTAAAAACGCCCACTTTTCGCCTTCGTCGTCCAAATCTACAAGCGCGCCCTGATGCGGTCCGTTAACGGCCGTATCGCCCTGCGTCATAATAATTTTTGTTTGGTACTCGCCGTAAATACTTTCCGAACGGAGCGCAACCTGCCAGCCCGTTTTTACGCCGCCTGCGGGCGCTAGTATGTAAAAATATTTGCCGCGCCTGTAAAATTTAGGGCCTTCAATTTTGGGCGCAATATCGGTGCCGTCGTAAATTATTTTATAGCTTTCCGCCTTGACCTTTAGCTGTGCGTCGGTTTCGAATACCGCAAGCCGCGAGTTAAAGCCTATTCTGCTTTTTACGAACGCAAACACCACGTAGCACTTGCCGTCCGCCCACACGGGGCACGGGTCTTCATACCCCTTGCCTTCCATTAAAGGACGGAGCAGCGACCATTTGCCGTAAGGGTCGTCCGTTTCCGAAACGTAAATGCCTTGATCGGGGAAGGGAATAAGGCAATAGAATTTACCGTCGCGGTAGCGTAGCGATGGCGCCCACGCCCCTTCGCCGTGGCGCACCTTATCGAACCCTTCGAAGGGGATTTCATCGAAAACGTAATTTATAAGCTCCCATTCCACCAGATTTTTTGAATGAAGCACCGGCACTCCCGGCACGTGGTTGAAGCTGGAAGCAACCATATAAAAATCGTCGCCTACGCGTATAACGTCTGGGTCGGAATAGTCTGAAAGAATTACTGGGTTTTTATATTGCATAACTTTTTAACCTTACATTTTTCAGTGGTTTATTGTATCACTTTTGCCCGAATAAGTCAACGCTTGCCACAGCAATACTTTTATCAATTTGGTTTCAACTTTATCATTCTGCCCCGCACCTGTCATTCTAAACGCAGTGAAGAATATCACTATTCAAGCGACAACGTGAAAAATTCCACAAATAACCCGCTAAACCATAATTAGGCAGAATTAAATTTATAAAAAAAGTAAAAAATTTTCAAATTTTGCTTGAAATTTACGCTTAGGCGCTATATAATATTTATATAGTAATAAAATGCAGTTTGCGCAATTCACGTTGACTGCGATAAGGAGTATATATGAAAAAGAGCAAATTTTTAAAGTCCGCGGCAGCTTTAACGCTTGGCGCAGTTGCAGCGGCAGGATGCATTTCGCTTGTTGCGTGCGGCCATGCGCATACCACCACCCACGGCTGGGAAAAGAACAGCACTCAGCACTGGCACGTTTGCGATGAAGACGGCGAAGAATACGATAAAGCAAACCACAATTACGTAAACGGTACTTGCGAATGCGGCGCAACGCAGAGCTCGCAGGGCGGTCCCAGCGGCGAAGCAACGTTGCATTCATATAATTATAGCTGGACCGATTTATCGAACGCGGCAGGCTGGCCTACCGCAACAGACCAAACCGCGACCGACAAACAGACTGTTACTCAGACTCATCTTACGGGAAATAACGCATTCCTTACAGTAGCTGGTGAAGTTACGTGGAGATGCTATAAGAACGCAACGGGCGGCGCAATCGAAATAAAAAACAACGGTTTGAGCGTTACTTTCCAGGGCACCGGCTCAATTACCATTGGCTTCGGTTCCACCAGCAGCAGCAATACTTCCGGTATAGCTTTACTTAAAGCTGACGGCACATATGTTGAAGTTGCAAGCACAACCGGAACCACCCTTGCCGCAGATGAAACAGTAGCTGACGGCTACGTTAATAAAGCAGGTCTTTGCACAAAGGCAGGCGGACAGAAATTGGCAGAAGCCGCTACGGTAACTTACAACATTACCGAAGCAGGCACGTACACCATTTACAGCTCGTACAGCTATCTCGATGCCGGCACTGCAAAGAGCCGTGGTTGCCGTATTTGGTCGATTGCAATGAGCGACACGTACTAATTGAATTTAACCGTAAACTAAAAGTTAAACTTTTCCCCGCCCTTTCGGGCGGGGCTTTTATTTGTTGTCATTCTGCGCGAGCAAAAATCTCATAAATAACTGGCTTTCTGCTTAGGGACAACAAACAGCGGCGCGGACGTTTTTAACGTCCGCGCCGCTTTATAACAAAAATTTTCAATCACCACTTTTATTTATGCGCAAATACAAGTTACTTAAATGCTCATTCTTCTTGCCGCCCATAAGTCCGTACGCCTTGTCGGCAAAGCGCTGGGCTTGCTCCCAGTTTTCCAAATCGCAATACGCCGCACCCAAAACCGTGTAAAGCGGTGCCGATTCTACTTCGTACAGCCTTTTTTGCCACACGTTTTGCCAAAGCGATATCGCATCTGCGGCACGGTTCTGCAAGCGGTACATTTTTAAAAGTTTGGGCAATGTAACTTTTGCGTATTCGCGCTCATTTTTGAAAATCTGCGCGCCCCGCTCTATGGTCTGAACACATTCGGAGTAAAAACCGCCGTTGTCCAAATCGTTTAAAAACGCGACAAAATCATTAAAAGTCATCGCGCTAATATCTATGTTTGAAAAGTAGTGCGCGGCGACTTCGCGGCTTTCTTTCTGCGGCATTTCGCAAAAAGTGCGGTCGTAAAACTTTCCCCTGTCGTAGTAATAGTTTTCTCCGTCAAACTCTATTTTTATCATTTGTTCTTCCTTACTCTGCGTTTTAAACGCCTTTACGGCGTTGGTGTGGTTTTAAAACTTATAACAATAATAACAAAAAATTTTTACTTTTTCAATAAAAATTATAAAAAAATATACTGAAAGCCTTGCATACAAGTTCTACTTGTTGCACGTTCTCAGCGGCGGCGATTTTTTAAACTGCTTATTATCATCGCGGCCGTTGTAGTGGTTAGCGCTTGCGTATAGGTTTTATAAATTACCGTTTTGGTTTTACAAATTTAAAGTCAGAGTCCGTCATTTAACCCCAAAAACAAGCAAAAAAGGGGCAAAATTGCCCCAAAATCAGCCATTTTCGATGATTTATTAACCTTTACCCCCTTTTTACTCCCAAATTTCCCCCAACTTTGGGAGTAAATTTTTGTCGTTCAAAATGAATGACGGACTCGCCACTTTTGTCCGTCATTCACTGTGCAGTATCTTATTTTAATCCCCACTGCTTCACAAATTCTACATTCGTATTATCGACAACAAAGCTTTTAGCAACATCTGTTATATATCCATCAATAAAGTGTTGCTTTATTTCATCATCTTTATCCCAAACATCAATTGGAATATTAAACACTTCTTTTGTAAGGTCAATTTCATTTGCACTGCACATCATACAAAAACACAGCGTGTTGGATATCGGATATATCATAACCGTTGGAGCATCAAACTCATTGATAGTATGATTTTTAGGGATTATATATCTCAAAGTTGCATAAGTGTTATGTAAAAGAAAATGAATATTTGACTTATTATAAACTATGGTTGGTTTATAATTTTTTATTGTTTTTAGAACGGTCGGATCATTGTCATCTGTTTCAGAAATCACTTTATCATAAAATAATTTTTTTACTTCGTCTATTCTTTCATCAAAAACGTTTTCAAAAGAACACTTTTTATATTCCGGTTTTAACATATCTTCATAATGACTGCCGAATAAACTCTTCATCATATTTTCAAGTTGAATAGCTAGCTCTTTTGCTTTATCAATTTGAATATCGTTTCTCCGCCACATGATAACAAAAAATCTAAACAACAATCTATATTCATCATTTGATAATGTTACATATTTATGATTAGCTATCGCATTTTCATTTATTCTTTGAAAAATTTTTGCTACGCCAGTTTCATACTCGTTGGCTAAATACTTTTCGGTTTCAGGAGAATTAAAATCTTTTAAAGCGTACGCATCTGCAATTTTTTTCGTTGTAACTTGCGATGTAGCTCTATCATATATCATTATTTTTTGATTGTTTTTATTTGCCGTAGGATTTATGCTGAATCCTCTTAAAATAAACTTTGGTATTATATGATCTCTCGACATTAATCTAAATACTCCGCATTAGTTTTTACAATACTTTTTTATATAATTGTTTAAATATTGCTTTTCGTATAAATCGAATTCCCGTTCATGTTCAACAAAATTGTTGACAAACTCTTTACGTTGCATATCCAATTCATTTGAATTGAATCGAATTTTATCAACCTTCTTTACTGTAACAATGGGAATTGCTTTTTCAACCATATCTATACCAAGCGGTGTTTCAGCACCAATTTCAAAAAATCGTATAATCTTACTTAAATCTATTGGTTTGGACAACTTAATTTGTTTAATTTCAAAAGCTCTTATAATTAAAGCTTCAAATAAACTTATTATTCTTGGAAGCTGATATTCAATTGTGTCCTTTACTTCCCTAAAAACTTTTCTGTAAGTTTCATTTACAAATTTGTGCTCATCTTTTTCTTGAGTTAAGTATTTTTTGAATTGATAATCTAAAACTCCTTGATAGCTGTTTCTTGCATAGCTTATTGAAAAATATTTTATAGCCTCTATTTGAGTGTCTTTAATTTCTCCAATATCAGCCCAAATCTGTAATATAATTTCAAAATAATTATTTACAAAATCGAAGATAGATACTGTTTCTATTCCAACAAATGAACGAATTCTATAAAGTATATGAGATAAGATTTTTTCCTGTTTTTTTCGCTCTATTAAACGATTTTGTTCAAAGACGATATCCGGCAATAGCTGTTTATTAAAACTAAGTTTTGCCTTTAATTCTTTATTCGCTTGCGATAAATCTTCATCATCAATATTTTCTAAGTCCAAAGGATTTAATCTAACCCTAGAATTATAAGGTTTAAAATCAAGCGCAATGCCTCCACAATCCACGAGCTTCACACTCATATCATGAAGATAAACAATATTCCCAACAAAATGATGCAAATATCTGCCTGCTCTTCCATTGATATTCAACAACAGAAATTTCCTACCCTCGTCTGTCTTACCTGAAGGATTATGATATACCACAACCGTCTTTGCATTTGTATTCACGCCTTCAACAATTGTAGATGTGCAGAACAAGGTACTCATCTCGCCATCGTTGAAAAGGCGCATAATCTCTCGCTGGAAATATTTCGGAAATTTTCCGTTATGTATGCCAACTTGATGACGAAGGGAATAAACAAAATCCCAATTTTCAAACGAACCAGCTTCACCCCCAAAAGAAAAATCATAATTGTTCTTCAGATGTTCTATAAATGTTTGAACTTTTTCACTAAGTTCTGATTTTTCTGAATATTTATCGGAGAACTCTACTGCATATTGCTCTGTATGCGCTGGATATAAACAATATACGATTGCTTGATTTGTTTTAGAAAAATTAAGCCTTTGAGCCGTAAAAATTAATTTTTCGATTGACTTGTTTGCGGGTGTACTTTCCTCAACCTCTTCAAACGGAGAGGAAAACTTAAATGTCTTGCTGTGAAAGTCTATCGTGTTTTTTAACGTGGGAGTAAATTTTATTTCTTTCGTTGCTATACTATGTTTTTCAAGCATCTGCCTAAAACCAGAGCGCAAGTTTTCAATTTCTATAAACGGACCTGCCAAATAGCAAGCTGGACTTTTTTTTAATAAGTAATAAAGCGACAGCCTAAATGCTACAGCACGATGATCTTGCTCCTCACGCCCATTTTTGATATTGCTGCCAAGCTGTATTTTTTCGTTTACATCGTCTTCACTTACTACTGAAATATCTTCATCAATTTTATAAATCTCATCAAAAAAGAAAAAGTCTATCTTAATATCGGGTACAATGGCTAATAGTCGTAAAACTCTTTCAGGTGTTAAAATAAAAATATTTTGTTCTGTTAATGTCAAATCCTTGTAAACAGAGTTGTATAAACTATAATCTAATTTGTGTCTATTATTAAATTGCTCTATTTCGTCCGTAACTTCCATTAATAGCGCAACTGTAGGCAGTACAATAACAATATTTTTGTACTTCTCGCGATGCCTAAAAATGATTTCTTTCAATAAAAAAGTTTTCCCAAACGAGGTTGGTGCACTTAAAAATAATTTCTCGTTCGAATTTTCAAACTCATCAAGAACTTCTTTTTGTGCCTTGTCAAGCACAAAGCCGGAGTTAGTCTTATAGAATTCATCAACTGCATTATCTTTTAATTCGGATATCTCATCGCCAACATTAATCATGTTGCTTGTAAATCCATTCAAACGATTATACCCGAATGTTCTCAATTTACGACTAGCATTATAGAGTATAAAGTTTAACTGAGGATATTCACTTGCCTCTTTAATATTGTTTTTTCGCCATTCTGATAAATAACAAAGAATATCTTTCAATTCAATTTTTTCATAATCAGATAGATTCGTCTTATTTATTAGTTTTGTGGCATTCTTTAACAAATTTGTAATAGTCATACTTTACGCACCCCTAAAAAAAGTTCACGTGCTTTTTTTAAGTCACGTAAAGGAAAAACAAGTAGTAGTATTTCAATATCGAGGTTCTCTTTATTAATTACTTTAAACTCATTAAAAGCATTTTTAGTTTTGGTTTTAATGATTTCCAACAACTTAGAACTGTCGCTGTAATTTGACTCATTAGGCATCAGTAAACACGGAATTCTAATTTTTATATGCTTCGTTTTAAAATAATCTAGAATTTGCTGTGTTTTGATATCTCTATCACTTATATTATTGTAAATAATATCATTTATTTCATCTATTATTTTGTTTAATTCGGGAGATACACTATTAGCTGCTCGCATTATATCGCACAGTATCACCATTGAATCAGCAAAATAATATTTGATTATACTTTTATTTATATCATCCTTAATTGCGTTTAGACAATAGTTCCAATCTCCAGTTTTAACTTGTCCGACCCAAAAATATTTTTGTCCGTCTTCAATGGAAAAAACCATCCCATCATAGCCTTTTATTTCTTGTCCTTTTCTTTCTGGCGTTGCTTCCTTATGGGGGAGTTTTTCTATATACTTCGCTCTAGAATACAGCAATTCAATATTCGGGTAAAATAATTTTATAAAAGTATCTAATGTTAATTCACCCATTAACCCATCTGTTTCTTTTTCAGTTTTGGGCACTCTATTTTCGTAAGCGATGCGGGATGCCTTTTGTAAATCGGATAAGCGTCCTTTATGATATTCCTTTTCTATTTCATCCTTTTCATATGCGTAAAAGATAATACTGTCAAAAAGAACTTCTGAAAAATTTTTTTCAAAATTATCATCAAAAATATGTCTATAAGGATGTGTAACAAACACATCCTTATAAGGGTTGTATTGCACAATTAACGGTTTCATTTTATCGCCGATTAATTGCTTAAAAATTTCAATAGCATCCATATAATTTTCTTTTGTATTCAGCACTAAATTTCGTTAGCTTAAAAACTAAATGTTATTAATCTAAGCAGTTCATTTTATTTAGCAAGTCTTGATAGCTTGTAACATTTTCATAGCGCACTTTACTTGACGACATTTTATTAAACAACTTCTTTGCACAGTCAATTTTTGCCGTTTCTATTCCACGCAAATCCAAACTGTCTAGGCTTCCCTTCGTTTCAGCAAGGAAGTAAATATGCTTAACGCTTCCCTCTTTAAACGCTATTGCCCAGTCGGGACTATAATTACCCACTGGAGTTGGAATATAAAACGTTTTCGGCATTTTTGCGTAAACACAAACTTCATCAGCATTATCAAGTGCCATAGCAAATTCAAGCTCTACGCTGCCTGTTTTGTTTACGCCATCCACAAATACATAGTCCTTTATATGTCTATTTGCTTTGTAAGCATATCTATATGCATCCGTTGCCTTAGACTCGGTAAAGATTGACGAATCAAAAGTTCCATCAATCATATTGTAAGTAACGTGGTCAACTATAAGCGTAGCTTTTTGTTCATTAATAAGTTTAGAAACTTTGCTGATAAATTCTTCAGGATTAACTGAATAATACGCAAACTTAACGGGCGATATGCCCTTTAAAATTGTGGCTATAGTTCGTCTTGAGAGTTTTGTTTCTGCCGCAATCTTCCCAAGCAAATCATATTTAATTCCGTTAGAATCAACCGAGCGAATCATTTCGGTTTTTGTTTTTGCCGTTTTAAAAGAAACACCGTTTTTCAATTCTTCAACATCGATTTGCGATTTTTGTTCACCCGTTGAAACAGTATACATAAGCTGAGAAACATACAGATTTTTCTCTATATTCTCTATTGCCTTTTTTATTAACTCATTTGAATCAAACTCAACCGTATATGCATATTTATGGTTGATTAAGTTCCACAAATTCTGGAATTGCTGTTTATAGAAGTTATCATTCAGCTTATTGTCTTGCACTTTCGATTTGTTACCGTTTTCAAACATATTTGCAAGTGCATCTGTATCATAAGTAGATTGAATAAGTTTGTGAAGAACTGTTGCCATAGGCGCAAGCTCTTCCGGCAACGGAACAAGCGTGTTCTCTTTAACCGCATTTTTGTAAGTATCGTTTGGTTTATCGTCATCATCAATATAATCGTTTTTAACCAAATAGCGATAAATTGCCGATGCATGCGTGGACGTGATTATAACTTCTTCACCATCCACAACGATTTTCTTGCCTGCAAAAAATTCTTTTGAAGCACGACTCGGTCTTTCGTACAAATCTTCCTTCATTTCGCTTTGTAAACCTCTAACAAAATCTTCGTAAGAATCATTTGCAATGACAGTAAGTACATTTAATCCGTGGACATCCAAATTCTCTACTGTTGCGTCCATTCTTTCACCCGCACTGTTAACACAAAGACGAAGCCCACGCCCAACTTCCTGCCTGCGCTGGACATTTGAATTACTATGTTTCAAAGTGCAGATTTGGAAAACGTTAGGATTGTCCCACCCTTCACGAAGAGCAGAGTGAGAGAAGATAAACCTTGTCGGTTCTTCAAAGGACAATAACCTTTCTTTATCCTTCAAAATCAAATCATATGCAGACACGTCATCGGAAATATCCGTGCCACGCACCGTATTTGAATCGACCTTTCTCCCTTTCTTGTCTATGGAGAAATATCCTTTATGTACCTTGCCAACATCTGTCTGTTTTAAGTATTTGACATAAGGCGTGTCGAATAAATCAATATAATCATTGACGACTTTTATATACTCCTCTTCAAAAATCTTTCCGTATATACCGTTCACTTCTTTGCCATCGTCATCGTATTGGCGATATTTTGCAACTTCGTCAATAAAGAACAGCGACAGCACCTTAATTCCCTTATTGAAAAGCTGTTCTTCATTTTCAAAGTGAGAACGGATTGTTTCTCTTATCTGAATACGGCGCATATCCATTTCGGAAACATCTCCCACGGCAGTACCTAAATAAATAACCTCTCCGTTTGTAAAAGAAACCGTATTATTAAATGGATTAATTTCATTTACCGTATAACCTTTATATTCTTCCAATTCATTTGATTTCTGGTAAAGATTATCGCCAAATTCTAACACCCGGATTTCACGTGTAGGGTTGCCGCCCTTTCTTCCAATTTCCATTTCAACACGTGCAGCCGGCGGTTTGCCGGAAGAAAGCGAAATGTCTTGCAAGTATAAGTATCCGTTAGTTCCTCGCAAGTTCTTTAAAGTAAACCCTTTTACACGAATTTTTTTGACAAGTTTTTTATTAAATGCATCAAGTGCGTCAAGAACGTAAACAGTATTATGCTGCACCTTGTGAGTTGCGGAATAGTTTACTGAAAACAATGGATTAAAACGCTTCAACGATTCTTGCGTAGCAAAACCGCCCATTTTCTGGGGCTCGTCCAATATGACAATAGGACGATTACGAGAAATTACATCAATAGGTTTTCTCGATTGAAATTCGTCAAGCTCCTCGTAAATACGACGCGCATCTGTTCCACGTGCGTTGAACGCCTGTATGTTTATAATCATTACGTTGATTGCACTTGAACTTGAAAACTGCTCTATCTCGTCTAACTTTTTGGAATTATAAATGAAGAACCTCGCCTTCTTTCCATACGTTTCCATAAAGTGTTCCTGAGTCATTTCAAACGACTTCTTAACACCCTCACGAATTGCAATAGACGGAACTACGACTATGAACTTAGAAAAGCCGTAACGCTTGTTCAGCTCGAACATGGTTTTTATGTAAACGTAAGTCTTACCAGTACCCGTTTCCATTTCCACGTCCAAATCAACTGCACCGAAGTTATGTGAAAGACTTTTTGACTCGTTTATGTTTGCAAGTGTCTGAATATTGTGTATGTTACCAAGTATTGTTTCAGGCAAAAGTTCTATACGTGGATTAGCAAAACCCACGTCATAGTCCTCTTCCACAGCACGACGAAGCGTAGCATCTTCAAAGAAAGAAACCTGTTCTTTTTGCTCTTGAACGCCCATATCTATGGTATATTTCATATGCGCTTGATAGGGTTGTCCCTTGAACACATCGCAAACTGCGTTTACCGCATCCGTCTGATATTGTTGTATCTTAAATCTGAATTTCATTTTTATATTACCTATTCTTTCGTTGTAAAACTTAGGGTGCTATCCATCATACTAAGCACCAAATTGTCTCCTACAACTATACCAGTATTCCAATCATCTATATTAAAAAGTTTAGACTGAGGAACTGGCATTTCAATTGAATCTCTTTCTTTTTGTGCTAACAGCTTATAAAAATACATTTCAAGTTGGAATAGTCCACCTAATGCATAAATTACATTTTTTTGATTCGCCAGCTTATAATTTAATACATCATTAGCAATTAATGTTCTGCTATGTTTTACTTTATTGTGAGCGGTCCACCAATTGGGTCCACTTCCTGTTACTCTAACAACCCCATTAGAATCTGTATTCTCGTTATATATCCAACCACACCAAGGTTTAAATTTGATATTTTGCATTTTAAAATTAATTTCTTTGTCTCTAAAATCTGGAAAATTTGTCGTGATTAATTTGCAATAATGAGGCAAAGTATCCTTGTTAAAATGCTCGTCTATCTCCACACAAAATACTTTAGCCGCAATATCAATTTCCGCACAGACAATTTGAAAGATTTTGAGATACTCAACTGAAAATGTTCTTTCATTATCTTTATCAATTGTGACGTATTTTTCTGTAACCAAAAAATCTTTTTCGAGATTTAAGTAATATTGCCAATAAGTTTTCAAAAATTCTTTAGTGGTCATAATAAAATTTCCTTCTGTTACTATCTATTTGTAATACCTATTTAATAGTTGCTTGTATTCGCCTTTTTAGTTTTTCAGGAATCTCGTCAATGTTTTCATAGACAATGGTATTGACTTGAGCCACATCAAAATGCAAACCGTTTGACAACTCGTCCTTTTGGCAGATATGTATTACTTCTTTACCAAGTCCCAAAGCATAACCCGCTTCGTAATATGCACCATTATTGTGATTAGATAACTCAGCTATCACAAAACCACTATTTTTTATTTCTTTCAACATTTCAGGAACTATTAAGTGATTATGTTCAATTTCATCCATAATACGCACATTGTACCCTACTAACCCCTCTTTAATTTTTTCTCGCAAAGCCAGTGTTTCTGTCCCAAATTTCATTGCTACAAAAACGTTTTTATTGGGCTTAAAATTTTCTACCATTTGGTAGGCTTTGGGTGAAAGCGTAAATATTAATGCCCATGGATATGGCGGATCTTTAAGTCCTTCAATTAAATAATGCATTTCACCTTCGGTTAACTTGTTTTGCAAAAGATCTTTATCATTTAAATAATTATATAGGAACGCCAATTCACGAAGCCAAGACCGAGAACAAACTTTTTTATACCTTTCATAGTAGCTGTTTTCTAGAAAAAATACACTTTCTATATCTTCAGTACTAATTGTAACAGCTTCCCCACGATAGCTACTATGACTCGCTATCCAACATAAAGCTCTTTTAATCTTTTGTTCGTATGTGTTAGGGTACCAATCTTCAACCATATTCGGAGAAACTAAAAATGCTTCCGAATTTGGTTTTAATTTTTTATACTCATCAAATGATTTTTGTGTGCCAATAAAAGCGTTACGATTTTCAATTTTATTATGAAATAAGTATTTCGCCAATTTAGATGTATCAAACATGTCAACATCTTTACCTAAATACTTTTCATCAATTAAGTACATGGAACTATGCGGAAAGATGTACCTTCCACAATTAGGACAAATTAAATATACAATTTCGCCACCTTCTGAGCCTAAAAACTCTGATGCTTCATTGTTACATATAATGCAAGTTTCTCTAATACCCATAATTAAATCACCTTAACTATTGTTGTCGGGGAGTAGGTTTTGAAAAGCTGTTCGTTGTTGATACCAACACTGTCGGTAGCAAATGACTTGTCCTTAAAAACAGCGTATAACGGTTTTTGCTTTGCAATTTCTGTAATAACGGAATTATCTATATCATCGTCAAAGCAAGCGATTAAGTCGTTTCCATTTACTACATAATATTTTTTACCGTTAATTTGCTTTTCTTCTATTTTTGCGGAAAGAAGTACGCCTAAATCAAGCATAACTTGGAACAGCAAGTCCATAGGCGTTCTGTCAGTCTTTACATTATCTATTGTAGAATCAAGCAAAGATTGAGTTATTGCGTGCGGATTGTAATAAACGGGTTGCATATTTGAAGAATCAAGTTTAAGCACACGGAATCCTATATCAAGGTTCTGCGCCTTTTCTCCATTTTCTGCTTTTATTTTTTTGCCTGCACGGCGGATGCGCTCTTTGCCAATTTCGCAGATGTATTTATACCCCGCTTTATACGCCTCACTTTTTTCATCGCAAGTTTCAGGAAGTTGCACCATTATAAACTTGCGGTTGCCGCCATCCTCTGCGTTTAATTGCATAACTGCGTGTGCGGTAGTTCCTGAACCGGAGAAAAAGTCTAAAATAATATCATTAGAGTTTGTTCCTAAAAATAGTAACCTATTAATTAACCGTACAGGTTTAGGATAATCAAAAAATGCCCCTTCTAATAATTGTTTAAGTGCACGATTAGCTTCATCCGTATGCCCAACCTCTGTATAATCAACAAAAGTAGACGGAGACATACCATTTTTTACCTCTGATAAGAACCTCTTAATTGAAGGAACGCTATCACCATTACTTCCAAACCAAATTCTATTATCTGCTCTCAATTTTTCATAATTTTCTTTTGAAGCAATCCAATGTTTTCCTTCAGGCGGATATAACGTTTTACCAGACGGAGTTATAATAGGATAAACACAGCTTGTTGCCCCAACACCCGTAAAATCTCCAGCCTTCCAATCTCCACGGGGGTCATTATCTGGATTTTTATATCTTGAATTTGCTTCTTCTGTTCTCGGTAAAAGGTTAGGAAACCACCCATTTAAAACTTTTGAATAAACGACCACATATTCATGACAATTTGAAAATGTTTTTACATCATTCTTAATACCATAAATTTTTCGCCATACAATTTGTGCAACAAAATTATTTTCACCAAAAATCTCATCACAAACTTTTCTTAAATTTTCAACTTCATTATCATCTATACTTATAAAAATTACACCATCTTTATCAAGCAAATCTTTTGCAAGTTTTAAACGGGGATACATCATATTTAACCAGTCCGTATGGAATCTACCGTTGCTTTCTGTATTCTGAAATAGGCGGTTACCGTGTTCGTCATATTGTCCGCTATTTCCCAAATACTCATCCGCTTCTTGCGAAAAGTCATCGTCATATACAAAATCGTTACCCGTGTTGTAAGGCGGGTCTATGTAAATCATTTTTACTCTGCCAAGGTACGTCTCTTGCAACAATTTTAAAACGTCTAAATTATCGCCCTCAATATAAAGGTTTTGGGTTGTATCAAAGTCAACGCTTCCTGTGCTGCAATACGGCTTACCGTTACTGTCCTCTCCCGTAGGAATAGTTTCATCGTCTTTGACAGGACGAAGAGTTTTAAATATAGGCGATACGGCAGTCTGTTTTGCTTTTGCTTTATCGGGCCAAGTGAACTGATAGCGTTCCTGCTTGTCCGCAATTATATTACCCGTAAGTTCCTCTTTTAGAGCATCAAAATCCACGGCAAGTTTAATCTTGTCGTTTTCTTTTACTTCCGTAACGCAGTTAGGAAATACCTGCTGAATTTTTTTAACGTTTTCTTCCGTAATATCAATTGACTTCATATCTAATTTATCCATTGTTTTAATCCTTTCACCCCTTTACTCTGTAACTTTTACTTTCTTTAAATATTTTTTAGTCGTTTTTATCGCTAAATCAAAAATTTTTTCTATGGATTCTCCGCGGTTATAAAGCACATCAACACTTTCTGTTGGAACACCGATTTTCGGATTATAAATCTCACTATAATAATCAAATTGCTCACGACACTCTTCCAAAAACTTGTCATAGGGTTTAATAACATTATCTTCTATAAAAGCTAATGAGTTCCCCACTACTTCCATATATTTGTTAATACTGTTTATATATAATTCATAATAATTATTATGACGTGATACAATTTCTGCTTGATTTTTCAGTATAGATTTATCAACAGGTATAACCGTAAAACACATCATCATTAATTGATGACTTTCACGAGTTAAATCTTTTATAGCAGCTATTTCTAAGTCATATTGTATTTTAGAAATATATGTAAGTTTTTCATTTGTTGCTTTTACTTTTTCTAGTTCACAAGATAACGCACTTTTATAGGCTTCAATATCTTTCTGATACTCAGCTTTTTGTTTCTCTAAAAGTTTATTTGCCCACATCTTTCCAAAAAATGAAGATAATGCCCATATAATAGCACCCGCACCGCCAACACTTGCAATTGCAGTAGCAATAATACTAAGGATATCTTTCCAAGCCATTATTTCCCTCCTAAAAGTTTTTATCTGCTTTTTAGGTGTTTTTACTACCTTTCTGTATTTTATTAAATTTATTATAAACTGCTTCGTATTTTTTGTTTTCTCTCAAAATCACTATATTCAGCATTTGATTGAATACAAAATCACATAAAGCTATTGCTTCTTCTTCACTTATACTTTTAAGCAAATCTGCTTGTTCCAATTTGCCCGATTTGTTATTATGCCTAATATGTAAATTGTTCAGCACATTTGTTGTTTGATTTATTATTTGAACTAAAATGGGATTAGTTTCTTTTTTATCTTGTTCTATGTAAAGATTAGTCGCTAAATATGCAAGTGATTTGCGCTTTTCTGATAACGACTTTTCTTCTCGTATATAATTTAATAATTCCCATTGAACATCTTCGTCATTTATAGCGGAAACCGCTTGGTCAAGCGGTGGATTAGTGGGATAAAGTATAACTTGGTCTTGAAATTCTTTTCTGGTTAATCCAAGTTTATTCTCTATTCTATCTAACATAAAACAAAATTCAGACTCAAATTCTAAATAGTCGAAAATGTGGTAAGCCTTTAACAAATGATCCTGCTGTTCATAAAACAATTTTGTAAAATTTTCAATTGTCTCTAAAATATTTATGATCTTGTCCGATGGGATATCTACATCATCAAAACTATTTATCTTTGCATTAACTCTTTCAAAAAACTCGTCTACATTTAAACAAGTGTCTTTATATTTCCACTCATTAAAAATATGCATTTCTACAAGCTCTTTAAAAGTTAAATTTGTGCATTCTTCGTCACCACCCTTACCTTCATCTAAACAAAAATAAATAGCCTCATTAAATGCTTTATAAATTTTTTTAATCTCTTCTTGGACATCATAATTTTCGTTTAATAATTCAAAAATGTTTTTTCTTGCCATTTAACTTTTTTCTCCTAAGAGCTTCTCTCGTTCTTCTATATATTTTTTCAATCGTGCGTTGTAATCAAATTTCTTTTTTGATTGCGTTTCCTTTTCAATAGCTGTGGTCGTTGAGCCTATCTGAAGATCAAGTTTTATAAGTTGATTGTAACGCTTCAAATATTCTTCCGTCGTTTCAGTATCAAACGGCGGATATGTTAAAAATTTAGACAATATGTACTTATACAATTCGGGAACACTATTCACGGGAGGAACTTCAAAATCGTTTTCATTTCCCCAATTGGTACAAAAGTATTTACCCTTGTTAGTTCCCGATTTATATGATATGAGAGAATACTCATAGTCTTCGTGCAAAACATTGAAAAGCGTGTGTAATTTTATGCTACTATCAAGTTCCTTTATAAACTTTTCTGGAACGTAACGCCTTTTTACACGGATTTCAAAAACATAAATCTCTTTAATGGTTTTGTCCGGTTCACAATAAAGCGTTTTGGTCGATAGAGCATTTTTAAGAGTTACGCTTTCAATATCAGCCGCATCCGCTTTGACTTCTTTACTAGCACCAATTTGCCGAAACAAGTCCGTCAATTTAAACTGCTTATTTACTTGTGTTTTAGAGCTGAATGCAAACATTATTTCACCACAATAAACGTAACAAGAGTAAAGTCGTCAAGTCCCTTTATCTCTCCATTAAACAGAACAGCTGAACCTTGATTAAAGAGCGTATCAAGGTCGTTTGCTTCTTTTACGTTAATAATAGTTTCAATACACTTATCAAGCAACTTACTGTACTTGTCCATTTTGTAACCGTCTTTCGTTTCTTTATTATATGCCCTACAAAGGTCGGCGATAGGCTCGGTTTTATGCTTGCAAGTGTTACGTATTACGTCGAGTATATCTTTTACTTCGGTATGATTCTTTACAACGTTGCCATCTTCGTCCAAATAAACGAGATAGTACGGATGCAGTCTGTTTTGCTTACCAATATTTACGGATGGATTACGATTTTTTAACACGAAAATTACACCCTTAGGGATACCAAGTTCGTCATCATGCTTGACAACGGCATACAGCCCTTCAGGGATATTCGTCGGCTCACCGTGCTCTTTGATATAAGCAATTACGTCCATACGGAAATCATTTAAGCCTAAATCGGTAATTGCTATACTTCCGTCAACATCCTCCAAATCTTGCAAGTCGCCTTCTTGCAATTTTTTAAGTTGCTCCTTCCTATAATCAAGGTCTGCTTGCTCACTTGCAATAAGGTTATCGTCTCCCGTAGCGGTTGCATCCACAAGCGTCATACGGTTTTCTACCCTTGCATTGAGGTTTATGTATTCGTCCAGCGAAACATTGGGCCAGAAATTGATAAGCTGAATATATTGGTTTTTACTGCCGATACGATCAATTCGTCCGAACCTTTGAACGATACGAACGGGATTCCAGTGAATGTCGTAGTTGATACAGATATCGCAGTCTTGCAAATTCTGCCCTTCGCTTACGCAATCGGTAGCAATAAGCAAATCTATATCAATATTTTCATCTTGAGAGTAGGTTTGTGCACGCTCTTTTGATAAAGGGGAAAACAAACTAAGTAATCTATCCGTGTCCTTACTGCCGGCAACATTTGATGTGTTACCTTGTTGCGCACCTTGTATTCTAGCAGAGTTTATACCAAATTTTGTTTTCAAACGTTCTGCAAGTTGTTCATATAAATAATTAGTGGTATCAGCAAAAGCAGAAAAGACCAAAATTTTTCGGTTGCCTGCATTGAACGGATTTCGAATTTTATTCTCTATTACCTCAATAAGTTTTTGAAGTTTAAAATCCTTATCGGGTGTAATAAACGCCATAAACTCATAAAGCAAATCCAATATTTCGATATCGTGCTTTAAATCTTGTTTCCACAAACGCAAGTCCATATCGGCAAAATCTATCTTGACTTTGCCGAGAGTGCTGTCATTGGTTAAATCAAAGTCATCGTCATCAAAATCGTCTTCTCTTAACTGACTGAACTCCATTTGGCCGTGTAGCGAAACATTATTCTGATAGTCGATTATAGCATTGTAAGTTTGCTCATTAACAGACTTGATTTTTTTCAGCGTAATACGGAAAGAGTCAACGCAAGACTCCAACCGTTTAAGCATATTTATAGTCATAAGACGTTGCAACGCTTTTTCACGGTTCGACTGCTTTAACGTTGCCTTGCCTACTTTGGTATCGTACTGCGCTTCATATTTTGCTATTCTGCTAGGAAGCACATAATCCATAGGCGCATATACGCCCATATTAAGCGTCATGAGCGTTTCAAAAATTTCGTTATATTCAATTATGTCTTCTTTTTTACCTAAATCACAATAATAGGAAATAGGTTTAAGTCTTGTAGGGAATTGCCCTATTTCGGAAGTATCGTAGTATTTAGTTATATGTTTACGACTGCGAGCTATTGTAACGTTGTCTAACAGAATAGAGAAGTCGATGTCAAGCATTGACATTAAATCTTTTGCCTTCCTCTCTTCCTTGGGAAGCTTGCACCACTCGTTAAACGCTTTCTGTGCATTGATAAGGACAGTTTCAGCCGACTTGGAAGTTTCAAGTTTGGAATTGAACTCAGCGTAGTCGTCACCATATGCAAGCGCAAGCTGATTTTTTAAATCGGCAAAGCGGTTATTTACGGGAGTCGCCGAAAGCATAAGAACTTTTGTCTTTACACCACTTTTCAGTACTTTGTTCAATAGAAATGAGTATCTTGTTTCCCTATCTCTATATGCGTTTGCGTTACGGAAATTATGTGATTCATCAATAACAATTAAATCATAATTATCCCAGTTAAATGTGGCAAGATTATGCCCGTTAGAATACCCATGCGTTCTAACCAAATCAGTGTGATAAAGCACATCAAAATGAATTCTGTCTTTATAGAAAAGATTGGTGTGGGTATTGTCCCGATATTTGTTCCAGTTTTCCGAAAGTTTTTTCGGTGTAAGCACCAATATGGTTTTGTTACGTGAAGCGTAGTATTTCATAACGGCAAGTGCCGTAAATGTCTTACCTAAACCAACGCTGTCAGCAAGAATACATCCATTATATTTTTCAAGTTTTTGAATAACGCCAACTGCTCCGTCCTTCTGGAAGTTATAAAGCTTCTGCCAAATAATTGAATTTCTGAATCCCGTACCTTCGTTGGGAAGGAAATCTTCGGACATAATATCATCTAAAAATTCGCTGAAAATATTGTAAAGAGTAACAAAATAAATGAATTCCGGTGCGTTATCTTTATAAACGGATGATATGTAATCTGCTATTGCTTGAGTAACATCGTTGACTTTACTTTCATCATCCCAAACTTTTTTAAATTGTTGAAAGAAAAATTTAGCATACCCAGCATCATCGTTCTTCACAATACCCTGAAACAGCATATTGTTCTTTTCATATCCAAGGTCAACAGAAGTAAAACCCTTAATAGGCGTATAAGTAAACTGCTTCTCTCCATTGTCAAGATAAATGAAATTTTGAAGCTCATTGTCTGTTATGTTTGATTTAAAAGTAACCTTTTGTCTTATCCATTCGGCACATTCTTTTGCAATTGCTTTTTGCATAAGCTGATTACGCAATCTGATTTCAAACTCAGTACCATATAAAGTATTTTCACGAGTTAGCTTGGGTATATAATATTCCCGTGCTTCTTTAGTAATTTTATCTTTAACGCCTTGCTGTACAAATGTTGGAGATGGAAATATAAATTGCAATTCATCAATTTTAGACAACTCATCTTTTAATGCTTGAAATGCGTACACGGAAAAATACGATGCAACGACTTTTAATGTTGAACCGGACTTAATTTCTTTGCTTAGGTCATCCCCTAATAATTTTGATTTATTGTCAATCAGCTCCATAACTGTCCTCTTGAGTTGGATTGCACTTGATTATCACTTCATTTAACACTGATTAAATCCATGTTAAAATGGCAGTTCACCAAAGCATAGGATCATCAAAGCATTTTATAGCAGTTGATATGTTTGTATAATCACGAAATTCTTGAATGCTACTTCTTCTGCTAGTATATATCTTATTTTGAGGTGCAAATAACGATTGTCTCCACACATTATCATTGGCATCCATAAGCCAAATAGCTATCGGTGGATTTCCTATATTTGAAACAATAATGTGATCTTTAATATAGCAGATCCTTATATGTACAGTATGTTGAGGTTTAATAACTTTTTCTAAAATTACATCGTAGTTTAAATACTTACCATTAAAGTCTATTATATATTCACCTGTTGAAACATTTAATAAAGAAGTATCTTTATATAAGTTCGTTGATAAATATAGGTGATCAATTTCTGTATCCCCTGTATTTTTCAACACATAATCAACACACCGCCACTTTGATTTATCCAAAATAAGCGGATCATAATGAAAATGATGAATGTATTTTTCATAACCTTTAATTGAAACTAATATAGCACTAATATCAGCTTCTTCGTTTTCATCATAATCTCTTTCTTCTATATACTCTTGAATTTCAAGACGAGGTTTGGTTTTATCAAATTCTTCATCTTTAGCTTTTTGTAAACGCGCCTCCTCTTTTTTATCTTTATTACGCTGATATTTTATTGTTAAAAAAACACCAAGAAATGTGAATAGTCCACTTACAAGTCCACCTAAAATGCTTGCTAATATTTCCATACAATTCTCCTTCGCAAATCCTTAACTACTTTCCATATTTTCCTTCAGTTTCTAATCTTGCACGTAAATCTGCCAAGACTTCACCGTTATAAGTGAAATGCAAAGTGCCTTGTACGGGGTGGTTTAATTCCAATAGCCTCTGTGCCAATGCGCTTACCGAAGTTGTTTCCCCGTTATAATTAATCGTTCTATCGCCAGATACTGTACAAATAATAGAAGTATCATTTTTATAGACAATTTCCTCTCCCCTTTTGATTCCGCATGCAAAAAAAGAAAATGGTGAACGGCGTTCAATTATTTCTTCTTTAACTTCGTTGGCGGTTTCCGTGTCGGTAACTTCACTTTGAGTCGGCGTATGCAATTTCAGGTTCTTTGTTAAACCGTTTATTTTTGCGATGCCCTCCAAAAGTTTATACGCATCTTCTTTCGTCATGGCGTAAAACTCCCGCACCCTCTTCTTACCTTCAAAAGTTTCAATTGAGCGAAGATTTGGATTAAGGCTATCGATAATATTATGTATTTGAATATCCGAAAGTCTATCGGTTACTTCATATGTAGCATAAACTCTGAATGCGAACGGAACGCACTCACTACGGTTGAGCTGTTTTAATCTTTTTTGAATGTCATCGGCATAGCCGATTTTTACATATTCGGGAAAAGACGGGTTAGTTAGAATGTATATAACGCCTTTGGTATCCATAATGGTTTCTCCTTGGTGATAATTTCAAATTACTAAATACCGTGCTTAACTAAACCTTTTAATCTTATATAAAAGACTAGTTTAGATAACATTTTTTACGCATAATACGACTATTTAAGCAATAATTCGTCAAAATTCGCAGGGAACACTATTCCATTCTCTTCGCAAAACTTTTCAAAACGGTATAAAGTCAACTTCTGTGGAACAGCTTTGCCGTTTTCCCAACGATTAATCGTGGCAAAAGAAACATCAAGTTTTCTTGCCAACATTTCCTGACTTAAATTGAGTTTGAGCCTTGTTTCAAGGCAGAATTTTGAGAATTCCATAATACACCTATCAAATTATAACATATTATAACAAATATGATGTGTAAAGTCAATACCCAAATCGTTGTAGTTCGGCATACTTCGAGTACTTTCGTGCCTAATTATTAAGACAATATTTTTTTGCAAAATGTGTCATTTTATTTAAAAACCTCACCCCATAAATCGGGTGTGAGGTTTTTTGTTTAAAATTTATTTTTAAAATTTTATTAACATGGTTGCGAAAACGGCTTATTAATCGGCTACCACTTGTAGAGATATTTTAGGAATTAAATATGACAGCATCTATCGTGTTTTGTTTTTATAATGCTAAACTGAGAGAGTGTCTCACAAATACCATAAGGAGGGTAATTTTTATGAACAGCAGTTGACAATGTATGTGGTTAAAAGCCCCGCAGGGCACACTACTCTTATGAAATAAGTATAGTGTGTTAAACTTAAAAAATTAAAAAACTTACTTTATTGGAAAATGCTTTTTAAAATTAGCCCTATTTAATTGCAGTTCATTCCAAACTTTCTTGTCATTAAAACTTCTTTCCAATAGGTTTCACGACCGATTATATAGTCGTTGCCCAAATTCATATTACATACTTCTAAAATTGAATACTTGAAATTATTTCTATAATCAATACCGTTATTAAGCAATATTTCTTTAAGTTCAATATTTCCGCCGTGTCCATTTTTTGCATATTCAGACCAGCGTTGCCATATACAATCTTCGCCGTATGCGCTACCTACATATTGCTTACCTGTAAGCGTATCTACAATTAAGTAAATGCCTTTTACATTAGATAAAGCAGATTTCCAAGTTGAAATATTGTATTCCATAATGTATTTCAAAGTCTTATAAGAAATATTTACATTATCGAAACCGTTAAAATCGTTTATAGTAACACGCTTATCTAAAATTGAAGAAACACAAATGTCAGTAGGATTTGTTCCGTACTTTGTTCGCAATTCTAAACACGGGTATGAAGCGCGGAATTCTTTTTTATAATAAACAAAGACCCTACCGATTAAATCTTTTTGATTATCTGTAAGCGTTAAATCGTAATGCCAACCGCTCCAACTGTCATTATGCGATACTGGTTGCGGGGTTTGGCTATTAACTTTATAAACACCACCGAAAAGCCAAATATCTTTGTCATAATAAATTAACGATATAACATATTCACGGTTAAAATTCTTATTTGTTTGGTCAGCCTGCCACTCGTCAAATTCGTTTATTAAAAACTTTCTATAAGGCTCTCTTTTGTCGTTTGCGCCAGTTGCAAAATGAATTTTATAATTCTTATAATCTTCCGATTTTATACTTAGAAAATCAACTAATTTTATCATTTGTAGCTCCTTTGATTATTGCTATAATTATACAAGAACTTTTTTAAAAAATCAATTAATACGAATTTTTACACTGTGGCAGAATTAATTCGGTGAACAATTACAAAACAATAAAATTTTAAAATAAAAAAGACAAGCTACAGCTTGTCTTTTTTTGGCTGGGGCGAAGTGATTTGAACACCCGAATGACGGAGTCAGAGTCCGTTGCCTTACCGCTTGGCGACGCCCCAATTTCGATTAAGTTACAACAATTATATAAAACACTTTAAAAAATTTCAAGCAATTTTGCGCTGTTTTTTAAAATTACCTAAAACTGCTGAAATACAGTCCGGACTTTCATTCAGGCTGTAATTTTTTTAATAAAACTTTACCGCTTACCCGTAAAAACGCAATAAAAAGTAAACAATTACCGCAACGCCGCGCTTTTAAGGCTAAAATTCGACAAAATTAAACAAAATATAACACAAAATCAACGAACCAAAGTAATTTATATGCGTTTTTTTCCGCGCTAAACTTATTATAAGAATTTTAAAAAAACGGAGAAGAAAAATGCGTAAATTTAAGTATGCCCTGTTTGTTATTTTTGCTTTTGTAATCTGTGTGTTCTGCTTTGCGGCGTGCAGCGGTGAACAACAGCCGCCCGCGGCAAGCGGCTCGCAGAGCGGCACCACTTCAGTTGAACCCGGCAGTCCGAGCGTACCGCAAAAGCCCGACGAAAACAATAACGGCAACAACGAAACAGAACAACCTAATAACGATCCCGACGAAGGTTCGGAAAAGGAAGAACCTAAGCAACCCGAAGAAGAAACACCTGATAAGCCGACTGTCCCGCCTACTTCCGAAAAACCGGACGAACCGACGGAACCCGTCATTCCCGAAAAGCCCGTTGAGCCCGTCAATCCGGTTGACCCGGTTGATCCTGTCGACCCTGTTATCCCTGACGACCCCACAGAACCTGAAGAGCCGACCATAACCGAACTTGAAGAAGGAATTATGACTGACGTTGAAAAAGCCGACGCGGAATTTTCGTTTATTGCGAAAACTTCGGCATATTACGTGGTTAAGGTTGAAGAACAAAGCGCAGTCGGCGCACTGAGAGTTGGCGAAGAGCTTGTTGCTATTAACGGAGAAAATGGTTTTTACTTACACGGTGTTTACCTTGAAAAAGACGAAGAACTTAAACTTTCCGTGGCAGTAAGCGGCGGCGAAATTGGCATATTCGGCGCAGAAAGAATTTATACAAGTACCGACGAAGGTTATTCGGCCGTATCTGACGAAACTCAAAAATATTTTGTTTACGTTGCCGAATATGACGGAGTTTGCAATATTTTACTGCAATACGAAGGCGATGAATTGTCTATCGGCACGTGCTATATAGGCGGCAGTATCTTCTACGACGAAAACCAAGAAAATTTTGACGCAACTAAAGAATGTACTTTAAATTGCGGCGACGTTGTCGTTATATGGGTAGAAAAAGCCGACGTAGTCATAAGCATTGAAGCGTAATTAAAAAACCGCCGCAAAGCACATTGCTTTGCGGCGGTAAATTTCTATAAATCAATAGTCGGTTTCAATTTTATTTGCGTAGTAGAAAATAAATTCCGTAATTGTGGGCACTCCCCTTTCCGAAGTTATTCTTGCAGTGTAATTTGCAAGCAAATCGTCCGTGTTTGCCGTGTTCCATGCGCGGTTGATTGCGTTCTGCATAGCGCGCTCTATAGTCGTTTCGGCTTTTGCGTAACGTTTGCCTACTTCATTGGAAACGTGCTGCTTTACGCCCGACATAATAAGTTCGATTGCGTCGGCAAGGTAGCTGTAGCCGGCAGACTTGGGGTTAACGCCGACTGCGTTCAACTCCTTATAAATACGGCGGCGCATGGTTTTAATACGCAATTCTTCGTTAGTGGTGTCAAGCTGTTCAATCGCGGCAGGTTCGATACCCTTTCTGTTCAAAATGGAAGGCGCCAGCATCTTCAAAAATTCTATGGGCGTTTTTGCCGAATACCCCTTTTGCGCCTTCGTCATAATGTAGTCCGCGCCCATATCGCGCGCCGCTTTATGAGTGATTGCGCTGATATTGTTCGTAGTTACCAACACGTAAGGCGGAACGGAAAGGTTTGCCGAACGAACCTGTCTTAAAAAGTCAAAGCCGTCGCCACCGCCGAACTGTAACTCTAAATCGAGAATAACTGCGTCGGGGCAACCGTTTATTACTATCTGCATTGCCTTTTCGGAATTGTCGGTAACGCCGATAACGTTGAACGCTTCGTGATGTTCTTCAATCTGCGCCGTAAGTTCGTTGCGAACAACGGGGTCGTCTTCTATAATTAAGATGTCGAGTTTTCTCTCCATAGTTTCTCCTTTGTTAAAGTATATATACTTTCATAAATTATATAACATTTTCTAACAAAAATCAACAAAAAATAAAGATTTTTAACGTTTAGTAGCAGTTTTGAGCCTTAATTTGTTAGATTTCATTAAAAATTCACATAAAATTGGCTGATAAACTTTGAAAGATTGATATTTTAATATAGTTTTACTTTATCAATCCACTTAATATGCCGCGGACAGACCACGTCCGCGGCATATTTTATTGAACTGTTTTAGCCTTTTTTGATATGCTTACGCTATATGTTAAATTCTTCGCCAAGGCTTTGCGCCTTATTATATAATTTTTTAAAATAAGGTGCGCAACCCTTCGCGCTACGCGCTCGGGCAGAATGACAATCGGTCGAACAGACGATTGGTCAGGCGGGTTGCTTAGCGGCTCTTACGGGCTTTGTATGCTTGCCTTTAAGCTCCTTTTCTATTTCTTCGCACGTTTCCTTCATTTCTTCTTCGGCTTCTATTTCAACGCCGTCTAAAACGTTTTGAAGTTTATACTCGTAGTTGAGATATTTGATAGTCTGATAGCCCATTACGGTTGTAAGAACGCCGTTGGTAAGCCCCTGCACGGACGAATCGACGATAGTAGAAATCGCCGCGCCCAAAAGCGGCAAGCCCTTTACCGCGTCCCCCATAGTCTTTACAATGCTGTTGCCTATTTTTATATTGCCGAGCCCGTAAGCTATAAGTGAGTTTTGAAGCACTCTGCCGAAGATTTTAACCAGCTTTGCATCCGACGGACGGAAGCCGTACAAATATACTAAATCTTTAACAAGCTGTAAATTTAAAAACACAACCAGCAGTGCGTCGGTTTTGCTGGTCTGCGCAAGCGCCGAATACATACCCGACTTAAGCGCGCTTTTATATATCAGCGATTTTGCCGATTTTTTAACCGAACCCGAATACAGCGCGGTAAGCGCTTTTTTTATGCCTTCGTTATCGTTGGTGTTTACGGCTATTGCAAGCTCGCCCACAACCGCGCTGTCGTACCAGCCGACGCCGTCTACCTGTGCGGTAATTTCAATTATTTTTTCGGCAATTTCGCCGCGGAGCTTTTTATTGTGCTTTTGCGCCTGGCGCGCAGTATGCACGTTGACGTTTACCTGAAACTTTCCTTTCTTTGCGATTTTCACGAGCGGAACTACGTACAGGCAGATAAACAGTATTGCGCTTACCGCCGCCGAAGCAATTCCCGCATACATATGTACGTCCCAAAGTTTAAGCGTTATGGTTATTAAACACGCGGCTATCATCACGCCTAGCGCGGCGGCAATAAGCCGCAGTAGCACTTTTGCGGCGCGCAAATTTTCTTTTTTGGAATATTTCTGCTCGTATTCGTAGACCGTCATTTTAACGGGCTCGTCTTCGGGCAGTTTGTTTTTCTTAGCCATCATTTTCTCCTTATCTTCGCCTTTCTACACGTCAAGCGAAAATTTATACATTTCGGACTTGGAAACGCCCCTGTCCTTCGCCGCCTGCTTTACGGCGTCTTTTTTGTCCATTCCCCCAGCAATATAGTGAAGTATATGCTCTTTCTCGGAAAGTGAACATAACGGATTTTCAACGTTTTTTGCGCCTTCCACTATTATTACGAACTCACCGCGCCGCTCACCCTGCAAACCTTTTGAAAGCATGAATTCGGTAGCCTGTTCGTGGAGTTTGGTAATTTCGCGGACGGCGCACGCGCGTCTTTCGCCGAAACACGCGTAAATGGAAGATATGTCGCGGTCAATGTCCTGCGGAGCGACGTGAAAGATAAGCGTTGCGTCAACGTTTTTGTAGCTTTCCAAAAGTTGTTTTCTTTGCCCTGCCTTTGAAGGCAAAAAGCCGATAAATACAAATCTTTCAGCTGGGAAAGCGGAAAGCACCAGCGCGGAAAGCGCGGCGTTTGCCCCCGGTATTACAGTATATTCCGCACCTGCTTCCTTTAACGCACGGCATACTACGTTGCCAGGGTCTGAAATAACGGGCATGCCTGCGTCGGAAATTACCGCCACCTGTTTTCCTTCGTTTGCGGCGGCAATTATCTTTTCTGCCGCTTCGTGCTCGTTGAATTTATGGCAAGCGTAAAGCGGCTTCTTAATATCGTATGCATTAAGAAGTTTTACGGAATGCCTTGTGTCTTCGCAGAATATTACGTCCGCGGCGCGCAAAACTTCAAGCGCGCGCAAGGTTATGTCTTTTAAATTGCCTATAGGTGTTGCTACAAAATATATCATAAGCGTTCCGTAAGCGTTCCGCTTAACCGAATTTCTTTATTACCGTATCCGTCAATAGCCGCCGCTCCAATCAAGCAAGCGTTCCGCTTAACCAAGTTTCTTTATTACCGTTTCTAAGCACAATCGTTATTCCAATCAAACAAGAGTTGCTTTATATTCACCTTTCAGTTTACAATCGGCGGCAAAACTTCAACGCCTTCCTTGCCGCCCTTTACGGCTTCAATCATTACAAGATAGGGCTTTGCACCGGTCGAGCCGCTTACAAACTGTATGCGCTTGGGCTCGAGCGAGCGGCTCTTTAATGTATAAATTACTTCCGCCGTTCTATCGGCGCGGCTTAGCACTGCAAACCTGCCGCCGAATTTCAGTTTTTTAACAGCTACTTCAACAAGTTCGCTAAAAGTTAAAGTAAGTTCTTTACGGCAAACGGCTTTTTCGTAAACTTCGTTTTCAAAACCGGCTCTCTCGTACGGCGGATTGCAAAGTATAAGTGAAAATGCGTCGTTATATTCCGCGCCGATATCTTGCACTTTGCAACAATTAATCTGGCACGCAAAGCCGTTCATTTCGGCAGTTCGCCGCGACATATCAGCAAGGTTTTGCTGCATTTCGAACAGCGTAAGCGACGAAATCTGCGGATTAAGGCAAAGAAAGTGAAAGCCCACAACGCCGCTTCCCGAACAGAAATCGGCAACCTTATCGCCGTATTTCGCGCGGGCAAAGCGCGACAGCAAAATGCTATCGGAAGTAAAGCGGTATAAATTCACGTTCTGAATTATTTTTTTGTCCTGAAAAAATTCTTCTAAAACTTCGCCGTCTTTTAACATATTTATACGTTATAGCAAAAGAGCGGAGCTACAAAGCTCCGCTCCCTTGCAGTTTAAATTACTCTGCGGGATGGATTGCTCCGGTAGGGCAAACATCTTCGCAAGCGCCGCAGTCGATGCAAACGTCGGGATCAACGACGTATTTGTCTGCGCCTTCGGCAATAGCTTCTACGGGGCAAGTACCCGCGCAAGCGCCGCAGCTTACGCATTCGTCCGATATGTAGTGTGCCATAACTTCCCTCCAATAATTTATACGTTTTTCCAAGCGCGCCCTATGGCGACTTTTTAGTATTATATCATAAAAAATTTGCGCTGTAAAGCGGTTATTTTGAAATTTTTAACCGCCGCGGCAAATTATTCTTCGGCGTTTTCTTCTTCCTTTTCGGCGGCTTCGCTCTCTTCCCTGTGCGGACATCTGAATTTAAGTTGTTCTACGGGGAAATCTTTATACGAAACCGTATCTTTCGCCTTGTCTTCAATGCACACGCGCACTTCGCGTTTAAGCATATTTACGTTAACTACTGTACCCTTGCCTTCGGGCGTGCCGACTTCACTGCCGATTTTAGGCATTTGCTTGCACGTTTCGGCATAGTAGTCGTTTTCGTACGAAAGACAGCACATCAGCCTGCCGCACAGCCCCGAAATTTTGCTCGGATTGAGCGAAAGCCCCTGATTTTTCGCCATTTTAATGGTTACTTTTTTAAGCTCGGGCAGACAGCTTGAACAGCAACACTCTCTGCCGCAGGGGGCAAGCCCGCCCAATAGTTTAATTTCGTCGCGTATGCCAACCTGGCGCAATTCTATGCGCATGCGGAAAGTAGACGATAAGTCCTTTACAAGCTCGCGGAAGTCTACGCGCTGGGGTGCGGAATAATAGAATACAGCGTGGTTGCCTTCAAAAGCGAATTCGCAGTCGATAAGTTTCATATCTAGCTTGTATTTTTCTATCTTCTCTCGCACGGTCTGCATTGCTTCCGTACGGCGCTCTATGTTTTTGCGGTGTGTTTCTTCGTCTTTGGCGGTTGCGGCGCGCACCACCGGTTTAAGCGGCGAAACTATGCCCGCTTCGTCAACTTCGGCGCGCGGTATTACAACGGTTGCGTATTCCAGCCCGCGCGCGGTTTCGACAATCACGCCCGAACCTTGCTCGTATGTTCCTTCGCCGGGAGCAAAGTAATAAACCTTGCCGCCTTCCTTAAAGGTTACGCCTGTAATTTGTGCCATAATATTTTCCTTTCGGCTTAAAAGCCGCGTTTAACTGTTTATGTTGCGCGAACGGCGGTCGAACTCTAAAACCGAAAGCGCCAAGTCGTATAAAAGAGCCTGAAAGTTCGCGTTAAATTTAATATCGCCGCACGCCTGTACAATGCGTTCAAGCGCATATATAAGCGTTGCTTTGCAATATTTTGCCGCAGGTCCTTCGCCGCTTTCAAGCGCGCAAAAGTAAAGCCGTTGCATTTCGCTGAGTAGCTGGCTCTTGTACGGAGTTTCGCCGTACTTCGCCGCAAGCTCGCCAATTTCGCCGACGTCTTTCACCGCGCAAAGCCGAGCCGCCGCTGCGGAAATTTCACCGAACCAGCCGCCGCCGACCATATTTTCGGCGACGCCCAAAACGCCGTTACAACTCTTTGCCGCCGCCGCGTTCAGCGGATTTTCGCTCTTGCGTTCGAGAGCCGATAATATCTGTTTTTCCGTAAAGGGCGGAATTTCAAGTAGCCGCACGCGCGAAAGCACGG
The DNA here is from genome assembly GCA_964592605.1 of uncultured Clostridia bacterium. Lineage (GTDB taxonomy): Bacteria > Bacillota > Clostridia > Christensenellales > Borkfalkiaceae > Coproplasma. Next base: position 24,012 of record CAZQFP010000002.1, on the reverse strand, counting down.
TATCGATCACTGGGGCAAGCGAAGTTGCGCCAAGCAGAAAAAAGCTACCTTCGGGCGGTTCTTCCAGCGTTTTTAAAAGTTTGTTTTGTACCAGCGCGCCCGCACCTTCGAAGCCGCAGATTATATACAGCTTTTTATCGCCGTGCACGGGCTTTAACGCGCTGTCGGCAATTATTTCAGAAATTCCGTCAACGGTAATTTTTTTGCCGTCTTCGGGGTAGATTTTTATCTCTTCGCAACTTTCGCCCATTATGCGAAAATATCGCGAACTTCCTTCTTCCGCACCGAAAAACTGTGCGGCGAAAAATTTTAACGCTTTGCGCTGATTGAACGTATCGTCAAAGTGCAAAAGATATGCGTGCGCAAGCCTGTCCGAAATTCTGTCGCCCTTCAAAACGCCGTATGCGGTTGTACCTGATAAAAGCCGTTCCACTATACAATGCCCTTCTCTTTAAAGAGAGCGCGTATTTTCTGCGCCGTCTGCTCCTTTGTGCCGCCGCAATCTATCGGGCAGATACGCGGGTATTTTTCAAGAAGCTGTAAATAGCCTTCGTAAACCTTTTCGTGAAAGCCCAGCCCGAGTTGTTCCATTCTGTCGTTTTTGTCCGCGCCGTGCTTACGCTCGAAAGCCGCTTTGGGCGAAATATTCAAAAACACCGTAAAATCAGGCGCGAATTCTTTAAGCGCTATTTCGTTGATTTTTTCTATATAGTCGTAGCCAAGTCCGCGCGCATAGCCCTGATAGGCGAGCGACGAATCCACGTACCTGTCGCAAATTACAATTTTACCTTCCGCAAGTGCGGGGGCAACGCGCTCCTTCAAATGCTGAATACGCGCCGCCGCGTAAAGCAGGGCTTCGCACTCGTCGCACATGTTCACGTTTTTGCCGTTTAAAATAATTTTGCGTATTTCTTCGGAAATTTCACTGCCGCCCGGCTCTCTCGTCATAATAAAGTCTGCGCCGGCGCCGCTTAAATATTCGGCGATAAGCCTGAGCTGTGTGCTCTTGCCCGAACCTTCGCAACCTTCAAAGGTTATAAATTTTCCCTTCATACGTGTTCCCCTTTAAGCACGGCAATTTTTCCCTGAGTAACGCCAAACACCCCCGCGCCCGACTTCAAAAGCTCAACAGCCTGCGGCGTTAGAACTTCGCCCGCCACGGCAACGGGTATGCACGGCGGAATTATTCCAGCACTAGATGCACATATTCTGCCGACAGCATTACCAAGCGGCACCCATTCGCTTTCGCCGTATACGGCTTTCAAAAAACCGCGGCTTTGAGTGCAACAAATAAATTCGGGCTGTTCTTTGTACGTACCGGCAAGAGTTTTGTCCTTTAAAACTGCGTCCAATACGCGCTTCAATTTTTTAAAATCTTTGCCGCGAACCGCGGGCGAAAGATAGAATAAAATGTATCTGCCGTCCGAAAGCTCGGCATATATGCCGTGCTTTTCAAGCATTTGCGCCGCTTTGTCGGCACATATACCTAGCCCTTTTAAATCTAAAGCGAGCTTAATCCAGTCGCTAGAATTATAAAAAGCGTAGCCGCTATTGTATTTAAAATCTTCCGCGGCGCGTTTTGCCGCCGCAATTTTTTGCGGATTGTTTGCAATATATTTATAGCCGTATTCAACCGAAGCCATAACGGGGTAGCTGGGCGAAGTTGTAGAAAACGTCCGCACCGCCGCTTCCGCGCGCTCAATTAGGCTTTCGTTTTTTACGTTCAGAAGCGCGCCCTGAGTTAGCGTAGGCAACGTTTTATGCGCGCCGTCAACCCACATATCGCAATACAGCCCCGCATATGCCTTACTTTCGTGGTCAAAAACAAGGTGCGCACCGTGCGCGCTGTCGCAAAAAAGCAACTTGCCGCGCGGTCGTAAAACTTTCGCGTACTCTTCAAGCGGCGCGATATTTCCGTAATAATCGGGGCTGAGCGCAAGCATTCCCGCTATATCTTTATCGTCTAAAAGCCGCTCCACGTCGTCGGCGGTCGGCGGTTGCATTACTCCGTCGCAAAATTGCCCCCGCAATATCACGGGTTCAACGCCGCATACCGCGCACGCGTTAAATACGCTTTTATGGCAGTTGCGCGGCACAATCAGTTTTTTACCGCGCCCTACGCACGTTATCATTGCAAACACGCCCGCCGTTGAGCCGTCCGTCAAAATAAAACTTTTTGCCGCACCGCATATTTGCGCAAGATCGCTTTGCGCCGCCGCAAGCACACTTTTGGGGCTTGCAAGGTTATCGGAATAGCTTAACTCGGTAATATCTGCGGGGCAATTTTTAAATTTGCGTTTAAAATCGCCGCGCGACTTGTGTCCGGGCATATGAAAACTCTTGTTTTTGCGCCGGCAACTTTTAAGCGTATTGTAAATTAAATACTCGTATTTGCGCATTTACTTTTTGGGTTTCATCGTAGGGAACAACAGCACGTCGCGTATGGTTGCGCTGTCGGTCAAAAGCATTACAAGCCTGTCCACGCCGAAACCCAGACCGCCCGTGGGGGGCAAGCCGTATTCAAGCGCGGTTATAAACTCTTCGTCAATCTGCGCGTTGCACTTGGGCTCCTGACGGCGCTTTTCTTCAACCTGCTTAACAAATCTCTGTTTCTGGTCAATGGGGTCGTTGAGTTCTGAAAAGGCGTTGCCGTATTCGTGTCCGCAGATAAAGTATTCAAATCTCTGCGTAAACTCACTGTCGTCGGGCTTGCGTTTCGCAAGCGGAGAATTTTCAACTGGATAATCGTAGATGAACGTAGGTTGAATAAGTTTATCTTCCACAAACGCGTCGAAAAGTGCAATTAAAACGTGCCCGCGCGTTGCGTTTTCGCCTTCGGGAACTTCCGCGCCCAACTTCTTTGCACAGGCGCGCGCTTCTTCGTCGCTCTTCCAGCTGTCGTAATCGGCGCCGCAATATTCCTTAACTGCGGCTTTCATAGTCTTTCTAGCCCACTTGCCGCCAAGATGAATTTCAGTACCCTGATAGGTTATATCGGTCGTGCCGCAAACTTTTTTAGCAACCTTGCCGTACATATCTTCTACAAGGTCCATCATGTCGAAGTAGTTAAGATATGCCGCATAGCATTCAATGGTCGTAAATTCGGGGTTGTGGTAGGCGTCCATTCCTTCGTTGCGGAAAATTCTGCCCACTTCGTACACGCGCTCGAAACCGCCGACGATAAGCCGCTTTAAATAAAGTTCGGTTTCTATGCGCAGGTACATATCTATATCAAGCGCGTTGTGGCGCGTTTTGAAGGGGCGAGCCGAAGCGCCTATTTCAATGGGATTTAAAACGGGCGTGTCAACTTCCAAAAAGCCGCATCCGTCAAGGTATTCCCTGAGCGCGCTTATAATGCGCGAACGCTTTTTAAACGTTTGCTTTACTTCGGGGTTTACAATCAAATCCAAATCGCGCTGACGGTAGCGTATATCGGTGTTGGTAAGTCCGTGTTGCTTTTCGGGCAGGGGGCGCAGGCACTTTGCAAGCATTTCTATGTGCGTGCAATGTACCGAAACTTCGCCCGTCTGGGTTTTGAAAACATAGCCCTTTACGCCGATTATATCGCCGATGTCGTAATCCTTTTTAAAGGAAGCGTAGTCTTCTTCGCCTACGTCGTCGCGGCGGACGTAAATCTGCAACAAACCTTCGTCGTCCTGAATGTGCGAAAACGAAGCCTTGCCCATAATGCGGCGCGACATAAGTCTGCCGGCAATTTCAACTTCCTTGCCTTCCAGCGCGTCAAAATCCGCTCTTATTCCTTCCGAACGATGCGTAACCTTATAGGAAGTCTTTTTGAAGGGATCGGCGCCGTCGCCTGCAAGTTTCTTTAATTTTTCGCGGCGAATGAGCGCCTGTTCGGCAAGCTCGGCTTCTTCCGCGCTTTCGCTTAATATCTCGTCCATAGTTTTCCTTAACTTATTTTTAATATTTTAAGAGTGTATTCCGTGCCGTCGGGGCATTTTACGGTAGCCGTATCGCCGACCTTTTTACGCAAAAGCGCAAGACCTACGGGCGATTCAACCGAAATTTTGTTTGCCATTGCGTCGGCTTCGGTAACCGAAGTTACGGTGTAAACTTCTTCTTCGTCCAAATCCACGTCGCGTACCGTTACCTTGCTGTTAAGATGCACGTAGCCGGTGCTCTTATCTTCTTCGCGTATATCGGCGTTCTTGATTTTGTATTCAAGCTCGGCAATTTTGCCTTCGTTCGACCGCTGTTCTTCGCGTGCCGCGTCGTATTCCGCGTTTTCCGACAAGTCGCCGTGGCTGCGCGCTTCCTTAATTCTTTCTATAATTTCAGGGCGTTTGACTTTAATTAAAACGTCCAGTTCTTCCTTTAAATCGTCGTAATTTTTTTGCGTCATTACAATACGTTCCGACATAATTTCATCACTCCTGAAAAAATTTTTTTGGTGTTTTAAAATAAGCAAAAGTGATTTCGAACGCTCGAAATCACTGAAATCCGCTTCCATTATTATATAATTATACGCATTAAAAGTCAACAGTTTGCAAAAGTGCGCAATAAATTATTTTCTGCGCTTTAAAAACGCCGAAATGCGCCGCACCGCTTCCGAAAGCTGTTGCATACCCGTTGCGTACGAGCACCTTACAAAGTTTTTGCCCGCCGCCCCGAACGCGCTACCGGGAACTACGGCAACCTTTTCTTCCTTTAAAAGTTCGTTCGCAAACTCGTCGCCGTCCATACCCGTACATTCAACCGATGCGAATATGTAAAACGCGCCCTTTGGCATAAAACATTTAAGCCCTATTTCGCCGAACGAACCAGCCAAAAACCTGCCGCGGCGGAAGTACTCTTCGCGCATTTCTTCAACGGTTGAAAAGCCGTCCGCAAAGCCTTCGGTAAGCGCACAATAAGCGGCGCGCTGGCTGGGCTGGGGTGCGCACAAAATAGTATACTGGTGTATTTTGAACATCGCCGCGTCGATTTCCGCAGGCGCGCAAACAAAGCCTACGCGCCAGCCCGTCATGGCGAACGCCTTTGAAAAGCCCCCTATATATACAGTTCTTTCCGCCATTCCGGGAAGAGCCGCTATTGAAAAATGCTTGCCGACGTACGTAAGTTCTGCATATATTTCGTCGGAGATTACGAGAAGGTCGTGCTTTATAATTACGGGCACAATGGCTTCAAGCTGTTCTTTGGTCATTATAGCGCCCGTGGGGTTATTGGGGTAAGGCAATATAAGCGTTTTAGTCCTTTCGGTTATAGCGCTTTCCAGAATTTCAGGCGTTAAAATGAATTCGTCCGCCGCCGTACACTTAACGGCAACGGGCGTACCGCCCGCAAGCACGACCGCCGGCGAATACGAAACATACGAAGGTTCGGGTACAAGCACTTCGTCGCCCGCTTCGCACGTTGCGCGTAGCGCCAAATCTATAGCTTCGCTTGCGCCAACGGTAACTATTGTTCGGTCTGCGGGGTAGTCAACGCTGAACCGCTCCTTCAAATACTGCGAAATGCGCTCTCTTAGCTCCGGCAAACCGCGGTTGCCCGTGTACTGCGTATAGCCGCGCCGAATGGAACGTATTGCGGCGTCGCGTACGTTCCAGGGCGTAACGAAATCGGGCTCGCCAACGCCCAGCGAAATAGCCCCCTCCATTTTACTTACAATATCAAAAAATTTTCTTATGCCGCTCGGCTGCATTGCCGCGGCTGTTTTGTTGACGAAATTTCTCATACGCGCGCGCCTTAAGCATGAACGCTCAGTCTTTCCGAACCTTCGCTCTTTGTCATAGTTGCGCCTTCAACCTTGTACTTTTTCAAAATGAAGTGCGTGGCGGTTGAAATTACCGTATCGTAAGTTGAAATTTTTTCGGAAACGAACCGCGAAATCGAGCGCAACGACTTTCCGCGAACAATCACCGCCAAATCGTAGCCGCCGCTCATAAGGTACAAATTCTGCACTTCGCCGTGCGCGGCAATTTCCTGCGCAATCATATCGAAGCCGTGTCCGCGCTGGGGCGTAACCTTAACTTCGATAAGCGCTTCAACCGATTCTTCTTCAACGCACTCTGCGTTTATAATGGCGGTATACTTAACAATAGTTCCCGCTTCTTCCATTGCGCGTATTGCGTTTTTTACCTGCTTTTCGTCCAAAGAAAGCGCCGCGGCTATTTCCTTCGCCGTTAGGCGCGAATCTTCCGAAATAAGCGCAAGAATTTCCTTATTCGTATTTTCCATATCACACCGCCTTGATTTTCTTTTTTGATTTTATATTATTCGCCACGCAAAGTCAATTATTTTACGCGCGCCGCCGCGTTGAAAAAGGTTGCCAAAGCGGCACGAAGTACGCTATAATTTATATATGTTCAGAATTTGGGCTAAGGTAATAAAGGGCGAAAAAATTATAAAACAAATCACTTACGAAAGCGACGAAAAGTTTACGTACGGCGCGTTTTTCAGCTATCTTTCGGACATCTGCGACGAACTTGACATCGCCACGCCGATTTTGCTTAAAACGCATATTTTTAATTACGCGAAATTCCGCACGACGCGCTTTTTGCCGCGCGACTTTGCCGAAGTTCCCGAATTTGACAAACTCGTTTTAGACAACATTTCAATTTGAATTCATATTTTTAAAGCCGCGGGCGTTAAGTCCGCGGCTTTTTAGTTATTAACTTTAAGTATTCAGTCCTGCAAAATTTTTGCACGTTCCCGCTCCGTTTTCGCCGTTTAATATTTCTTCAAGCTCGTTCAAAGCCGTCGGCTGTATTGTGAACGGCTGTTTGCCGTCCGACGTGTGCCAAGCAAAATTTTCGGGCTTCAAAAGCGTAGGCGTATCGTTTGTAAAAGTGTTGTCTCCGTTACTTGACGAGCCGATATAAACCTTATCGCTTGCGCCCTTCTGGTAACTGCAATTCAATATCTGATAGCCGCCGTCAACGTAAGGCGGGCTGTTTTTGCTGTCGTTGTTTTTAAGCAACGCGTCAATACCGCGGAAAATGCAGTTCTGCGCCTTTACACTGCCGCCGTTGCCGCAAACAATACCCTGCGAAACAAGTCCGCACTTCCAGCCACTGTTCACCTGTTTAACCTGCGCCGCCGCGTTCAACGCTTTGAGCTTTGTTCTGTAAACGTAGTACTGCGAACTGTCCACAACGCAGTTATACATAAACGCGTTGCCGCCGCGCAATTTGGGAAGCCTGTCTTCAAGGTTTTTGAATACGCAGTTTTCAAACGAAACCTGTAATTTTAAATTGAAATTGTAATCGTCCGCATTATCGTACGAGCCTGAAAAAGTTGCGTCGTCTCCGCACAAAAAGCCCTTTTTCTGCGGAATTGCCAAGCCGTATAAAATATCTTCGAAGGTTGCGCCCGCATCTCTTAACTTCGTGTAGTACAAATACTTGTTTTCTTTGTTTTTGTAGCTTTGCTCTATCTTTTCCATCATCTTGTAAAGATAGCCGTCCTGCTCGTCGCTACCCGCGTTGAAACGGCAGTTGGAAATATGCAAGCCGTTATTGCCGTCCGCGCCGTAGGGTGCGCGGAACGCCGTACCCGCGTTGGCGTTATATACGGGGTTTGAATAGTCTATCTGCCCGTCGTAGGATTTTCCGAAAGTGCAGTGGTCAATCCAAACGTAACCGCAGAAAGCTATTTTAAAATACGCCCAGCCGAACCAGTCGTAATCGCCTATTTTATCAGTCTGTTCAACTGGCGCGTCTTCCCACTGCCACAGCTCGTCGAATTCAAGGTTGCGGAAAGCCACGTTGTTGTCGCTTGTCAGTTTGAAGCCGCAGTGCGTAAGTCGTGCGCCGTTTACAGAATAAATTAAAAGATTTGAAGTGTTTTCAATCTTTATCTGAGAAATGCCGTTTTCCAAAAACATATCGGACATACACAGATAGTCCGCCCATTTGGACGCATTTTTGGCGTAATCGTCCACAATGCCGCTTGCCTTTGCTTGCGCGCTCAACACGTTGTAGCCCAAATTCAAATCGTTTGCAATTTCAATAACGCGCACCGTGCCGCACACCGTATCTTGGGTGTAGCCTTCGGCGGGTGCCTGCGTATAAGTTTTTGTTTCTTCGTTCCAGGTGTTCACGTAATGACACTTAGCGTCGACGATAGCCTGAATAAACTCGTCCGCAGTAGTTACCTTGCGGTAGGCTTGGGTATTTTCGTATTCCGAAAAATCACCTATTCCTTCTATAATATAGCCGCCCTTATAATCGGGCAGTTGTTCTTCGGGTTCGTTGGGTTCGTTGGGGGCGCCGCAGCCGCCAATAAGCGCCGCGCACATAACCGCCGATAAAATTACGCAAATAGCTTTTTTCATTTTTCCTTTCCCTTTGTCATTCTGCTATTCTCTAGCAACATAATACAAATATTGTAACACAATGCGTCGCTTCCGTCAATAGCGGGCGTTTACAAAAAACAACTCTCCCGTGCGGGAGAGTTGTTTTTAATTGTTGTAATAATTTTGCGCTTAGAAAGTTACTTCAATAGATTGCAAGTAAACGTCCTTTGCCGAGTCTCCGCTTTCAATTTCTATTTCGCCGCTTTCGCTGGTAATTACTATGTCAACGTTGTTTGTACCGGTATACGGGGTTCCGTTTACCTTAATTTGGCTGCCCCAATAGCTGCACTTCAAGGTTATGGTTGCGCCTGCTGCAACTTTGAATTTTATCTTACCTGCACCGGTCTTAAACAACCAATAGCTACCGCCGCTATAAGATTGCACACCGTCAAATTGAATATAATCGGTGGGGGTTATTCCGGTAGTACTACTGCTGAACGTCATATCGCTGGTAATTTCGGTAAGCGCCGCATCTTTGAAGATTACGCTGATAGTCGTAAGAGACGTCTGCGAATCGTCTTTCTTAATGACGATATAGCCGCCCTTTGCAGTCGTGAACGAAGAGCTCTTTTTATTTGTTGCAGGAACTTCATCCGTCAATTCGGTCAAGGTTCCGTCTTCGGCTTTTTCATAAGCCTTATAGAAGCCCCAGCCCGAGCCGTAATAGCCGCCGGAAATATTGATAGTAGCGCCGGCCGCAACGTTAAGGGTTACCGAACCGTTGTTGAAGCAGAGATAAGTGCCGTTGTCGTATGCGTCGCCTTCGATAAATACGTACTCGTTGCTCTTTGCCTTATCGGTGCTATGCGTGTAATAAGTTCCGCCGTTTGTAATTTGCGTCAACGCAATTTTAGGTGTTGCCGCCGTGAAGGAAACCGTTTCTTCGCCGACCGTTATCGTATAAGTACCCGTGCCTTCCGCATCAAGCGTTGCGGTGTTGTCCGTAATGGTATAATCACTGCTTGAAAGAGCGGGAATGTTTACTTGGATGGTTTTATTATCGCAATCGCCTTCACCGGTACATGTCTTGGTTGCAGTACCCGCGTCGGTAGCGGTAGCCGTAATTACCCAACTGCCGTAGTTGTGCACGTGGTAGCCTGCGGGCGGAGCCGCTTCGAATACGATTTTTTCGCCGTCTTCGGTCGTATAGGTGTAAGTAACGTTACCTTCTGTTGTGCCCGCGGTCAATTCGTAGTTTGTGGCCGAAAGTACGGGAAGTTCAACCGTAACGCTGTGTGCGGGAGTGCTTTCGCAATTTTCGCACGTTTTAACCGCACTGCCCTTAGCGCTTTCTGAAGGAGTATCTATCACCCACTCGCCGTACGCATGAGTGTGCGCGCCTTTCTGAGCCGAATCGATTTCTATCAACGTAATGCAACAACCGTTCGCTATAGGTTCATCTTCCGTAGCAACAATGGTTATCGTAGCCATGTTGTTTACGTAAGATATCTTTACGTTTTCGGGCGTGCCGTACGGATGTCCGTAAGTGGTTACGAATACTTTTCCGGGCTTATTTACCGTGATAGTAGTGCCTGCGCTGAACCAGCCGAAGTCCTTGGACTGTTCGGGCGTGGAAAGTTCGGTATGCCATGCGCCGTGAACGGTCATATCGCCGTTAAAGATTTGGGTAACGGCATCCGCATCCTTTACACTTACGTTTCCGTCGGGGAACGCTTCCGCGTCAAACCTGTAATCGGTTGTGGTAATTTCAACGCCCTTAGAGCCGTCCCAAGTGTCCTTATAGGTTACTTTACCGTTGGTTTCGCCGAAGAATACGGACATTGTGCTGTATTTTGCGCCTTCGGTTGCGTCGGTGATAAGCGTCATGCCGGCAACCTGAGTTGTAACAGCGCCTGCGCCCGTGTTGTTGTATTCTACGAACTTAACGGTTGCGTCGGTGGGTTCTGCGCCGCTCATTGCGGTGTATCTTGTACCCTTAGCCGAGCTGTAAGGCGTGGTGGAAATATGGCCGTCGAAGTTGCAGTTTACGTATGCAACAGCCGCGTATTTAGCCCACGTTCTGCCGAGCGAAGTATCTTTCTTAGCAACTACGGCTGCAGGTGCGGTGAAGTTACATTCGTCGAATATTGCGCCGTACTGTACCCAGTCGCCGTCGCCCTTGTTGCAGCCCTTGAACGCCGTTACGTAGCCGCCGTCAACTATACTTTCGATTTCGCAATTCTTGAAGTAAGTAGTGTTGTTAGTACCGAAAATGAAGTCGGTTCTACCGCAGATGTAAGTGTTCTGAATTAACTGTCTGCCGGTGAAGAGTTCAATCGTATCCTGATAGCCGAGCAAGCGGCAGTTGTCGATAACAACCTTATCTGCCTGAATGAGCATTGCAAGCGCACGGTGTTCGCCGTAGCCTGCGCCGAACTTCTCGTCAAAGTGCTCGGTCGAATTGTACCAGTTGGAAACGGTTACGCCTTCTATAACGAAGCCGATAGCCTTTTCACGAACGTTCAACGTTGCCGTCGTATCGGTTTCGTTAATGTAACCGCTTTCGTCGGGTATACCTACGAGCGAATCCCATTCAATAACCGTCTTTTCGGGATGTTCTAAGTCTGCGCCCCTTATGGTAAGGTTAGGAATATTAACTTCGAGTTTTTCCTTATAAGTGCCTTCCGCAAGGTTGATTACCTTCTTATAGTTGTCAAGTTTCTTGGAATTGTCGCCGTTTAAGCCGTTAAGGAAGTCGAGCGACTGCTGGATGGTCTTGAACTGGTAAGCACCGTTTTCAAGTTCGCCAACCTTGTTGTCTTCAAGATCCTTATTAACGTTAATGGTAATATCTTTGGTAACATTAACGTCAGCCAATGCGTAGCTTGCAACGTAAACGTCGAATGTAGCGGTAATTGCAGGGTTATCGTCCCATTCAACCGTTAAGGTCTGCTTGCCAGACGTGTTTGCATTGAAGCCCTTCACGGTGTAGCCTTCGGTAACGATAACTTCTTCCTTACCTTCTTCGTCCATTATAGTCTTAACGGTAAGTCCGTCAAGGTTCAACGCTTCGCCCTTGAAGTAGAACTGCTTAAGTGCATGGTTGATATACTGGCCGTTGCCTGCCGCCGTGTTGCCTTCCTTAACTATCTTGTTGAAGCCGAGTTTCAAAGCCTGAACTTCTTTTACAACAACTTCGTAACTGTCAGTGAAGGATTTACCTTCAGCGTCGTAACTGATTGTAATTGTGTAAGTACCCGCCTTGGTGCTGTCGAACGCGGTAATATCTACCGTTACGTTGGGATCGGTCAAATCAAGGGGAAGTTTAACGCCCGTTTCCGAATAAACCACGTCAACCGTCAACGCGCTCTTATCGAATTCCTGACCCTTTATGTAGCTTGTTTTACCCTTGTTTGAAATTTCAATCTTTTCAATGGGGGTAACGGGAACTACGGTTTCGAATTTAGCGTAGTAAACGTCGGTAGTACCTACGCCTGACTGATCGCCGCGCGTAATTTTATAAACGCCCGCCGTTTTGCAGTTTATAGTAACGGCGTACATATCGCCGCAATAATAGCTGATTACTTCGGTTGAGCCGTCGGGTTTAGTAAGCAAAACGGTTTGTTTGTCTTGTTTGGTTTTGCCGCCCGAGCCGTTATCTAAGTAAACGGTAAGTTTGCCGGGCGCGGGAGCTTTAACAGAGAAACCTCTTGCGCTACCGTTATACTGAATGGATTTGGTAGCCGAAAATCCCGTTGCTATGGGCGCGGAAGAAGCGTCGCCTTCGCCGTTTTTATGGTCGTAAACGTTATAATTCAAACGCGAACGGGTGCGGACGGTAGTACCGGGCAAAATAGTGAAGAAGCCGCTGGTGAAACCTTCTGCATACGTAGTCGCTTCCAAATCGTCGGGTTTGAATTCCGCCGAAGCGTAACGCTGACCGCAGTCGGGATCGGTACAGATATTATCTGCGCCGAAGGTGTGGGGCGTAAGGTTGCCTTGCTCTTCGCAACCGTCATAAATACAAGGATTATAATGACCTTCAAAACCTATAATTTTTTGAGTGGTGTCAAATTCGTGTCTTACGTAGCCGCACACGTCGCAATCGCCGTCTTTATCGCCGCTGTAAACGTGGGGAGCAAAATCCTTCTTTTCGTCCGTATGCTCGCACGTAGCTTCGTACCAGTGTCCGCTGGGATCGTCGTTTTTCCATTGGTCGGAAAAAGTATGCGTGTGTCCGCAACCGAACAGCGTTACACTGCCCGCTACAGCCGCAGCGCTCATCGTAACCGCCGCAAGAACTTTTAAAAGTTTTTTGTTCTTCATGTTATCTCCCTATAAAAATTTATTTTATATTAAAGCATTAATAGCTTAACACAGCTTTTGAAAAATGTCAACGGGCAGTCAGCTTTTTTACTCGTTCACATTTTTTGAAAAGTTTTAACACTTTTGACAGTTTTTGCCGTTGCCTGCATTTTTTATAAAGCCGATTGCGTTCTTCACCTTAATTTAAGTAGAAAACGTATATATTAACAATATGTTAAAGCGCCGCTTGTCTTGCAAGCGGCGCTGTTTGTTGCTATATTTTTTATTTTTTGTTAAGGCGTTCGTTGAATTCGTCCAAACCTTTTTCAACGAACTCTTTTTGGTAAGGCGCAAGGTAATACAATAAACCCAACAACTCGCCAACGTGCGTCAGTTCTTCGTCCCGAATGTTTTTCCAGGTCTGCTTTGCTATATCGATATTCGTCTTATGTAAATGATCGTCATACTGAATAATTGCGTCTATCTCTCCGACCAGGTCTTTCCGCGCGTTCTGCAATGTTTCGAAATTTTCCGCACTGCCCTGATTTGAGTTTCTTACGTTCGCGTTGTTATTGCCCATGTAATTGTTGTTGTTTTGATTATTATAATTGAACATAATGCACCTCCACCTATTCTATTCCGTAAAAATAAAAAGAGTTACGGGCAAATATTTTTTAAAGCCGTTAAAACGCAGCATATATGCTTGCTTTATGGTCTATAAACGCTATAATAATCTTTATGGATTACCTGATTATAATTTTAATAACCTTTATTTCGGGCGTGGTCGGCACGGGGCTGGGCGGAGTTATTGGCGCAGTGCTTAAACGCGATTCGAATAAAATAGTCAGCCTGCTTTTATCGTTCGCGGCGGGAGTTATGCTTGCCGTAGTATGCTTCGACTTAATGAGCCAACCGATAGAAATGATGAAGGAAGGAACTTTGCCTTCACTTACTCCGCTTATCGTGGTAGCCGCGGTTATTGCCGGCTACGGAGTTGTGTATCTTTTAAACTTGCTTATAGACAAAAAGACAAACCGCGAAGTAAAGCATATAGACGAGAATCACCCCGCCACCGCCGACGATTTGGACGAGCTTATTCATTCTAACCACTACGAATCCCACAAAAATTCAAAGTCCAAACTGTTTATTGCAGGGCTTGTAATGATGTTTGCAATAGCTTTGCACAACCTTCCCGAAGGTATGGTTATAGGCGCGTCTTATGCAATTTTACCCGACGTTACGGCAAGCCTGTTTTCGGGTAGCGGATTTATTATTGCTATAGTAATAGGACTTCATAACGTGCCCGAAGGTATGGCGGTATCGGTACCCTTAATTTCAGGCGGAATGAAAAAACCCAAGGCAATACTTCTTACCGCTTTAAGCGGATTACCCACGGTATTCGGCGCGTTGCTCGGTTTTGCGCTCGGCGGAATTAACGAAATTATGCTGGTTCTGTCTTTAGGTTTTGCCAGCGGCGCTATGCTGTACGTAGTTTTCGGCGAGCTTTTGCCCGAAGCCATACTGATGTGGCGAAGCAAACTGCCCGCTTTTATGCTTTTTGTGGGCGTAATCGCCGGTTTTCTGCTTGTTATGTTTTAAAAGACAAACATCAAACAGAATAATTTTTACCGATAAATTTCGCGCATATAAAAGAGCATCCAGTTGGGTGCTCTTTTATCTTTAATACGATATCGATTACAGGAATTTTAAGGCAGACCCGGCGGATTAATTCCCCAAAAACGTCCTTTGAGGTATGTTGGAAAAGACGAATTAAGCACTCGATTTTCGGTTGTTTATACGATGGAAAATCCCCGAAATTCAGGGACAAAGTCCCCGAATTCGAACTCCGGCAAGGTGTTTTAGCAATATGCGGAAATACCCTGCCAAAACCCAAAAACAGCCCGTAGTATGGCGCTGATATTATAGTTCCCCGAAACTCCTATGAACGGAATTTTCATTCCCGATACTCCCCGATTTTCGGGTATTGCCGTTTCGATTTACTCCCCAAAGTTTTTAGCAAAAAACCAGCCCGACGGACATCTCCGCCGGGCTGATAATTTTTGAATAATAGATATCACCATAAACTATTTATTTGGTTCTCTAAAAATTCTATTTGCATCGCAATATTTTCATGAGAAAAATTTGTTCTTCGATTTCTTTCCATTTCTATAGTTTTATAATTGTTAATTATTTCCATTGGGTATGAATGTTTATGATAAAAGCATATTCTCTCTCCCGTTCTTAAATTAACAAACAAAGTTTCCAAATCAAAACATTCTTTTAATTCTAATAAGCCTTTATCGAAGCAATAGAAATATGGGATAAGCATATCTGCCCCTTTATTTACTGTCGAACATACAAGTTCAAGACTATATAAATGAAAAACATCCCATGCCATATTTTTTAAATTTTTAATCATATCGTGCGCATTACGTTGAATTTTTTTAAAAAAACGATATTGATTACCTTTTTCAAAAAAATTAAAAGCAATTTCTACAAATGGTTCTCTGAAAATAAACAAAACTTGATTCATATAAAGACAAAAATTTTCTAATTTTTGCAATGGCTTCATTTTAGCAAATTTAAAATTTATATAACAAATTAATAGGAGTAATGAATAGCCAATGAAATAGTCTTCTTTTACTTTTCTTATTTCTTCATATTCAGTAAACATCGATCTGATATTGTCGGCAAAATATTTATTATACTCTTCATTATCGGGATAAAAGTATCGCTCTACACTTCTCACTGTCTGCATAATTCTATCTTCGTTTTCAGGTGAGAAAATAAAATTTTCAAGAAGATAAGGCAAATAATCAAAGGATGAAGTTTTTTTTATTACATCTATATTTTTAATCAATTCTTTTATATGTTCTGATGGCAGTTTATCAATTCGCCCATCAGCCATAGTTCTTACATAAGAAACTGTGTTTACATCTAACGAAACATTTCTTTGCGACATCGTCATATTATGTATACGTTGCGTAGACATCCCACTAACAAAATTAACTTTTCCCCCATAAAACGGCGAATATAAATTTTCAGATATTTTATCTACTTCTTTAAAAGGTTCATACAAATCTACCGGAATGAAGGTCCCCTTCTCGCCGCTATTTACTTTAATAAAAATTATGTCTAAAAATAAATCCAGATTTTCATAATACAAATTGAATGAATCATCAAAATTTTCTGTATCGGAAATTTGTTTTAATAAATAATAAACTCCCGAGGTAGCATAAGATGAATTTACTTTAAAATATTTATCTATTATTTCATTTATTTTATTTGCTACTTCTTTCGAAATCATCCAGCCAAGTTTATCACCTTCAAGTTCAATAATTTTATGCATGTAATAAATATCAAGCAATATTTCTTTTGAATTATGAATTTTTTTAGCTAATATTGTTAATGCTTGCGTAATTTTATCATTTAAAGATGATTTGGCATTCAATAAGGATTTATCAGTATTCAAAATTAATTCTACAAAGTCTTTTTCAGAAATATCGCTTTTATCGCCAACGGTAAATTTATTAAAAATTTTAATGAAGCGCAAATATATATATTCTTGCCCTCTCAACAAATTTAAAATTTCATATTCAATGGAGTCATATTCTTTAATAATTTTTCTCCACAGTTCCTTTTGAAAACTACTATAAATCTTATTTGGTTTAAAATACAGCTCGGCAACTTGAGTCTGTTGTATTAATTCTCCGATTTTTATTCGTAATACATTTAGATTGCCATCTTCTTTTGATTTATCTTTCATATTAATTTCTCAAAATAAACACTCAACTTTTCTTCGCAAATAGCAGATATACTTTCTTTATCCTCATCACTCAGCTTCTTCCAAATCGTCGAATCTACTTCGATAATTCCAAGCGTCTTTGTATGGCGAAGCATATTCATATCCTCAAAACGTTTAAAAGGATTACTCAAAATATTTCGCTCAGCCTCTTTGTCGGTATAGCCGCCCTTAGCAAAAATGCTGTTCGGCTTCTCAACAATCAAACCGCCAGCTCTTCTACCCTCATAAAAGTTTTTAAAATAACTGACTATTTCCTCAAGCTTTACACGCCCATTCTTATCGGCGTGTCTTAAAATGGCTTTTAACAAAACAGGCTTATATGAATAGCTCATATCCATCTGCGCGACCATTTTCATAAAAAGCTCTTTGCGGTTTTTGTCGTCTATCAGCTGCCACCCATACTCGTTTGCATATCGTTCAAGCGTGTCTTCTTTAAAGTACTTGAATGTTCTGTGCTCGCTCATAGGCACTATCAGGTCGGGGATCAACTTGCCTTCACGCAAATACTTTTCAATCGTTTCAGATTGAACATCCACGCGGCGCACGAACTCCATTTGACTTATCATACCCGCCGCTTCTTCTTGCCAGTTAAATATATCTACCGCCTCATAGTCTGTTGCGTCCACCGGATAATCAATAATTACATCAGGCTTTTCGCCTTGTTCATATAGAGCCGCCTCCGCTTCACGCTGTCCCTTTTTGCCGAGCACAGTAGCACCCGCGTGGTAGTCTTTTAACCTGAACAATCTGTGCAACGAATAAGGCGCATTGTATTGACTTGCGTTATCCACAAAGTCGAATACCATCAAAAACTCTTTGCCTTCGCTCAACCTCATTCCGCGTCCGAGCTGCTGCGTATATAGCACTTTCGACATAGTGGGCCGAGACATAAACAGTACTTCCGTCTGTGGACAATCCCAACCCTCGTTTAATAAGTCGCAAGCGCACAGCACTTTGACTTCACCGGAAGCAAATTTAGCAAGCCACTGGTTGCGTTCAGAAGTCTTCATACTGCCGGACACGGCAACGGCATTTACGCCCACTTTCTTAAATAATTCCGCAATCTGTTCGGCGTGTTTTACGGACGCACAGAACACAACCGTGCGTTTATACTTCACATAGTTCAACCACGTATTAACAATAAGCTGATTACGTTCACTAACGCATATCTTGACATCTAAGTCGCGGATATTATATTGCACGCTGTTAAAGCGTACCTTTGTCATATCTATATTTGTGTGGATACGGATACAGCGAACATTAGTGAGCGCGCCTATCTCAACGGCGGTCTGAATATCTAACTTATGCGCTGTGTTTTGGAATATATCTAAGATGTTGGTGTCGTCGGCACGTTCGGGAGTGGCGGTCAAACCAAGTATAAATTTAGGCTTAAAGTAAGCCAGAACTTTTTGATAAGTCTCTGCTGTTGCGTGGTGAGCTTCGTCAATTATTATGTAGTCAAAATCGTTGTCATTGAATGTGTCAAGGTTAAGCGCAACGCTCTGAATACTTCCGCAAATTACATTGCTTTCATAGTCCTTAACTCTATCCGCAAATTTACCGACAGTTGTTTCCGCCCACAAAGATTTGAAAGTATTATATGCTTGATTTACAAGTTCCATAGTGTGAGCGACGAAAAGCGTTCTACCGCCAACTCGCTTTGCATCCATTACCGCCGTAACGGTCTTTCCTGTTCCCGTCGCCTGATATAAGAGCGCTATTGTTTCCTTCCTATCACGCATTACCTGCAAGTTGTTGAGCGCTTCTTGCTGGTATTCTCTCAGTTCGAGTTTGTCGCCGTTTATAGCTTGTCCGCGCTGCACGGGGAGATAGTCGTCGATTTCTTTAAAGCGAGAATGTGCGCCAAAGAAAACACGCAATTCATCCTTAACCGTGTCGGGCTGCTTTTGAAGCTGACGCACTGTCCAACGGTAAACATCCCAACCGAGATGTACCATACTGTTTTGCTTTAACAAGTCATCTGTAAATTTATCTTTCGAAACAAGTCTGGGATTGTGAGATGCTTCGTCGTCAATTTCTACGGCAATTCGTTTCGCTCCACTTTCGCAAACAAAATCAGCAAACCGAGCATTTTGGTATATGTCATAAAAGGGGTATTGCGAATACAAATATCCCGCTTTCTCCGCACCGAAAGTGTCGGCAAATATTTCAATAAACAAGTCCTCCGCTTGACTACCCGACGCTGATTTGTAATCCGACATTACTCATTTCCTCTTTTTAAATGTAGTTCAGGCAATATTATTGCAGTTTCTTCTGTATCTTCAACACCTCTCCAATACACGATAAATCTTATTAATGCTCTTTCCAAAGAATATCCCTGATATTTTAATTTGCTAATTCTCTCTAAACAGGCTTTTGACAATTTTAATACTTCAATAAAATCCCCATTATTAATAGTACCCAAACGGTCATCTTGAATATTTAATAAAGTTCCGCTTCTTAATCTGCCAATTATATCTTGTTTGTATTTAAAATAGTCTAAGTAAACATCACGATGGGACAACTGAAGAATAATTTCGCTCGGCTTATTATATTGGTTTTTGTCTTCTTCCTGTTGCACACCCTTAATAAATGGAATACTCAAAAAAAGTTCATTATTATAATAAATATAGAGTTCGTCTTTTGCCCTTGTCATTCCCACATAAAGTTTTCGCCTATTTTCATCATCAAGTGCGCCAAAGTTAACAAGCATCAAATAAACCGCTTTAAACTCTCTTCCTTTTGCCTTATGTATAGTTGAAACTATTATTTCATCATCTTCTTCATTATAAAAATCTTCATACTTTGATTCTTTGACAAACTCTTCAAAATCTGAATAGTATTTAACTTTATTTATACTTTCAAATTCATCTAATAAATTTAAACAATTTGAAAGGCAAGAACTATTTTTGAATTTATCCTTCAACTCAAATTTGGCTTGCGACCAAACTTTATCGGATATTCGAGGAGTTTCTTTCTGCGAATATATTTTGTCAAGAAAATATCTTATTTCAACCAGATTCTGCAAGCTAAACCCTTCCATTGACTGAATTAGTTTTGCTTTTATGCCATTTTTAATCAATAATCCAACTAGCCTTAACGCCTCGTCGTTTGTATTAGTTAATATGCATAGCGAATTTTTAGACTCTCTATTCTTAATATCTTGAACAATTGCATCTTCCATATTCTCGGAACGATAATGAATTAATTTAACTATACCATTATCATTTTGAACTGCTGAATTCGGCGTAGTCTTCATTCGATCAGAAATCTTATCAGCAAACCAATTGGATACTGCAACTATGTTTGGTCTGCTTCTATAATTTTCAGTCATTTCATATTTTTTAGCGCCATAACGACTTATTAAAGAACGCAAGTAAGATGAGCTTGCTCCTCTAAATTCATATATATTTTGATCGTCATCTCCAACTGCAATAACACGCATATCTTCATTTCGACTTATAAGGGCTTTAACGAGGGCAAATTCATTTTCATCAATATCCTGTGCTTCATCAATAACTAAAACGGATTTGGTTATTTTACCAAGCTCCACATCGCCATCATAAATCATTTGGGCTGCATCTTTTACAACATTATCAAACGCTTCTGCATCACCTAATTTACCCAGCAAATCAAAACAATAAGAATGAAAGGTTTTAATTTCCACAAAATTAACGGCATTACCAATTAAATCCATTAATCGTTTTTTAAATTCAGTAGCTGCAGCGCGTGAGAATGTTAACATTAAAAGTTGTTCGTGTTTCACGTCTTCAAGCATTAGAAGTGACGCCAACTTATGTACTAAGATTTTTGTTTTTCCGCTACCAGGACCTGCAGCTACAACTATATATTTCGAATCGCTGTCATTTATAATGGCAGATTGAATATCAGACAATCCTCCAACCAACTGATTATATTTTTCGGGTGTAATATTTTTTTCTATCTGTGCTGCACGTTCCCCCT
This sequence comes from uncultured Clostridia bacterium, assembly GCA_964592605.1. Classification (GTDB taxonomy): domain Bacteria; phylum Bacillota; class Clostridia; order Christensenellales; family Borkfalkiaceae; genus Coproplasma. The sequence goes on along the minus strand of CAZQFP010000002.1, from coordinate 3,679 downwards.
TAAAATATTTAGAAATAAATTTTTTAAAATCCATTTGGAAGTAATCATTAACAAATTGTAAAGCAGCATTGTAATCTTTGACCATTAAGTTTGCATACTCGCCAATAATATGGATTTGTTGTATTTTTTGTTTGTAAAACTCGCTTAATGTTCTATAGTCTTCATGCTTATAACGAATTTTGTTATCCGTCACAATTCGCTTTATCTCCATTCTATTATAGAGCACCAAAAAGCCGCCTTCTAAACTCATTGCACCTATTTCTTTCAAGTATAAAAGAGCGTCTCTGAAATCAGCTAACGTCGCAGGTTCATTATAAATATTTAGTTTAGGAGTCTCCTTATATGAATTTAATAGTCCCACCAAAGAAAATTCAACCAATATAACATCTTTTGTCGTCTTCAGTTTATCTAAGCTCTTTTGATATAGTTCATCTACAATAAACTTGCAAATATCTAATCTTTTATCAAGTTTATATTCTAATTTACCTAATGGCAATTTAGGTATTAAATCTGTTCTACTTTGGTTAAAATACTGACTTTTCTCAATTAACCCGTTCTTTTTCCAGAAAATTATCAAAGATTTTATATTTTTAATATTTGCGGATTTTATCCCTTCGCATAAAGCTCTATCGTTTAACTCCTTAAGATTAATGCTTATACCCTCTTCAGTAAGCTGACTTATAATGAATCTTTCAAGCTTAACAAACTTTTCAAGCATTTGAAGAGTTTTATTTTCATTATCATTAACTTTTAAATAAGCGGACATATCCTGCGAATCAGCAAGAAGCCCTATCTCCTTCATTGAATTAATAGAATTGATTACTTCTTCCTTTTCAAGCCCTAATTTATCCGCAATATAGTCAACTCTTGATTCGGCATCGTCATTTCCGGCTTCGGCAATACTTCTACTTGAAATTAAATATCCAATAATCCTTATAGCTATCTGTTGCTGTTTTTTGTCAAACGAATTGGAAATCTCAATTTTATTTCTCGCTTCCTGCATATTTTTTGCATGTATGCCTGTAGCATATACTTTTGGAACATTTCTACCTCGTTTAATATAGCCAGCCGTTTCAAGGGCAGAAATTGCTGTTTTTACTCTTGTTTCAATTTCATTTTTGGAATCATCCCATCCAGCTTGACGAGCAATATCTAATGCTGAACAGCATATCTCAAGTCTACTTTTTGTTAAATCTTTTATAGCTTTCCAAACCTCTTGTATTTCACCAATACTTAGCTTCGTTTGGTTCAATAGCATAAAATGTTTGTCTAAATCTCCATTATTAAACAAAACATAACATTCAGCTTGTATTTCTTCGTCTCTTCCTGCGCGCCCCGCTTCCTGAACATAGTTTTCAAGGGAATCCGATATATCGTAATGAATAACTAATTTGACATCTTTTTTATCAACACCCATGCCAAAAGCAGAAGTTGCAACTATTACTTGTACTTCATTTTTAATAAATGCTTCCTGATTCGCAATCTTATCGATTGAATCCATTTTACCGTTAAACGGCTTTGCAGGAAAACCATCACTGGTTAATTTTTGGGCAAGCTCAAATGTTCTCTTGGTTCGCGAAACATAAACTATTGTTGGACAATTATGATTGCTAATAAGATTTCTAAGTTCATTATATTTTTCTTCATCCGTTTCCTTAAATAAAACAGTATAGGACAAATTCTTTCTAGTTGCTGTTGTGGTAAAAATTTCCAAGTCAAGATTAAGTTTTCTTTTGAAATAATCACAAATATCTGTAATAACTTTTTGCTTGGCTGTTGCAGTAAAACATGAAACCGGTATCTGATTTTGCATCAGTTTCTTTTTCTGTAACATATTTATAAAATCGCCTATATACAGATAGTCGACTCTAAAATCTTGGCCCCAAGCCGAAAAACAATGTGCTTCATCTATTACGAATCTTGCAATATTCCTAGACAAAAGCAATGTCTCTATAGTTTTAGAGCGCAATTGTTCGGGTGATATATATAAAATATTTGCTCTTCCATCCGCAACTCTTTCAATAGCATTAGTTCTTTCTATGGGACTAAGTAATCCACTTATCATTACAGCGTCAGTAATGCCCTTCTTTTCCAGATTATCAACTTGATCTTTTTCCAACGATTGTAAAGGCACAATAACAACGGTAAGTCCGTGCATTTGCTCTCCTGCCATTAATGCTGGAAGCTGAAAAGTCAAAGACTTACCACCACCTGTAGGGAAAACAGCAAGCAAGGATTTTCCCTTAATAGCGGCATTCGCCGCCATTTCTTGCAAAGGTTCGCCCTCATATTTTCTAAAATTTTCGAAGCCAAAAATTCTATTCAGTGCTAGCTTTGCGTCTAACTTTTCATTACAGTATTTGCATCCATTTTCACAAGGCGTATGTCTTAATATTTTTAATATGTTTTCTACTTTAGGAAAATTTTTTGTCACCCATGGCGGAGTAATTGAATATTTATCATCGCAGTTTATAATTGCTAACGCATATGCTAATTCTATAGGATTATTTCTTATCAGTAAGTCTACATTTGCATTTTCGCATATGCGTCCATCAAATTCAGTCTTAATTGAAATGTCTGATAAAGGATACGGCTTAAACCCTAAATATTTAAAAAAACCTTGAAACTCTTTGAAATGATATAACAGTGCACAGTAGATCCATTTTAATTTCGGAGCCAACTCTTGAAAAGCATTAACCTCAGCGTAGAATAAATCACGCGCTTTCATCGAATCGTTCAAAGGATTATTCAACTCATCGGTTTGAAGTTTATCATCTTTTAATAGTTTGTGATAAGGCTTGCGAGGGAAAAGTAATGGCGATAAATAAAGAGTATCAATAAAGCTAGGGCTATTTTGTTTATCAAAATAATCAGACAAATATTTTAAGTCGTGTTTAAATATATTATGTCCACATATAAAATCCACACCCTTAACATAATTTGAAAATTCTTTTCTATTTCCAGAATGAAAAGGTATGGCGCCTTCTTTTATTGCACCAAGATCGCCAACACTACCATTACTTCTTATTTCACTATCAAAAAATACTATTGAATCCATGCCAATCCTTTAAAACTGTAAATTATATAAATAACTACTGAATACTCATTCATTTTTAAAAGTATCATTTTATCTTAGCAATTGCATAACAACTAATTACTTTGTATCTTTTTCAAAATCTCTTCATCCGCTGGGCAGAACTCATAGTTCGGAATTTCCGCAGAGGTAATCCATTTCATATCGTTATGCTCTAAAAGTTGCGGCTGCCCCTTTGATATAGTGCAATTAAACAACGTTAAATGCACGGTTATATCGGGATATTTGTGCGTTACTTCCGTAAAGACTTCGTGTGGCTCAACTGTAATTGCAAGCTCCTCTTGGCACTCACGTATAAGCGCTTGCTCTTTCGTTTCGCCCTTCTCTACTTTGCCTCCGACAAATTCCCATAACAGACCTCTCGCCTTATTTGCCGGTCTTTGACAAATCAAAAACTTGTCCTTATCCCATATCAATGCCGCAACTACTTCAACAACTTTTTCCATATCAAATTACTTCAAACCCAATACTCTTTAAAAATTCAAATGTGTTATCGTAAAACTCCGGTAAGCGCGTGGCGTCGTCGGGACTGCCTTCAGGAACGCACAACACCATACCTTGACGAGCACGCGTTAATAAAACTCG
>CAZQFP010000001.1:0-70993 GCA_964592605.1 uncultured Clostridia bacterium | reverse complement strand
ACTCGCTTCCAAAGTTGCTGCCATACTCCGCGGCAAAAATAAGCCCACGTTCACACCTAACGTAGATACGGGCGATTTCGTCATAGTGCTCAACAGCGACAAGGTTGCGCTTACGGGCAAAAAACTTGACGACAAATTTTACAGATATCATACCGGCTATATCGGCGGTTTAAAGGAAATTTCCTATAAAAAGATGCTTGCCGAAAAGAGCGATCTTGCAGTTTACGAAGCGGTTCGCGGTATGCTTCCCAAAAATTCGCTCGGCAGAGATATGATTAAAAAACTGAGAGTATACAAGGGCGGCGAGCACAATCATGCTGCGCAGAAACCCGAAGAGCTTAAATTATTTTAAAGGTGGGAAAAGATATTATGGCAAAGGCTAATTTAAAGAAAAAGCTCCAGTTCTGGGGAACGGGCAGACGTAAAAAGGCTATCGCTCGCGTTCGTCTTATTCCTGCCGGAACGGGCGTTATAGAAATTAACGACAGAACTTTTGAAGACTACTTTCCGCAGTCGGTTTTGCAGTACGTTGTAAAACAGCCCCTTACGCTTATCGGCGCAGAAGCTAAGTACGACGTTCTTGTAAACGTATACGGCGGCGGTTATACCGGTCAGGCAAACGCAATTCGTTTGGGCATTGCGCGCGCACTGTTGCAGGCGGAAGAAGGATGCCGTCCCGCACTTAAAAAGGCTGGCTTCCTTACCCGCGACCCGAGAGTTAAGGAAAGAAAGAAGTACGGCTTGAAGAAAGCGCGTAAAGCACCCCAGTTCTCAAAGAGATAAAATCAAAGAGATGCGTTCACCGCATCTCTTTTTTTACGTATTGGGATGTTTCGCCAAGGCTCAACATGACTAAATTACCGTCATTTTGAGAGTAAGCCAAAAATCAAATTCCTAAGCTATTTGCCGAAATCTTCTTTAAGTATAAAAGCAATTTGTTTTAAATGCTTTTGCATACTACGCAAAACTGCTTCAATGCTTTCCAGTCGTTCGGCTTTTTGAATTTCAATCGGTTGCCAGCATCTGCAATCGGCAACGTTTGGAACGCGGTTTCGCTCTTTTAAGGTCAATTCGCGGCAAATGCAATGCCCGCACGACGTTGTTGAAAAATAAGTAGACAAAGTTTTGCCCTTAACGTAATGTTGTAAAAACCATCTGCAATTTTTACAAGTTTTTTCAGCTTCCATAAAATTTACCTTATTACACATTTTGTGTAATAATTATATTGCACAAATTGTGTAAAGTCAAGTATTATTTCACAAATTGTGTAAAAATATAAATATGGAATTATATGAACGGTTAAAAGAATTGAGAATTGAAAGGGGGCTGACGTTAAAACAAACGTCGTCTGCTCTGCAACTGACGTTAAGTGCATATGCAAATTATGAACACGGTATTCGCCAGCCTTCAGTTGAAATAATTAAACGTATTTGTAAATTTTACGAAGTTTCCGCCGATTATTTGTTGGGTTTGGAAGATTAACCGTATTTTACAATCTGCAAAAAACAAAATTGCTTAAAAATCTATGCTAATGGGGCGTAGATTTTTTTATTTGCTATTGATTTTTTAAACGGTTTGTATTATAATTCAAATATACGGCTGGCGCGGTTTGCGCTTTGCAACTTAAAAATAAATATTCTCGGGGGAATAATAATGAAAAATGTAATCGTAGGACAGTCCGGCGGACCTACTTCTGTAATCAACGCGTCGCTTTTGGGCGTTTACAAAACCGCAAAGGACAGGGGAGCGGACAAAGTTTACGGCATGGTGCACGGCATTAAGGGACTTTTGGACGGCGACATAGTGGACCTTTCAACGCGCCTTAAAAACGACCTTGATATGGACTTGTTGAAGAGAACGCCTTCGTCGTTTTTAGGCTCGTGCCGCTATAAACTGCCCGATATTAAAGGCAACGAAAAGACCTACGATAAAATTTTCGAAATATTGAAGGAACTCGATATTTACGCGTTCTTCTACATAGGCGGCAACGATTCTATGGACACGATAATGCGGCTTACCGACTACGGTCAAAAGATTAAAAGCCCCATCCGTTTTATAGGCGTTCCCAAAACCATTGATAACGACCTTGCAATAACCGACCATACTCCCGGTTTCGGCAGTGCGGCAAAGTATATTGCGGCAACCACGAAGGAAATTATTCGCGACGGTTTGGTTTACGATTACCCCGTAGTTTCCGTAATAGAAGTAATGGGAAGAAACGCGGGCTGGCTTACAGCCGCAACCGCGCTTGCAAAGAGCGAAGACTGCGAAGGCGTTGACCTTGTTTATCTGCCCGAAGTTGTGTTCGACGTAGATAAATTCGTAAAAGACGTAGGCAAACTGCTTAAAGAAGAGCGTTCGGTTGTTATAGCCGTTTCCGAAGGCGTAAAAATCGCCGACGGCAGATACGTTTGCGAACTTTCCGACCACGTTGACTACGTTGACGCGTTCGGTCATAAACAGCTTGCAGGCACGGCGCGTTACCTTGCAGGCAAGGTTGCCGAAAAGTACGGCGTAAAGACGAGAGCAATAGAACTTTCGTCGTTGCAACGCTGTGCGGCGCACATTCAGTCGAGAATAGACGTAACCGAAGCGTTCAACTGCGGCGGTGCTGGCGTTAAAGCCGCTTTTGCAGGCAAGAGCGGTCTTGTTATAACCTTAAAGCGCGTTTCCGACGATCCTTATATGTGCATTGCCGAAGAAGCCGACGTTCATCTTATTGCAAACGTTGAAAAGAAGGTGCCGCGCGAATGGATTAACGACGACGGCACCAACGTAAAGCCCGAACTCGTACACTACATTTTGCCGCTTATTCAGGCTGAAATTACGCCGCTTTGGGTAAACGGTTTGCCCCGCCATATAAGGCTTCACGCAAAAAAGTAATATAAATTTTTATAACGCTGTTTAAGCCCGCAGACTACGCCTGCGGGCTTTTTTATGTAAGTTGGGGGAGTGAGATTTTTTATTGCGCTTCGTCCGTTCAGAATGACAAAGGTTAACGTTTGTTTTTTAAGCGGTTTGAAATTGCTTCGTGCCGTTCGATTACCGAAGCCATAACGTTGGGGTAGGGGGATTGCCGAACGCTAACGGTTTCCGCAGGGGGTACTGGCGGTTTTTCTGTCGGCTGTGGCGGCGTTTCGCCGCTTTCAGTCTGACTTTGATTTTGCGGCGACAAACTCTGCAATGCTTTAAGTAAATTCAAAAGTGCGAATTTTTCCAAAATTATTTCCTTATTTTATTGTTTTTTTTAAAATCAAGCCGTTTTTTATTGCTTAAAAAATTTGATTGGGTTATAATTTTTACCGTATAGACTGTATGCACAAAATGTATTCACATTCGTGTTTATAAACGGAGTTTTAACAATGAGTAAACGCTTTACTAAAATTATATGCGCGTCGGTCGCAGTAATTGCCGCATTCGGCGTTGCCGCATCATTCGGTTGCGGAAACTACGGCGGAACGCAGCTCGGCACGGAAAAGGGTGAAATTTTTACCGCCGACAAAGCGGAATCCAACGGCGGCTTCGCCGTTAAAAAGGGCAATTACGTTTACTTTGTAAACGGCGTGGAAAGCAACACTGCAGACAATACTTTCGGCACACCCGTAAAGGGCGCGATTTACCGCATTGCCGCAAGCGATTTGGCGGCGCGCAATTATTCCAGCGCAGAGCCGGTTGCAAAGCACGTAGCTTACACCGCCGACTACAATTCGGGACTTTATATTTACGGCGACAGAATTTATTATTCTACGCCTTCAACGGCTAAAACTTCGGACGGCACAATTTTAAATAACTATCTCGAATTGAAGAGCACCAAGCTCGACGGAACGGACACGCTTTACAATGCGTACGTGCAGTTCCCTTCCAATACGTACGAATTCAGATACGTTGAAGAAGAAGGTACGGTATATATTTTATATGTAGCTACAAGCGAAAAGCTGTATGAAGAGAGCACGGGCGTTAACAACCTTCATTCGTACAACACTGCTACGGGCGAAGATACTCTGCTTGCATATAACGTCGGCGGCGTTGTTTTCGACGGCGCGGACAAAACAAACCCCAGAGTTTACTATACGATGAACGTAAGAAATTACGTTACCGATTCGAATTACGGCTACAACCAGATTTACACGGTTACGGCTTCGGCAACCGAAGACAAGTTTGCCGATAAAGTGGGCGCGGACAAAATAGAAGGCTGGAACGACGACGAAGAAGAAGGCACGGTAGACAGATATATAAACTGCGGCGACCTTGTACTTGACGGCATAAGTAAAGCCGATACGCTTGCGAACGACGATTACAGCGCAACTATTTTCAACTACGACTCCACGGGCGCAACCAACAACGGCGCGAACAGATATACGTACACGCTTTCAACCTATCAGGGCAATACGTTGTTCTATACGAGAGACGACAACGGCAACGGTTCGAAAAATCTCTTTGCAATTAGCGACGGCGTGCTTTCAAGCTGGAATACCGAAGAAAACAACCCCGTTGCAGGCAACCCCGCGCAGGAAGACAGACTTCTTCAAAACGGTTCTTCGGCTACGGGTTATAAATTCTTATTCGACGACGAAGGCGCGCTCAGCGGCGCGTTGATTGCCGAAAGCGGCGGCGGACTTACCGTAAACAAATTTAAAGACGGCAAGTTCTCGGAAAAAATCGGCACAGACGATTACTATTATCTGCGCAACGAAGGCACTTGTACGTTGCTTTTCACCGACGACGAGTTTGTATATTATTCGGTTAGCGGCGCGGCAAGTAACGGCTATTCGGTTAACCGCATAAAGTACACCGGCGAAAAGGGCGCTTACGGCAAGTACCCCGCAACCGGCGATGCGGACGATTACACCGACGTGCGGATTTTGAATATAGACGCAAGCTCGAACTGGTTCGTTCCCGAACTGATTGACGGACAGCTTTTATTTGCAAGCGAAACCGATACTAATATTGCCAACGTAAACTACGTTATGGCTTGCGATTTGCGCGGCGAAGACGGCAAAATTTTAGACAACAAAGAGCTTGAAGAACTCAACAGACAGTTCAAGGGCATCGACAAGGTTATCAACGAATACGACGATAGCGAAAAGTACCCTGCAAAGGACTATGCAAACGTTAAAAATGCGGTAAGATACGCATATTATACTGGCGAAAGCGAGTATATAAAGGAGCTTGCGGTTGCAGTCAATGCGGAGCTTGAAGAAGACGCGGACCTTATTTATTCCGAAAAGACGCTTAAAGAATACGAAGACTTCCTTAACCCCGCAACCGAAGGCAACAAGTGGAACAGCGGAGATTACGACTATTCGGCTACGAAAACCGTGAACGGCAAAGAAGTTTACGCAAACCGCCGCGATTATTATTATTCGGTTATCGGTGAAATGACCGAAACCGACAAGGACGCGCTTGCGGACGGTTACAAGAACACGTATTTGCAGAGCATGCCCGAAGAAGAAAGCTGGTGGGACGGACTTTCCGACGTGGCGAAAGGCTTCTTTGTATTCGGTATGTGCGTTATAGGACTGATAGTTCTAGCGGCAATCGTTGCGCTTATACTTGTGCTTTGCGGCAAAAAGGACGTGCTTGAACGCATATTCCGCCGCAAGAGCTCGGACGGCGAACCTAAGCGCAGAAGAATTAAGGTTGACACGACCGACGACAAGAATATTGACGTTTACGCCGGCGACGAGAGCGAAACTGAAGAAAACGGCGACAAATAAAAAATTATAAAGAAAATTCCCGCCCTGTGTATGGGCGGGAATTTTTTTGCGCAATATTATACTTGATTTACGTATCGCAAAGTGTTTTTAAAGGACGGCGCATTGCGTGCGGCAATTTTATATAAAAAATTTATAAAATTGCGAATAAAGTTTTTTAAATTAGTTTACAAACAGGTTAATAACTAATATAATGTTACCGAAATTAAAGGTAAATAAGCATATATCCGAGTTGCGGCATATGTTATAAAAAACGGAGAAAGTTTTTATGGTCAGATACGTTAAATGTCCCAGATGCGAATTGAATTATATAGACTCCGATAAACAGGAATACTGCGACGTTTGTATTGCCGAAATGAAGGGCAACAAGTTGCAGTTCGCAGACCTTGACGTCGACGATTACGAAGAGTTGGACGCCGAGCTTGAACAGGTTGAACTTTGCCCCGTTTGCGGAGTTAATCATATAAAAGCCGGCGAAAAAATGTGCGAAACCTGCAAACAGCAGCAAGACTACGAAGAAGAGCAGGAAGTTGACATTGACAAGGACGAAGAGTGGAAAAACTACATTGAAGAAGACGACGGCGACCTTACCGTAGACGAAGAGTTACAGGAAGAAATAGAAGAAGAGTTCGCCGAAAACGAAGACGATGACGACGAGTACTACGACGGCGAAGACGAACTTGACGATTTGGACGGCGATTTGGACGAATACGACGACGAAGAAGACGATGACGACGAGTATGACGACGAAGAAGACGATGACGACGATGATTTTTAATTTTGAATAATGCGTAATTTTAAATAAAGTGTGCCGCTTTCCCGAATATTCGGGGAAGCGGTATTTTTATTGTCGCTTCAAACCGTAACAAAATACGCATAATTTACCGTTTTTTGGCAAAAATAATTGTATGATTAAAGTAAATTTAACGGTAAACGCAATTAAAGAAAAAATAAAAGCGCTTAGCGGCAAGTACGTTACTGTAAAGCTCAATTTAGGGCGCAATAAATTCGTAACTTTTCCCGCGGTTGTAAGCGGCGTGTATCCTTCGCTGTTCACGGTAAGCCCCTTCGATAAAAACTTTTTGGGTAAAACGGCGTATTCGTATTCTGAAATTCTTTGCGGCAGAGTAAAAGTTTCGGAAAGCGCCGAAAGTAAATCGGAGTAAAATTTTTTGTAATATCGGGAATTAAAACGGCATATTATAGCCTTGTAACGGTCGGAGGTCGTAATATGGCAGTTAATTCTCAGTTGCAGACGGGTTCTTATACACGCAAACTTGCCGTTCTGCACACACAATCGGTGATTGAAATAAAATTCGCTAACACTGAAGCAATAGAGGTTGCGGCGGTATACCCGCAGATTTCGCTTACAACGTGTGAAGCGTCGTCTGGCAGAGTAAACTACGGCGGCAGACTAATTGCAACGCTTGTGTATTCTGACGGCGAAAATAAACTTTGCCGCGTTCAGAAAGGCGCGGAGTTTACGCACTATGCCGACGACGAGCGGCTTACGCCCGCGCAGAACGTGGAGTGCCGCCTTTCCTGCGAGCGCTATCAGGTAAAGCGCGAAGGTTCTACGGTGATTGTAGCCGTCGTTGCAGGCGCGGAAATAACCGTGTTCGAAGAAGCGGCAAGGAGCTACTTGACTTCGGCGGACGGTGCGATTTGCAAAAACGAAACTAAAAAACTGTATTCTTTGGTTAATTTTTCGGGCGAAAGCGAAGTTGAAGACGAATTCGAATGCGTTGCAACCGACGTGCTTATTCCTGCCGCTCAGGCGCTCGTACTTGACTGTTCGGTAAAGGCTGGCGTTGTAGAAACGAGCGGAGAAATTTATCTTTCGTTGCTCGCCGTACGCGACGGTATGCCGGTCGGGCTTGACAGAGTTATTCCTTTTAGATGCGAAACCGAGTGCGATCAGGCGTTGCTTTCGCGCAGAGCTTACTGCCGCGCCGAAATTAAGAACGTTAGCGTAAATTGCAAAGTTAACGAAGAAAAAAATCAGTGCTCGGTTGAGTTGAACGCAACGTTGGGGCTTTACGGACACTTCTACGAAGAAGAAGAAATATCGTTGCTTGACGACGCGTTTTCGCCCGAGTGCGAGCTTAATCTTTCAACCGCCGAAGAAGTGTGCGAAACGGACGACGACGTAAAGGTTTATTCCGAAAGAGTAAGCGGTGCGTGCGCGGTGAAAGCAAAACTGGACTACACGTGCGCGTTCCTTGCGGCTTCGTTGCCGCGTGCCGAATTCGAGCGCACGGCGGACGGCTTGGAAGGTGCGGTTACCGCAACGCTTTTGTACGAACAGGGCGGTGAAGTTCATTCTACCGAAGTAAATATGCCGTTTACTTTGAGCTTGCCCGGGCTTTCCGCAAATTGCAAAAATATATCGGTTGCTGTGCTTTCGGCAAGCCTGCGCCAGCGTGCGGAAGGCGAATGTGAAGGCGAAGCTACGCTTAAAATAGCCGCTTTCGACGGCACGCAGTGCAAATGCACGTACGTTACCGAAATTACCGAAGGCGACAAAAAGCAGGTTAACGACTGCGCTATAAGCGTGTATATTCCCACCGCAGGCGACGGACTTTGGGAAACGGCTAAAAAACTTTCGTCCAGCCCCGAAAGCATACAGAGTTCAAACCCCGATTTGACTTTCCCGTTGACGGGCAAAGAAAGAATTTTGGTTTACAGGGCAAAACAGGGCTGAAACAAAAATAAAATTTAATATTTAAGAATTTACAGCCGCGGAAGCGTTTACGCTTCCGCGGCTTAAGTTACGCAATGTGCCTTTTAAAAACTTTTTGAAATAGATTGAAATGCGCGGTGCGGCGTGGTATAATTTGTTTATGAGCCAAAGGGTTAAGGCGTATGCAAAACTTAATTTAACGCTTGCCGTAACGGGCGAGAGCGGCGGCTTTCATATGCTTGACAGCGTTGTCTGTACTGTTGACTTGTTCGATTTGATAAAACTTACAAAGCGCAAAGACGAGCTTGTAAACGTGAGAATGTACGGCATGGGGCTTGAAACGCTTGCGCCCGAAGAAAACAACGCGGTAAAGGCGGCGGAAGCCTACGTTAAGGCGTTTTCAACCTGCGGCGCGGACATAAAAATTTACAAAAATATTCCCGTAGGCGCGGGTATGGGCGGTTCGTCCGCCGATATCGCCGGAGTACTTCGCGGAATGAGTAAACTTTACGGCTACGGTAGCGAAAGACAGCTTAAACAAATTGCCGACAGCCTGGGGAGCGATTGCGGCTATATGCTTTCGGGCGGCTTTGCAAGGCTTCGCGGCAGGGGAGAGATAGTTGAAAAGCTGAGTTCTTCTAAGCAGTTGAATTTTTTGGCGCTCGTGCCTAAAAGCGGCGTTTCAACGGCGCAATGCTTCCGCGAGTATTTGTCGCACGGTGAAGAAAATACGGCGGATTTAGCCGCACTTGCGCTGAGAAAGGGTAATTTAACGGATTTGGGCGCAGCTTTTTCAAACGCTTTGTACGAGCCTGCGGCAAAAATCAATTCCGAAGTTAAAAGGGCTTTTGATGAGTTGAAAGACTTTTCGCCGTACGGAGTTGGAATGACAGGTTCGGGTAGCGCAGTGTTCGCGCTGTTTGAAAGCCGTGAAATGTGCGACTGGGCAAAGAGCAGATACCGCGGCGCGTTCGAATGTATAAGGCTTAAAACGGTTGAGCCGCAAGAATTTTAAGGAGTGAAAAATGGCTGAAGAGAGATTGATTGACGACGACAAGGACAGAAAATACAAAGTTATAAAAAACGCCGACGGTGAAGAAGAACTCGTGCTTGTGCCGCAGGGCGAAGACGAAGAGAGAGAAGAACCCGTTTTTGAAGTGAGCGAGCAGGAAAGCGACGACGAAGAAGCGGCGGTGCTTACTCCCGAACAGCTTGCAGAGCTTAAAAGGGCGCGCGAAGAAGAAGAGAAAAGAATTCTTGAAGAAACCGAAGAAAAACTCAAAAAGGCGCGCAAGGCTGTTGCGGACGGCGAGTACGAAAGCGCGAGAGAAGTTCTTGCGGAAGCTGAAGAGATTGCGCCCGAAAACGGCGAAGTTTATAAACTTAAACTCATTGCGGAAAGTTGCGGTTTGAGCGATTTTACACGCATTGACGAGTGCGTGGATGCGGCTAAGGGCGTTGCCGAGTACTGCGACGACGGGCAAAAGAACGAGCTTTGTGAAGTTGCTTTGCCGCTTTATAACAGAATTGAAGAAGTTAAGGTTGAAGTTGAGCGGCTTAACGAAGAAAACGAGCGCAAAAAGGACGAGCGCAGACCTGTATTCCAAAGCCGCGCTAAAACGGCTACTAAATTTTTTGCAATAAGCTCGGCGGTATTTGTTGCGCTTGCAATAGTTGCGGCGGTATTCGCAAGTATGATTTACGCGCGCGAAGACGGAACGAACGTTGTTTTAACCATTGTTTTTGCTTCTCTCGCGGGCGCCGCGTTCATAGTATTTTTGGTTGCGGCGCATAAAATTTGGGTTGCCAAGCGCAATTTAAAGCTAAACGAAAACAATTTGCGCACAAAGGTTGGGCGCGAATACGAAAAAAACCGCGCCGAACTTGAAAAACTGAACGCGGTGGCACAGGCTATAAAGGTCAATAATGATTTATCTTGATAATGCGGCGACAACTCCGCTCGATAGCGGCGTTTTGCGGAAAATGTTGCTGTATATGAGCGAAAAATTCGGAAATCCGCAGTCGCAACACGCGGTCGGACGGGAAGCGGCTAACGCCGTCATTGCGGCGCGCGACAGCGTTGCGCGTATTTTAGGCTGTAATGCTGATGAAGTTTACTTTGTTTCTGGCGGCACCGAAGCGGGAAATACCGCGCTTAAAGGCGTGTGCGGCGCTCACGGCGGCGGACACCTTGTAATTTCCGCCATAGAGCATCACTGCATTATAGAAAGCGCGGAAGATATGAAAAAGTTCGGCTTTGAAGTAACTTACGTGCAACCCGACAGTCGCGGAATAATTTCTCCCGAAGATATTGAAAGGGCTATGCGACCTGACACCGTTTTTTGCGCGGTTATGGCGGCGAATAACGAAGTGGGAACAATTCAGCCGGTGGATAAAATAGGTGAAATCTGCCGCAAAAGGGGCGTTTTTTACTATTGCGACGGCGTTCAGGCGGCTGGCTGGCTTACACTGAATACAAAAAACTGCGACGGGCTGGGCATTTCTTCGCATAAATTTTACGGTCCGCACGGTTGCGGCGCGCTGTATATTAAAAAGGCGAGTAAATTGCAAAGGCTTATTTCGGGGGGAATGCAGGAGCGCGGTTTCCGCGGCGGCACTCTGAACGCGGCGGCTATTGTAGGGCTTGCCGAAGCGCTTGAAGTTGCCGAACGCGACAGAGAAAAAAACTGCGCTAAAGTTATGGCTGTTCGCGACGAGTTTGTAAGCCGCGTTTTAAAGGAAATAGACGGCGCGCACCTTAACGGAGATGCCGAATTGCGATTGCCTTCTAATGCGAATTTATCGTTCGACGGCTGTACGGGTGAAAAAATACTGTTTTTGCTGGATTTGCAGGGTGTGTGCGTTTCAACGGGTTCGGCGTGCTCGGCGGGGGCGGTAGAGTCTTCGCACGTGCTTACGGCTATGGGGCTTGAAAAAGACAGAGTTAAAGGTGCGGTAAGGTTTACGTTCGGCAAATACAACACTTTAAAAGAAGTTGATTTTGCCGTAAACGCGCTGAAAACAGCAGTTGAAAAGATAAGAAAAAACTGAAAATATTATAATTTAGCTGCCCGCGCTTAAAAAGCGCGGGCAGCTTTATTTGATAAAAAACAGAAACGACGCAAACCGGAATTTGCGCCGTCTCTATATGATAAGGGGGAAAAATGATAAGTAAATTTCGTTTACGCTTAAATTATATACTTTCGACAAAATATTTAAAACATAATCGGTAAAAAAATTTGACATATTTAAAAATTAAGTGCGGTTCACATTTTTTGTTGTAAATTAACAATTCACATAATTTTACATATTAAACACGCCAAAATCGTTGTTAAAAAGATTGAAATTAACACAATTATTATCGGCAGGGCAAGTTTTTTGTTTTTAGCGCCAGCAAAATAAACGGCAGAAATATAGAAAACCGTTTCGGACGAACCGAAGCACACGCATGCACACCGCGCTATGTAGCTGTCCGCGCCGTATTCCGTAATAATATTGTTCAAATACGTAAGCGAACCGCTTCCCGAAAAGGGTTTTATCAGTACAAGTTTGGTAAGCTCGGGCGGAATTCCCAGCGCGCCGAATACCGGCGAAAGAAGGTTTGTAAGCATGTCCGAAAGATGCGAAACTTCAAACAGCTCGCAGAACATAAACATTGCCGCAAGGCAAGGAAGAAGCGAAATTGTAAATTTTACGGCTTCGCGTATTCCCGCCGAAAATTCGTCGTACAGCCGTACTTTTTTTATTGCGGCGAATATGAAAACAAATATAAAAATTACTGGAAGTACGTACGCCATTATCTTTTTTTGCGCAATTTCAGTTTGCGGCTTAAAATAAACAGCCCTGCGGCAAGCACGGTTGAAAAAGCTGTGCATATGAGCGACGGTAAAAATATATCGAAAGCCGCCGCACTTCCAGCGCTGGCGCGCAGAGCTATTACCGTCGTTGGTAAAAGCTGAATAGAAGTTGCGTTTATTACGAAAAGCAGTTTTTGCGCGTAGTCGTTCTTGTCCTTTTCAAGCTCGCCGATAGCTTTAACTGCGTACGGCGTCGCCGCGCCGCCGATACCCAAAAGATTGCACGAAAGATTCATTGCAATGCTTTCAAGCGCGGTTTCGTTCTGCGTTTTGAAGAGCCTGCGCGAAAGCGGCTTTAACGCGCGCGCCGCGCCCTTAGAAAGTCCGCTTTTTTCGGCAAGGCGGCTAAGCCCCATCCATACGGCGTATATGCAAAAGAGAGTAACCGCCATTTTAAGGGAGTTTTGCGCGCCGCCGAGAAGAGACGGAAGAAGTTTATCGGGTTCGATAAAGGTTATTGCTATCAGCGATGAGATGAAGATTACCGCAAAAATTGCGTTCATAAGTTATTTTTATTTACAATCGGCGGCGATTATGTTAAAATTTTGAAGGAGTTAAATTATGAAGCAGAAGTTTTATTTGACTACGGCTATAACCTATACTTCGGGCAAGCCGCATATAGGCAACACCTACGAAAGCGTTTTTGCGGACAGCATTGCGCGGTTTAAGCGCGCTAAGGGCTACGACGTATTCTTTATGACGGGCACGGACGAACACGGGCTTAAAGTGGAGCAGAAAGCCGCCGACCGCGGCGTTACGCCCAAGCAGTTCGTAGACGAAGTTTCGGGCGAAATTAAGCGCATTTGGGACTTAATGGGCGTTTCGTACGATAAATTCATACGCACTACCGACGATTATCACGAGCGGCAGGTTCAAAAAATATTTAAAAAACTGTACCAGCAGGGCGATATTTACAAGGGCGCGTACGAAGGATTGTACTGCACTCCGTGCGAGAGCTTTTGGTCGGAAAGCCAGCTTGTAAACGGAAAGTGCCCCGACTGCGGCAGAGAAGTAAAACCCGCGCGCGAAGATGCGTACTTTTTTAAGATGGGTAAATATGCGCCTAGACTTGTGGAGCATATTTTAAGCCATCCCGAATTTATTAAACCCGCATCGCGCAAGCGCGAAATGCTTAACAATTTTTTATTGTGCGAAGAAGACGCGGCAAAGAGCGACGAAGAAATTCTCGCCATTGCCAAGAGCGGAAAATTAAATACTAAATTACAGGATTTGTGCGTTTCGCGTTCGACGTTCAAATGGGGCGTGCCCGTGGACTTCGACGATAAGCACGTCGTATACGTGTGGCTGGACGCGCTTACAAACTATATAACGGGCGTTGGTTACGACGTGGAAAAACCCGAAAACGCTTACAAAAAGTGGTGGCCTTGCGACGTGCACGTTATAGGTAAGGACATTTTGCGTTTCCATACCATTTACTGGCCTATATTTTTAACGGCGTTGGGTCAGCCGCTGCCTAAGTGCGTTTTAGGGCACCCCTGGCTGTTGCAGGGCGGCGACAAGATGTCAAAGTCCAAAGGCAACGTATTGTACGCGGACGAGCTGGCAAACGTTTTCGGAGTGGATGCGGTAAGGTATTTCATTTTACACGAAATGCCATATCAGGACGACGGAATTATAACGGTTGAGCTTATGTGCGAGCGCATAAATTCCGATCTTGCAAACACTTTGGGCAATTTGTTGAAACGCACCGTTTCTATGACAAACCAGTATTTGGGCGGAGTTGCTAAAAAAACTTCGGCAAAAACGGACTTCGACGAAGATTTGCGCAGCACTCTTTCCGCAGTGTGTGAAAAGGTTGACGCGAAGATGGAAGAATATAAGGTTGCCGAAGCGTTGGACGCGCTGTGGACGCTGTTCCGCCGCGCGAACAAGTACATTGACGAAACCTGTCCTTGGATTTTGGCTAAGGACGAGAGCAAGCGCGAAACGCTTAGCACAGTTTTATATAATCTTTTAAACGCGTTGGAAGTCGGCGCACAGACGTTGAAGCCGTTTATGCCTTCAACTGCCGAAAAGATACTTGCCGAAGTAGGCGCAACCGAAGGCGGAAAGGAATACCGCGTTACTTTGGCGCCGCAGACGCTGTTTGAAAGGATTAAGCAGGAAGACGTTTTACCCGCGTTTACTAAAAAGGAGAGCGTTGTGGAAGAGATAGAAATTGAAAGCAAACCGCAGATAACCATAGACGATTTTGCAAAGATAGAGATGCGCACGGGCACGGTTATTGCGTGCGAAGCCGTTAAAAAGAGCAAACTGTTGCACGAAACGGTGAAAGTGGGAAGCAAAACGCTTTCAATACTTTCGGGCATAGCAAAGTATTACACGCCCGAAGAGATGGTCGGCAAAAAGGTTATAGTTGTTTGCAATTTGCCGCCGCGCGAGATGAAAGGGCTTTTAAGCGAAGGTATGATTGTGTGCGCGGAAGCGCCCGACGGTACGCTTAGTTTGGTTTCGCCCGAAAAAGATTTGCCCGACGGGAGCTTGCTTTCGTGAAGTTTATCGACGTGCATTGCCACCTTGACGGCGGACACTACGGCGATTTGAACGCGTTTTTTGAAAGACTGGAAGCGGCGGGCGTGCATAAGGTGATTGCGGCGGGGTTTGACGTACCGTCAAGCGAGTTCAGCCGAGAACTTTCAAAAAAGTACTCTTGCGTTTACTTTACGGCAGGTTTACATCCAACGGAGCTTTCAAAATGCAGAGAAGGCGACCTTGAAAGGGTGGAAGAGCTTGCAAACGACAAAAAGTGCGTTGCTATCGGCGAAATAGGGCTTGATTACCATTACCCCGATACCGATAAGCCGTTACAAAAGCAAATGTTTGTGCGGCAGTTACAGCTTGCCGACAAATTACGCTTGCCTGTGCAGATACATTCGCGAGACTGTGCGGAAGATATGCTTAATATGCTTAAAGAGCATAAAAGTTTGCTGAAAAACGGCGCGCTTATGCACTGTTATTCTCATTCCGCTGAAATTGCGCTTGAATTGCAACAAATGGGCTTTTACTTTTCTTTCGGCGGTACAAGCACGTATTCTGGCAGTAAGCGCGCAAGAAAAAGTATTGCCGCGATAAGCGGTGAAAGGCTTTTGACCGAAACGGACAGCCCGTATCTTGCGCCAAAATCAAAAGCGGGGCAGTATCCGAACACGCCCGAAAGCATACCCGAAATTTTGCAAAATATGGCGGAGCTTCGCGGCGAAAGCGTTGAAATAATGACGGACGTTGTGTGGCAAAACGCGCATAGGCTTTTTAAAAAACTGAATTGACGATATAAAGATTGAAGCCCGCGAGCGATGCTCGCGGGCTTTTTTATCGGAAGTATGGCAAACGGTTTAATTTCGTTTACAATCTTAGTTTAAGTTGTTATAATTGCTTTATACATTTTATCGGGCGGCTAAAATATGGGAAATGACGTTAAAAGTGCCATTGCGGCGAGCGGTTTCGGCTTTAAAAAGAAATTCGGGCAGAATTTTATTACCGACGAAGCGCTTTTAGACGAAATTGCCGAACTTTCGGGCGCGGGTGCGGACGATACCGTTATAGAAATAGGTTGCGGCGCTGGTACGCTTACGCGCGCGGTGGCAAAGCGCGTTAAAAAGATTATTTCTTTTGAAGTAGACAAAACGCTTGAAGGAGTGCTTGCACGCACGCTTGCCGGCGTTGAAAACGCTGAAATAGTTTTTCAGGACTTTTTAAAGGTTAATTTGAAGGCGCTTGAAGAAAAAACCGGCGAATATTTTGTGGTGGCGAACCTTCCTTATTACATTACAACGCCCGTAATTATGAAATTTTTGGAAGAGAGCAAAAAGTGCAAGAGCCTTACCGTGATGGTACAGGAAGAAGTTGCAGACAGGTTTTGTGCGGCGGCGAACACGCCCGAATACGGGGCGATAACGGCGGCGATAGCGCTGAGAGCACAGGCAACGACAGTTAAAAAAGTGCCGCGCACGTATTTTTACCCGCGCCCTAACGTTGACAGCGCGGTAGTAAATCTTGTTATACAAGACGGCAGAATTGCCGTAAAGGACGCGGAAACTTACAAAAAGACCGTGCGTGCGGCGTTTTCGGCGCGCAGAAAGACGCTTGCAAACAATTTGATGAACTCGTTTAAACTTTCGCGCGAAGACGCGGAACGCATACTTTGCGAGTGCGGAATTGATATTAAGGCGCGCGGCGAAACGCTTTCGCCCGAACAGTTTGCTTGTCTTTCGGACAGACTTCCGAGTTTTTAAATTAAATATATTGTTTTTAACGCCGATTGCAATTTTCTGCAGTCGGCGGTTTTTTAATGCTTGGTGGCGTTCATTATATGCCGCGGTTAAAAATTTTGTTCTAAATAAATTAGGCACTGAATACATTATCTTAGACTTAAAAATTAGGAGAAAGATATGAATCAGGAACTTGATTATGCCGAGATGCTTGAAATACCCGTAAGCACCGTAAACGTTGTAAAAAAGAAGAGTTTTAATCTTTTCAAGCGCAAGACGGCGGAAAAGCTGCCGCAACAGCAGGACGATTTGAAAGAACTTGTTGTGGACAGCGTTAACGAGCGCGTAGGCGCGTACGTTTACGCCGAAGATTTGTCCGATCCGCCGGTAAACGCCGAAGAAAAGGAAAATACTAACGCGCCCTTTAAAAAGCTGACGCGCGACAAGGGAAGTATTGTGCTTTTTAGCGAGCTTATCGCCGTTTGCGTAATTGCGTTCGCTATTTTCATAACAAATATGCTTATGCCGCAAAGCGCTATAAATACGTTTATCGGCTCGTTCAAGGACGGCACTGTTACGGCGGAAGAACCCGCGTACACCAGCTTTACTTTAACGCCGGTTGTAAGCGATTTTTCCGACGCGGAAATTACCGTTGCTTCTAACGGTGTGCTTTCGTTTACCGAAAAGGGAGCGGTTTATCCCGTGTGCGGCGGTACGGTTGCTTCCATAAGCGAAAGCGACGGACTGTATTCGGTGCAGATTGCGCACTCGTCTACCTTTAAAAGCGTTGTTACCGGGCTTACAAACGTTTACGCCGAAAAGGGAACGAAGATTGCTGCGAACCTGCCCTTAGGTTACAGCGACGGCGAAAACGAAATTAAAGT
This sequence comes from uncultured Clostridia bacterium, assembly GCA_964592605.1. Lineage (GTDB taxonomy): Bacteria > Bacillota > Clostridia > Christensenellales > Borkfalkiaceae > Coproplasma. Next base: position 53,626 of record CAZQFP010000001.1, on the reverse strand, counting down.
TTCTATGTACGACGGCGACACTCTTTTGAACTGCTACACGCTTTCGGGCGTAGTACCCGTCTGGAATTCGTGAAAATAACAATACACCCGCTGTTCTTTGCGGTGGGACTGTTCTGCGCAATATTCGGCGGATTTCCCGAATTTATAATATGCGCACTGACCGCACTTTTACACGAGTGCGGTCATATATTTTGCGCGGCGAAAATGGGGTATGAGTGCAGTAAGGTTTCGCTTATGGCTTACGGCGCGGCGGCGGTGTGCGACATTGAAGGAATTTCTTTTGCCGACGAAACGAAACTTGCGCTTGCCGGTCCTGCGGTAAACTGCGTTATTTGCCTTATAATAGGGGGGCTGTGGTGGTTTTACCCAGTAACCTACGCATATACCGACACCGTTTTTTACGCCAGCGCAGGTATGCTTTTGCTGAATTTGTTGCCCGCTTACCCTTTGGACGGCGGCAGAGTTGCAAAGTGCGTTTTGTGCAAATTTTTGAAGCCCAAAGCCGCAAATATATGCCTTAGAGCTATAAACGTGCTGGTTGTTGCGGCAATGGTTTTGCTGTACTTTTTTGCATTTCACAATATGTCGCTTTTGAGTTCTGCGGTAATGTTGTTCGGTTCGGTATTTGCAAAGAGCCCGCCTGCAAAAAAGATAAACTTTGCGCTGAGAAAGAAAAAGCGGGGCAAGGACATCCGTTACGTAATTTTGGACGAAGCGGCGACGTACCGCGACGCCTTGCGCTTTTTGGACGGAAGCAGGTATCTGGTTTTGCAGATTTACGGCGACAAATTTATCGACGAGATTACCGAAGACGAGCTGTACGAGAAATTACTTGAAAAGAATATATACGATAAAATAATAGAATAGACCGCGGAATATGTTTGACTTTCCGCGGTCTTTAATTGTTTTTTCTTGCTATAACGGGATTTTTTGTAAGGCTTTGCATTTGTATTGTGGGATTTTTCGTTTCACTCAAAATGACAGTTATGGTTAATGTTGCAGAAATTCTCTTTCGAAAGTTTCAGCGTTTATATCGCCAGTAAGCACGCATTTAACGCACTCCGCGCCCAAAGTTACGGCGTCTTCAACCGCGCCGGCAAGCGACGAGAAATCGAAACGGCACTTATAGCTTTGCTTTTTAGTGCGGTAAAGGTAGCGGGTGTATTCGAAGTGGCGCTTTAAGCAACGTTCAACGCCGGTAACCGTAATTTCGTCGTCCAAAAGTTTTGCGCTGTCGTAAATGGCAAAGGTGCATTCAAGTATCTTTTCGCGCTGTAAAATCGTGCGGCGCGTGCGGTAAAACTTGCTTATATACAGCCCCAAATCTTTTTCAAAGCGCTGGTGCGCAAACGGGGAGCGCTTACCGCTTTCGTACGCATATACTGCGGGATGAAGCATACTGTCTAGCGCGTAGTGTGCGGCAAAGCCCGCCGCATACGAAGGGTTTGCGCTTGTAAGAGCGGTAAAAACTTCAACCGCGCTACGACCGTGAATAACCCGCCCTAAATTGGTTTTGGTGGGTTTTGCGCTGTACGTGAAAAATATGTCGGGTCCTTGCGAGCCCAAAAAGTACAGGGTCTGGTTAGTTATTTTTTCTTTTAAGTCAGGTTCAAGCCGTTCGTAAATTTTTTCGGCTACGATAATGTGTGAAAAGTAATCGGGCATACTATAAGTTTTGCCGTTTTCCGTAAAATAAATACTGCTGAATATAACCTGCGTCTTCGCCGAACAGCGACATAAAGTATTGCGTTATTTTGTTTCTGTCGGTAAGCTCGCCGCCGAAGTCTTCGCGGTACACTTTTTCAATCCACGTGTCTACGGGGAAGCTGTCGCGTTTTGAAAAGCCGAAAAGCGAAATGCAGTCGGCAACTTTTCCGCCGACGCCCTTGTAGGTTAAAAGGCGGCGTTTAAGCTCTTCCGTGGGCAGGTTTTCAAGCTGGGCAAGTCCTTCGGCGCATACCCTTGCGGACGTTTCGGCAAGATAGCTGTCGCGGTAGCCGCAACCTGCGTTTTTAAAAAATTCTTTGCCAGCCGAAGTAAGTTTTTGCGCGGTGGGGAAGGTGAAATATTCTTCGCCTAAAAACTCACGTTTTTCGCCTAGCCCCGCACATATGCGCGAGATAATGCCCTTTATGCGCGGTATGTTGTTGTTTTGCGAAATAATGAAAGAAAACAGCATTTCTTCGCGGTTCTGGTTTAAAAGCCGCAGTCCCTTGCACAGCTCGCACGAGCGCGTAAGTAGGGGAATATTGTGGACTTTTGCGCGTTCCACAATGCTTTTATAGTCGCGGTCAAGGTCGAAATAGTTGTAAAAATAGTCATTGTCGTCGCTTTCTACAACCGTTTTATCGCCGTCGGTGTAAACGTAGCAGATTTTGTCCGCAGAGTTGACGAGATAGCCGTTTTTATACGGGGAAAAGCGGAAGGTCTGTCCGCATTCCAAAACGTGTTCGGGATTGAAGTATTCCGCATTGTAATCAAATTTCATATGTTCACCTTAGTAAAAAAATACAGCCGTTGTATACGGCTGTATTTTAGCATTTGTATATTTTGTTGTCAACTTTGTGAAGTTTGGTGAATTATGGGATTATTCGCGTTGTGTTGCGCTTGTATTGGGGAATTCTTCGTTTTACTCGGAATGACAATAGTGTTAGTTTGAGAACGATACTTTTGCCGAGCCTGCCGAAACGTTTATTGAAATATTTTTGTCGCCGTTGCCCGACTGCGTTTCCAAACCTTCGCATTTGCCAAGGCTTACGTCTACCGTAGCGTTGTACTCGGTTTTAGCTCCCGTGAAGGCAAGCGTTGCCGAGCCTGCGCTTACGGTAACGTCGGTTTGCGCGCTGTCAATCTTCTTAATAGTGGCAGAGCCGGCGTTAACTTCGCTTGTAACCTTGTTGCACTGCGCGCCTTCCACGTTTAACGTGCCTGCGTTTACCGTTAAATCGAGCGTATTGCAACCGCTTATTTCGCCGACGTTGCATGTGCCTGCATTGACCTGAATTTTTACGCTTTGGTATTCGCCGCCGGCAAGATCAACGGTGCCCGCGTTCAAGGTTATATCAACGGTGCCGATTGTGTTTTTGGGAATTTTAATTACCGTTTCGGGGAAGGTTACGCCCCATGTGAACGTGTACCAGTTGTGTTTGTTGCCGACAAGCGTAAGTTTGCCGCCGTTTTCAGAAATAGTGGTTTCCCAGCCCTTTGCGGTGGGGTAGGTAATCTGAATTTTGTCGCTACCGTCTTCAAGATATTCAACTTTAAGTCTGCCTGCGTCGAGATTGACCGAAAGAGAAGTGTTCTCCTGTTCGGCGGCGAAGTCCTGCATTTCAAAGTTAGGGGTGAACGACCAGCCGTTCAGTCCCAACGCTATAAGTAAAACCGCTATACCCAAACCTATTATAACCGCACCTGCAATAATCACTTTTACAAATCCTTTCATTATATTTTCTCCCTTCCGCTGAAAAATCTTCTAAGCCAGGCAAAGAACATGTGAAATAGTTTCCACATCCATTTTACGAGCTTGAAGCACAGCGGCATTAAAATTAAACTTATGCCGAAGATTATCAGTCCCGAGCCGATGGTTATTGCGCCGCCTACCGGGTCCACAAAAAGCTGACCTATGCCCGCGCCCACCGAAGCCACGCCAGAGATGAGAACCGCGAAGGGGGCTACGCAAAAGCCTATCGTTACGCCGACCATTGCCATAACTACCCAGAAGATAGGAATGGCGAAAAGTATGCACAGCAGTACAAATACCCAGGTGTAGTCTCCGCGCTGTTCGTGTTGAGTGTACGAAGGGGGTGCGCTTTGGCTGTTGTAGCTTGCGTTATCGTACCCGTCGTAACGGTTTTCGTTACGGTTGCCGTTTTCGTAAAAGACGTCGTCAAAATCGTCGGCGCGCTTGGAATGGCGTTCGCGGCGTATACGTTCCTTTTCGGCGTGCATGCGCTCTCTTTCTTCGCGGCGGGAAGATTTTTTATCTTCTTGCGGCTGCTCGTAGTAGTCGTTAGTGCTTTGACCTTCGCCGAGTATTCTCTGCGCCGCGTCGTAGGGTGCGCCGAAGTAGTCTATAATTTCCTTTTCGGTAAAACCCGCTTCGCGCCTGTCTGCGTAGGCTTCGGCATAGTAGTCGAGTACGCGCCTGCGTTCGCTTTCGGAAACGCACAATAAATTGCTTTTAAGTTCGTCGCGCCATTCGTTATAGGTCATATTTTCCCTCCGAACAGTTTTTTGTAAATTTGGTTTATTTCAAGCAGGTCGCATTTTCCCGAAACAAGCCTTTTTAAACCGAGAGTAGTTATTTTATAGTATCTGCGAAGTCTGCCGCTGTATTCAGCCGTTCGCGTTGTTACGTAGCCCGCCGCTTCAAGCCGCTTTAAAATGGGGTAGAGAGTGCTTTCGGAAATTTCGATAACTCCCTGCAAATCGCTGATTATTTTATAGCCGTAGCTTTCTCCGTTGGAAATTGCATGGAGAACGCAAACGTCTAAAATTCCTTTTTTAAGTTGTATATCCATACAAATACCCCGTTTTGTCTAATACTATACATTGCATAGTATTGCTTGTCAAGTGTTTTTGTGAAAATTTTTAAAATTTTTTGGGGCGGGGGAAGGTTTGTATCTGTCGCACTGAGCCTTGGCGAAGGGCCCCATTTTGTAGCGGTTTTTTATGGGATTCTTCGCCGAAGGCTTAGAATGACAAGCGGGGGAATGGGAAATGTTTTGTTGTTTTGAATTATTTATAAAAAAATACAAAAAGTAATTGTATGGTTACACTTGAAAAGAATATTAAAGCCGTTAAGGACGTTTTAACGAGCGAAGACATACTCGTCTACGAGTTTATGTCCGGCGGCGGTAAAAAGTTTGCGGCAATTTACGCCGACGGGCTTGCAGACAAACAGCTTTTGGGCGAGCTTGTTGCAAAGCCGCTGCGCGACGTTGAAAAAAACGCAACAGTTCAGGACGTTAAACTTTTGCTCGCTTCGCCCGAAGTTAAGGACGGCGGCAAAATGGAAGACGCTATAAAGGAAGTTTCAAACGGTAACGCCGTACTCTTTATAGACGGCGAAAAGGACTTCTTTATAATTGGTTTGAAAAATCCGCCCGCAAGAGCTGTTGCCGAACCGCCCACGCAGATTGCAGTACGCGGCCCGCGCGAAGGTTTTATCGAAGATATAAAGACCAATCTTGCGCTGGTGAGAAAGCGTATAAAGAGCGAAAAATTACAGGTTAAAACTATAAATATCGGCGAGCGCTCGGACACGGCGGTGGCGATTGTTTACATTGAAGGCGTGTGCGATAAGGGATTGCCCAAGCGCATAGAAAAGGAAATTTTAAAGGGCAATATAGACCTTGTGCCCGATTCTTCGTACGTGGCGCAGTTTATATCTAAAAAGCCGCGCTCGCTTTTTAAGCGTTGCGGCACTGCCGAAAAGCCCGATATTTTCTGCGCCAAGGTTTGCGAAGGAAGAGTGGGAATAATTGTGGACGGTTCGCCCATTGCGCTAACCGTGCCCTATATGCTGGTTGAAGATTTTCAGTCGGTGGAAGACTATTATGTTACTTCGTACCGTTCGACAACGCTGAGAATTTTGCGCGTTTCGGCACTGCTGATAGGTATTCTTTTGCCCGCGCTGTATATCGGTGCGCAGCTGTTCAAAATACAGCTTATACCCTTCCAGCTACTTTTAAAAATTTCAAGCTCGGTTTCGGGACTACCGGTTTCGCCGAGTGTGGAAATGTTTTTAACGCTGTTCCTACTGGAAGTTTTAACGGAAGCGTCGATACGAATGCCAAAGTACGTTGGACTTGCGCTTTCAGTCGTTGGCGCGCTCGTTCTGGGCGATACCGCGGTTAAGGCGGGAATAATATCTACGCCGGCTATTATAATTATTGCGTTTTCGGCAATCGGACTTTATACGGTGCCGAATATGGTTGAAATAACGTCTACTTTGCGCTGGATTTTCCTTATTGTGGCGGGTAGTGTGGGACCCTTCGGTATAATAATTTTCGTGGCCTATCTCGTGGCATATCTTACGGGCGAACAGAGCTACGGAACGCCGCTTTTAACGCCGTTTGCGCCGCTTGTCAAGAGTGATTTGTACGACAGCATGGTAAAAGCCAATATATTTAAACTAAACAAAAGACCGGAGTCGCTGAATACGGGCGACAAAGTGAGACTTAAAAGAAAATGAAAATTTCGGTAAGACAGATATGTTTTATAATGCTGGCGTATACGGTGGTTACCAAAGTTATAACTTACCCTACGGCGCTAAGCCTGATAAGCGGAAGAGATTTGCTGTTTTCCGCCGCGATAAATTTTGTGGTTACGGGAATTGTAATATGGGCGGTGAGCTATCTTTGTTCGCGCACTGACAAAACGTTTTTCGGACTGCTTGAAAACACGTTCGGAAACGTGGTTGCCCGCATAATATACGGCGTTTTCGCGTTATTTTTCATTGCGTGCACCATATTTACGGTGCTTGAACAAAAGCTGTACGTGCAGTCCATTTTTTACGATACCATACCTTCGCTTATGGCGTTTTTGCCCTTTTTCTTCTTTTCCGTGTATGCGGGAAGCAAGGACTTGGGAAACGTGGGCAGATGTGCGGATTTCTGCTTTCCGCTGTTTGTAGTTTCGTTTATCGCAATACTTTCGATGTCGCTCGGAAAAGCCGATTTTTCCAACCTTCTGCCCGTATTAAAAACGCCGGCTACCGGAGTGTTGGGCGGCACATATAGTACGGTTTTCCATTTTGTAGAGCCTTGCTGGCTACTTATGATGATGGGGCATTTCAAATACAAAAAGGGAGACGCCGCAAAAATAACGCTTTCATACGTCGGCGGCGCGCTTCTGGTGCTTGTATTCCTTGCAACGTTTGTTGCAATTTACGGAAACATTGCTCCCATACGCCAGTTTGCAATTACGCAGATAGCTGTGCACTTCCCCGCGATAGAAGTTATAGGAAGAATAGATTTGATATTCTTGTACGTTATGGAAATCGTTATGCTGTTCAGCGTGCTACTCAATATTCAGTTTTCGGTGTACTGCATTTCAGACTGCACGGGGTACAAAAATTCAATGGTGTGGTCGCTTGCAATGAGCGCAATAATTTTTGCGCTTACCTTGGTTTTCAACAACAGCTTTTCGGCGGTTGCCACCTTCTTCGGAAAATGGATGTGGATTGCAATGCTGATATTTGCAATAATAATTCCGCTCTGTGCATGGGCGCTTAAAAGGAGAGAAAAGAGATGAAGCGTTTGCGTGCGATAAGCAGATTTTCTGTGTTGGTTTACTGGGCGATTTTAATAGCGCTTTTGGGATTGTTTTTTACGAACGACTACGGGCTTGTGGACATACGTAAAACTTCTATAATAACGGCCATAGGCATAGAACTGGAAGAAGGCGACGTTGTGGTTACCGCACAGCTTGCCGTGCCGCAACCTTCGCAGAGCGGTGAAGCGATAACTTACACCGCCGTGCAGGGTAGGGGGCTTACGGTTGCCGACGCTTTGAACGAAATAAATTCCAAAACGGGCTTTTACCCCAAACTTTTATTCTGCAAGTTGATAGTTCTTGGCAAAACCTGTCAGAACGGCAATATATTCGAAATTTTAGATTGCTTTTACCGAAATACTTTTTCCGAACTTACCACGCTGGTTGCAATGTTCGACGGCAAATCGTGCGATTTAATGTGCAACCATACGCCCATTACCGATTTGAACGCGCTTTCGGTGCAGAGAGTGCTTTCGGAAGAGCTTAAAAAGTCGGCTAACGTTTCTACCGTCAGCTTGAAAGATATTGCAATGATGCAGTATTCGCCGAGCGGAATGTGCTATATGCCGCTTGTAGAAGCGCATAAACCCGGCACTTCGCAGGGCGGCGGCGGTGGCGACAGCGTGGGCGGTGAAGCCCCCGAACAGGGCAGTGAAAGTTCGGGCGGCGGCGGTGGCTCAGGCGGTAGCGGCGGTTCCGGCGGAAGTGAAGGCGGCGGTGGCGGCGGTTCAAGCGAAAGCTCGATGCAGGAAGCCGACTATTCGGCAAGAAAAACCGTAATGTTCAAAGACGGCGCGTATGTAGGTGTACTTGACGACAAGCAGTCGTTCGCGCTTGACATTATAAAAAACGAAGTGCATATTGCCGTCGTGCCTTGCGAGTACGAAGGACTGAGCTACACGCTGAGACTTAAAGACGCTTCGGGAAGCGTAGGACTAAGCGTTGAAAACGGCGTTCCTAAACTTACCATAGGCTTTAACGCAAAGGCGCAGATAAACGGCGTTACCGAAGCGAGCGAGCCTAAAAAGAACTCGCGGCAGGCGAGCGTTCCTTCAGGAGTTTTAAATGCGTGCAAGGAAGAATTGCAGTCAAGGCTTGAATCGCTTACGGAAAAATTTGTAGAGAGCGACTGCGACGTGTTGGGCGCTAAGGAATTGCTTTATAAGTACAACAACAAGTACTACGAAGCGTTTAAGGACGATTTGCTTACGCGTATGCAGATAGTGTACAAAATAGATATAGGCAATATAAACTGAAATTTAAAAACAAGCGGTGCAGGCATTAACGCCTGCACCGCCCGTTTTTTTGGTATAACGATGTTTTGCTACTTTACTTTATTGAAGTGTGCGCAAGAGTTTCTATAATCAGCGTTGCAACAAGCTGAATATCGTGCTCGGTTACGCCTTCTTCAGTGTTTTCCAAAAGTATTTCTTTTGCGCGTTCAGCTCCGCTACCCGTAACGTCTTTTTCAATAGCTTTGGCAATTTTTTTAGCGACGCTTTCAAGGTTTGCCGTCGGCACGTAGCCTTCGATAAGAGTTTTTATAACGTTTTCTACCGTTGAAAGTCCGTTCTTTTTTTCGCGCACGAACTGTTCGTACAGTACGTAAATAAGCGTAGCCGCCGCGCCTACTGAAACGCCGTGTTCCAAAACGGAAACGTATTCCGTTAAAAGGTATTCAAGGCTTAAATTTCTGATTGCGGCGTACGCGGCGTAAAACAGCGTTCCGAAAGCAAACGGTAAAAAGGTTATAAGTTTTTTGTTGAGCTTTTTAAGCAGAGTAACTTTTAAAAGCTGAACGGTAAAGCAGGTTAACACGGCGAGCAAAAGCACGTCTATACCGTAAAAGGTGAATGTATCTATTATTTGAATTATCGACAAAATATTTCTCCGTACAGGGTAGCGCCCGACGCTCCGCACGCCCGATAATTTTTTTGATTTTCACCCGACTTCGGTTTTATAATGCCGTGCCGATATTTTTAAACGCGAAAAGCAATAATAAATATAAAATAAAAGCGTTGCGCTTTCACACATAAAAATTTGCAAAAACTTTCCGCATATGATAATATACGGGTATGAGAATGCATAAAAAAGGTCATCTTGAAGAGCGCATTGCGGCTTGCGGCGACATTGTTACCGTTGCCGATCTTACGGACAAGAATATGAAGCGCGCGGCTACTTTGAGCGAGTACCTTGATTTTGAAAAGATTTTTAATAACGGCAACCCCGTTCACCTTGAAATAGGTTGCGGCAAAGGGAAGTTCGTGTGCGAAACAGCGGCGAAAAACCCGAACCTAAACTTTATTGCCGTTGAAAAAATTTCAAACGTTTTAATAGAAGCGCTGGAGCAGGCGAAAGATAAAAACCTTAAAAACGTATATTTTTTGAACTGTGCGGCGGAAGTTTTGGAAAAGTATATTCCGAACGGCGCGGTTGAGAAAATATATTTAAATTTTTCAAATCCGCTCCCCAAGGAAGGGTATAAAAAACAGCGGCTTACTCACCCGCGCTTTTTGGAAATTTACAAGCGGCTTTTGCGTAACGGCGGTTATATAATACAAAAGACGGACGACGAAAACTTTTTTGAATTTTCGCTTGAAAGTTTTGTATCTTGCGGATTTGAAGTTTGCTCGGTCTGCCGCGACCTTGCCGTGCAACCCGTTGAAGGCGATATTGAGACCGAGCACGAGCGCAAGTTTAAAGAGCAGGGTAAGCGCATTTTTCGTGCCGAAGTAAAGAAAGTATAATGATTTATTTGTGGATTGGTTTGGGCATATTAGGGGGCTTAGCCCTTTGCGCGCTGTTTATATGGCTAAATAACAGCCTTTTGAAAACTACGCGTTACCGTGTTGAAGCGGGCGGTTTGAAAAGCGGCGTTAAGATTGTGCAGCTCAGCGATTTGCACGGCAAAAGTTTTTCAAAGAACAACGCGCGCCTTATAAAAAAAGTGATGGAAGAAAAACCCGACTTCATAGCGTTTACGGGCGATATCGTACACAGGTACAGAGAAAGAGACCGTCGCGCCGCGCTGGGGCTTGTATCGGCGCTTTCGCGAATTGCACCCGTACTGTTCGTTTCGGGTAATCACGAAATGCGCAACAAGGGCTACCGCTTTTTCAGGCGCGATATTGCCGAAGCGGGGGCGGTGGTTTTGGACGATTGCACCGCTGATATATGCGGTTTAACGGTTGCAGGCGTAAACTGCGCTTCGATAAAGCGGGGCGAATTCTTTAAATTAAACGAAGACGGCAAAGCCGATATTTTGCTTGCGCACTTTCCGCAGTACTTTGAAAAATATGTGCAGGCGGGCTATAAGTTGGTTTTAAGCGGGCACGCGCACGGTGGACAATGGCGCATACCGTTTACGGGCATAGGCTTGTATGCGCCCGGGCAGGGGGCTTTCCCAAAATACACTTCGGGTATACACGAGAGCGGAAAAACTAAAATGATAATATCGCGCGGTTTAGGTAATTCGGAGTTTCCTTTAAGACTTTTTAACAGACCTGAAGTCGTGGTAATTGATTTGTTACCGCATATATAGGGGTATAGCGTGTTAAATTTCGTGTAAAACAGAAAAAGCCGCCGCGGCATGTGCCGCGGCGGCTTTATTATTGTAACTATTTTATAAGTAATGCAAGAGTAGCTTTTACTGCGTGGAGCTTGTTTTCAGCCTGTTCCAAAACAAGACTGCTTTTGCCGTCGATAATTTCGGGCATAACTTCTACGCCGCGGTTTGCGGGCAGAGAGTGCATAAACAGCGCGCCGTGCGCCGCAACGGACATAAGCGAATTGTTCACCTGGTAGGGCGCCATAGTTTCGCGTTCTTTTTCGGTTACCGACGAGTGATAGTTATAGTTGTCTGTATAAACTATGTCGGCGTTTTTTACGGCTTCAATAGGGTTTTGCGTAACCAAAAGATTTCCGTACTGTCTTACTTTATCTAAAACTTTTTCGGGCAGAGCATACTCTTTCGGCGTGGCTATGGAAACGTCAAGTCCGCACTTTATGGCGCCCATGATGAGCGAAGCCGAGTTACTGCATCCTTTGCCCACGTACGCGAGTTTAAGACCTTCGAGTTTGTTTTTCTTTTCCCAAATAGTATACAAGTCGCTCAGCGTTTGAAGCGGAGTGGAGTAGTCGTTTGTGGAATTGATTACGGGCATGGGTGAAACGGCGCAGAATTCTTTAAGTTCGTCGTAATTTATTCCGCGGGTTATAAGCGCACCGACGCCGTAGCGGCTGATAGCTTTTACCACGTCGCTTATGTTTTCGCCCGCGCGCATATCGTCTTCGCTGTACGGCAAATCCACGCATTCCGCGCCGAGCTGGCGCACGCCTATTTCTATTGCCGAGCGCGTTCTCAGCGAAGTATCGCCGAACAAAAGCGCAATCGTTACGCCTTCTAAAATGCGCGTGTCTTCGTGCGCGCAGAATTTGCCTTTCATAACTTTAGTTGCGTACAGAATTTCAAAAATTTCTTCGGTAGAGTAGTCGGCAAGCGCGGTTAAATGTTCGTTCTTTACGCCATATGACGGGGTGTAGCGGTTAATGTCCATAAAATAATTCCTTTTTTAGTTTTCGCCGCGCGAGAATACGCAGCCGCAAAAATTCTGTCTGTAAAGACTGTGCTCTTTTGAAAGTTCAATGCTTCTTTGATAGCCGCCCCGCTTTTTGAAGTCGGAATACAGCCATTTAGCTTTTTGCTCGCAACTTTTGCCTATTTCGTTTATAGCTTGCGCGTTTTTCAACGGGCTTAGCGTAAGAGTGGTTGCAAAGTAGTCGTAGCCGTGTTCGTCGGCTGTGCGCGCCGTCTTTTCAAGGCGGAGTTCAAAGCATTTTTTGCATCTTTCGCCGCCTTCTTTTTCTCTTTCAAGCCCGCGCACGGCGGTAAAAAATTGTGAAGTATCGTGGTCGCAGTCAATGTAATCGGCGTAGCCCGTTTGGGCTATAAAGCGCATAAGTTCCGCCTTTCGCTTTTCGTATTCGCCGTCTTCAATGTTCGGATTATAGAAAAACACCGTAATTTTGAAGTGCGGCGCAAGCCGTTCAAGACACGCCGACGAGCAAGGCGCGCAACAGCAGTGCAGTAAAAGCCGCTTTCCGCCGCCCGAATTTTCAATTTCTTTTTGCATCAGCGCGTCGAAAGATAAGGCGTTCATACCCGAAGTTTAACACAAATATCTTACGCGCGCAAGGAATTTTAAAAATTTAACGCAAAAAACACGTTATAAACGTTGGTAAAAATTAAAAAATATGGTATTATATGCATATACGATTTTCGGAGTTTATTATGTCGAGTTTAAAATTGAGCGGCGTTAACAAAATTTACCCTTCGGGTGAAGCCGCATTGTACGACGTCAACCTTGAAACGGGCGACAGAGAATTTATTGCGATTGTCGGCGGCGAAAAGTGCGGCAAAACCACGCTTTTAAGAATTATCGCCGGCATTGAAGACGCAACTTCCGGCACGGTGAATATCGACGGAAAGGACGTTACCGACGTCGACCCCAAGGACAGGGACATTGCAATGGTTTTCAGAGAGAACACTCTGTATCCCGCGCTTACCGTGTTCGACAATATGGCGTTCGGACTGAGAATGAGAAAAGCGCCGCAGGCGCTTATAGAACAGCGCGTTAAAGCGGTTTCCAACATTTTGGGACTTAACGAAATTTTGTACCGCAAACCCAAGGCTTTGACCGCCGCGGCAAAACAGCGCGTAGCGATAGGCAGAGCGATTGCGCGCGAACCCAAGCTGTATTTGTTTGACGAGCCGCTTGCCGGCCTAGACGATAAGTTAAAAGCCGATATGCTGAACATTATCGTAAATTTGCAGGCGAGAATGCAGGGCACGTTTATATATTCGACCAAGAATATAGCAGAAGCAATGACGGTTGCAACGCGCGTTGTAGTGCTTAAAAACGGACTTGTTCAGCAGATAGACACCCCTGTAAACCTTTACGATTACCCCGCTAACGTGTACGTTGCGTTTTTAATCGGTTCGCCGACTATCAACTTTATTAAAAACGTTAAAATAAAGGCGCAGGGTAGCGAATATGTTGCGGTTACGCCCGTTTGCGAAATTGTTTTGCCCGAAAATATAAGCAAAAGGTTTACTGCGGCTACCGAATACGCAAACGCAGAAAAAGAAGTTTGGCTGGGCGTAAGACCCGAAGATATATGCGTGGCGGCAGACGGCGAACTTTCTGGCACGGTTGAAAAAGTTGAAGAAGCTGACGGTACGGTATTTGCCGAAGTTAAACTTGCCGACGGTAGCTACGTTATAGTTACCGCGAACGCAAACACCGTTAAGGGAAGCACTGTTAAACTTACGGTAAACACTCAAAAACTTTACGTGTTCGACGGACAGACAAGGCTTACGCTTTTATCGCGCGACGAAGGTTACAAGGCAACTGGTTATGCCGACGCGGATTTTGTGCCTATGCCGTTTGACGACGAAAAAGCCGTAACAGAAAAGTTAAAACCGAAAAAAGAAAATAAAAACAAAAAGAGATAAACAAAATTTAAACGTACGACCCCGCAAACCGGGGTCGTACGTTTAAAAAGAAGCAACTTAGGCAATAAATTATTCTATGTGGGAGATTATAAAGGACGCGGTTATAGACACGGCGCTAGTGTTTCCGTTCATACTCTTAATTTACATTTTGATTGAGATTTTGGAACACAGAACGTCGCTCACACAAAACCGCAAAATTTTGCAGGGCGAGCTTGCGCCGCTTATAGGTTCGGCTACGGGTATAATTCCGCAGTGCGGCTTTTCGGCAATGGCGGCAAAATTGTACGATAAGGGCTTTATACGCACGGGTACACTGCTTGCGGTGTTTATTGCAACCAGCGACGAAGCACTTATTATAATGCTTGCCAAATTCAGCGTGGCGGGCTGGATTATGCCGCTTATTTTTATTAAACTTGCGCTTGCCGTTGCTATTGGCTATCTTTCCAATTTCATTTTGCCCAAGGAAAAGCTGGAAGAAGTAACACTCCTTGCCGATTACCGCGCGCATTCCGAAGAAGAAGCACATTCCAAAAAATCCGACGTTTACGTTTACTTTTTGTCGCCGCTGTTGCACGCGCTTAAAGTTGTGCTGTATCTTTTAATTGTAAACCTTGTTTTGGGTTTTGTTATGGACGCCGCAAAGGAATCGATAGAAGCGGCAATGCTTATGGGCGGAAGGTACTGGCAACCGCTTTTAACCGCGCTTATCGGTCTAATACCCAACTGCGCGTCAAGCGTAATTTTGACCGGTGCGTTTACGGGCGGCGGAATACTTTTCGGAAGTTTTGTCGGTGGCTTGTGCGCAAATGCGGGAATAGGGCTTGTTGTGCTTTTTAAAAACACTAAAAAAATTAAGCGCAATATCTTGCTTACCGTAACCTTGTACGCGGTCGGCGTTGTTGCGGGAATTGCAATAAACGGCTTTATGGCTCTTTTGGGAATATAGTTTTTTAAATGAACAAAGCGGCGTGAGCTTTAAGCACACGCCGCTTTTATTTTTAAATTTAAGCCCCCGTAAGGGGGGCGACCTGCCCGCTTTACGTAAAAGCTAATGCGAATAAAAGTGCAACTTGTTTTGCGCCGTTACCGCAAGGACGGTCAAGTTCGCCATGCAATAACTTTGCAAGGCAGGACAAAGTTCCCTTCAACTCGTAACGTTTCTGTTACGTATTCCTTGAAATACGCAATACGGGTAAACCTGTTTTTGCAGGTGAGTTCATGCGCGGGCCGCACCGAGAACCAATAAGCAGTGATGTCAGTGTTAAGGCTACCACCTACCGTAAGGTTGTAAGCATTGCCAGCATAGTAAAAGTAGCCGGAGCGCAGCGGTGCAAAATAAAAACGTTTGCCCTTTCGCACATTTTAGCATGTGAGATATAAAAAAGCAATTAAGTTGAAGCGCGGGCCGCACCGCTAGCCAATCGACTACCAAAGTGTAACTGAGACCGGCATCTGACAGAGTAAAGCCAACGCTTGTACCGTAGTCTGAGCAGGAGCGCAGCGGTGCGAAAATAAAAAACTTTTGCCCTATAAGCGCATTTTAACGGTGCAATAAAAAACTTGCAAGCGTTTTGGGGTTTGCGGTAGCATTTTTCGGCTTAAACAAATGCGTAAATGACTTAAAAAACAGTTGAATTATTCGTTATTATATGATAGAATAATACAAGCAATCCTACATTCAGGGGAATTTTTATGGCTATAAATGTAAGCGGTCTCGAAGGCAACGAACTTGCCGACGACTTTATAAGAAAACCTGCCACTCGCGGCAGATGGGGCGAAACTTGGTCCATATTTAAGTCTAATTTCTTTAAACTTATTTTGCTGAACATTTTTGTTCTTATAACGGTAGTTCCCGGCGTCGCCGTAATGGTTTTCCGCGGTGCGTATATAAGCGGTATGGAAACGCTTGGTCCCGGCAATTCCAGTATAGCTATAACCTTCGACCCCAATATTCAGGGCTGGAGTGAAAGCGTAAGACTTTCCGCCGACCTTTTGTTCTATTCGCTTTTGCTGGTTGCCGGCTTTATTGCTTCCATAGGCATATCTGGTGCGACTTACTGTATACGCAAAATGCTTTACACGCACGGCGAATTTAAGCTGAAAAACTTTTTCCACGGCATAAAAGTCGGTTATTTTTCAACGGTTTTGCCTGTTACTATTCTCTTGATTTTCGTATTCGCATCAGTTGTTATCGGCGACTGGAAGGACGTTGTTGCGGCAACCGGCGGGAACGTAGCCGGCGCAATTACGGCGCAGATTTTCGTAATAATCGCCACGGTAATCGTGGGCGTTTACTGCGGCTGGCTGTTTGCGGTAGGTAACAGTTACCGCGTTAAGTTCGGTCAGCTTTTCAAAAACGCATTCGTTATGATTTTGGGCACACCCTTGCAGACCGTGCTTATGGCGGGTTTCTCGCTTATTCCCATATGGATTTATCTTATAGGCGGCTTTGCGGAAACGATAGCTATGATAATTTTCATATTCATAGGCTTCTCGTTTATGCTTATGTGCTGGCTTTCGTTCACGCAGTGGGGCTTCGATTTGTACGTAACGCCCAACATAAAAGCGGCGCAGGAAGATGCAAATTCCAAAAAGAGCGAAAAGGAACTTGCTATTGAAAAACAGGAAAGCGACAAAAAAGCGGCAATGGAACTGCTTGCCGCAGGCAAAAGCGAGCTGATTG
Organism: uncultured Clostridia bacterium; assembly: GCA_964592605.1. Taxonomy (GTDB): domain Bacteria; phylum Bacillota; class Clostridia; order Christensenellales; family Borkfalkiaceae; genus Coproplasma. Next base: position 37,151 of record CAZQFP010000001.1, on the reverse strand, counting down.
CCCGCCCTATAATGCCCATTGCGGCGGAAGCGGCTGTTAAAACTCCTTCGCTCACTTTTAACCGCGCAGACCTTGCACGCGCCGATGCGGACAGAGCCAAACTTTCGGCAGATATAAGCGGCTATGAAGAAGAACACAAAAACGATCCCGTTTACGTGGAGTACAACAAGCTGTTTGCCGAACGTGAAAAGGCGTTGCAGTCCACCGGCAAGAAAGGCAAAAAGGCTAAAAAGATAAGTTCGGACAATTTATTGAAATGAAAAATGAAGAGTATTCGGGAGCGTATTCCGCGCTCGGCTCGGTTTTTGAATATTTAAACGACGACTGCGGCTATGAAAAATGGTCGCAGTATTTAATTGAAACGCTACGCGCGTTGGGCTTAAAAAGCGGCGCGCGCGGAGTTGATATAGGGTGCGGAAACGGCTATTTTACTCGCGCGCTCTATAAGGCGGGTTTTGACGTTTGGGGCGCAGATATATCGCCGCAAATGCTGAATAGGGCTGTGGAAATTGCAAGGAGCGAAGGCGTTGCGGCGCAGTTTTTATTGCAGGACGTAACAAAGCTGAAGCTCGACTTTAAGTGCGATTTTATAACCGCCGTAAACGACTGTATAAATTACGTTCCCAAAGACAAGCTGTGCCAAACTTTTAAAAGGATTTACGCAAGTTTGAAAAAGGGCGGCGCGTTTATATTCGATATAAGTTCGGAGTATAAACTCAAACATATCATCGGTTCAAACGTATTTTGCGAAGACAGGGAAGAGCTTTCGTACATGTGGTTTAACACGCTGAAAGAAGACTGTGTTGATATGGAAATTACCGTGTTTTCGCGCAGGACGGACGGAGATTACACGCGCTCGGACGAGCGTCAAACGCAATATATATACGGGGAAAACGAAATTTTGGCGGCTTTGAACGCGGCAGGCTTTACGGCGCAAACCGAAGGGCACCTTGGCGGTAGCAAGGAACAGAGAATTAACTTTATCTGCCGCAAAGATTAAAACGTTGCCGGTGCGTATTGATTTATGCAAAAATTGCCGCTTGAATTTAAGGTTAGGGTAATCATATAATGAACAAACTGTATAAGGCGCTTGTTTACGGAATGGACGTTTCGCTTTCCGTACTGGAAACGACGGACATGGTAAACGACGCTATAAAAATACACAATCTCGACGAAAAGGGCGCGGAAATACTGGGCGGTATGCTTACTGCATGCGCTTATATGGCAGGCTGTTTGAAGAGTGAAAAGGGAGCCGTTTCGCTGACTGTAAAGTCAGGCGACGGAAGCGCAACCGTAAGCGTTTCGGGCGACAGTTCGGGGCATATACGCGGGTATATAGACGGAGCGGACGGCGGACTTGCCGGCGGCACTATGACCGTAATTAAGGACGACGGCTTTTTCAGACCGTTTACTGGAACGTGCGAGTTGAAGTCTTGCGACGTTTCCGAAAATTTAATGCAGTATTTTTTTAAGAGCGAGCAGATTGATACCGCCGTTGCGATAGGCGTAAAAATGCAGGGCGGAAAATGCGTTTGCGCGGGCGGCGTGGTTATGCAGCTTATGCCAGGCGCTAAGGAAGAGAATATGCGCAAAGCCGAAGACGCTATGCAGAACTTTTCCGACGTGGTTAGCGTGCTTTCAAAACTGGGCGCGGAAGGAATTATTAACGGGTACTTTGCCGAAGAAACTTTAAAATATGGCTCGTATCTTTCGTTTCCCGAATATAAATGCAACTGTTCGCGCAAAAAAATAGAAGGGGTAATACTTCCCCTTGGCAAGGCGGAGCTTTTGAATATAGTAGTCGAACGCGGAAAAGTGAGCGTTCACTGCCATTATTGCAACACCGATTACGATTTTTTTGAAGAAGACGTTTTAAAACTCTTTTAAAAATAATATCTTACGATAACATGGCTAAAACATTGAAGATAGACCTTGGCGCGGACAGGCTTATAGGCATGGCCGCCGACATGGTCGAAGACCACAACTTTATAGGCGCGCTTAAAATGCTGAACAAGAACGCGCAACTGGGCTTTAACGACGAAGATTCGTATATGCTTTACGCCGAAATTTTCGACGATTTGGGGCTGTACGAAAAGTGCGTTAACGGCTGGTTCAGGTATATGGACTTTGCCGCGCCGAGCGATATGTCCGAATGCTACGAAGGGCTTGCGGTAAGCTATATGAATTTGGGCGCGGAACACTTTTCGGCTTACTACTACAATAAGCTGCTTTTCGAGTGCAACGAGATAGACGGCGAAATGCGCGAAGAGATAGCACGCGATTTTTTAACCACAAGTAAAAATCCCTTAAAATTCGTATACCCGCCCGCGCTTGCAGACTGTTCGGACATTATTTCGGAAGGCATTTCGCGCATGAAAAACGGCGAGTACGAAGCGGCGGCGGAAGAGTTTGCAAAGGTGGGCGAAGGCAACGAAAAATATTCGTCCGCCCGCAACTATATTGCGATGTGCAATATTATTTCCGACAAAATTGAAGAAGCCGAAGCCGAGTGCGAAAACATTTTGAAAAAGCGTCCCGACGACGTTCAGGCGCTTACTACGCTTGCCGCGGTAAAGACCGAAGCGGGTAAAAGCGACGAAGCGTTGCAACTTGCAAAAAAGTTGCTTTCACTCGACCTTGACAACCCCGACGAAATTTATAAAATAGCCACGGTATGTTGCGAGAACAAACTGCACGCCGAAGCGTACTCGATGTTTTGCAAACTTTCGGAAGATTACGCATACGATTTAACCGTTTTGTACTTTAAGGCGGTGTCGGCGTTCAACTGCGGAAAGTACGAAGACAGCTTTTCGGCTTTCGACGATATAGTTACAATTTACCCCGAAGCGGTAACCGCGCGGTTTTACTATAATGCGGCGCGCGCTATGGTTAAGAGCGGTGATATAGCCGAGTTAAGCTATTTTTACAGACTTCCGCAACGCATACGCGAATCTTCACTTAAAATGCTTGCGGCATATATGCGGCTTTCGCAGGGTGCGGCGCAAAAACTTTCGTCCGAGCTGGATTTGTCGTCGTGCGTGCTGTGGTGCTTTGACGAGTGCGAAGGCAAGGGCGGCGGCGAGTTGCAATACCTTGCGGCGCAGGTTGCAGTGAAGGCGGAACTTGACGGTATCGTGCGCGATATTCTTTTAAACGCGTTTTTGGAAGACCAACTTAAAATAGACGTTTTAACCGCGCTTGCGGAGCGCAACCGTTTTGATAGCTTCGGCGTGGTTATATGCAACGTTTATAAGCGCGTTACAATGCAACAGCTTGCACTCGGCAAAAACAAAAAAAAGTGCTTCGTTCAGGCATATGCGCGGCTCATTGCGCATTTTTCGATACTCGACGACGAGCACGGCAAGGCGTTTGCGATTGCCGCGGAAAGCATTTACGACGAGTTGAAAAACGATGGGCGGCTGGATGCGGCTAAGGACGTGGACGCGCTTTGCGCCGCAATATTTATGCGGTCGGGCGTAAAGGAAGCCGTCGTTGCAGAAGGCGGAGTATGCGCGTTTTTCGATATAGAAGAAGAGCGCGTTCAAAAAATTACGGAGAAAATATGAAACTGTACGATTTCGACGGTATGTTCGACGAAAAGCTCGCCGAATACGTCAAGAAGAATTCCGAAAAATACAACGAAAGCGAATGGGAAGACGTAATTCCCCAGCTTTATCAACGCTTCGGCGACACCACTATAAAGTCGCTTGGAAAAACCCCGCGCGAGTACTACGGCGAAATGGACGGCGACGAGCTTATTAAGTGTTTGCGGGCACATATTAAGCAGGAAATCCCCGTTTCCGAATTCTTGTGCGAAGCAATAGAGAGCAAAGCCGAAGTGGAAAAACTTATGCCGCTTTTAGACGGCACGGAAGCCGAGCGCGAGTATGCAATGAATTTAATAGGCGCTGACGACAAGGCTATAAAAAAGTATATGACCATACTCGTTTCCACCGACGACGAAGATATGAAAAACAGGTGCGTGGACTTCATAAAGGAAAAAGCCGACCTTGTAATTAGTGAAGCGCTTGAAAATTATTCTAAGGGCGTTGACAGGGAATATATGCTTGAAATAATGTCGCGTTCGGTAGTAAAAAACGACAAGGTTTTCGAAATTTTGCTCAGCGAATTCCGCGGCGATATAGAAAACGTTCCCATGCACGCAAGCTATCTTGCGTCCTACGGCGACGAGCGCGCGCTGAAATATCTTTTAGACAAAATAGACGAAGAGAATATTCCGTTTATCGAGTATCAGGAACTTAAATACGCTATCGAAGCTCTCGGCGGCGAGTACACAAAACAGCGCGATTTTTCTTCCGACCCGTACTATCAGATAATTTCGGCGCACAGCGTATCCGAAGCCGATATATTCGGCGGCGAAAAAAAGCAGTAAACTAAATAAATTCAATTTCCGAATAAAAACCTTCGCATAAGTCAAAACATTATGCGGAGGTATTTTTTATGCAGGACATAACTTCAAAGGAACTTGAACTCATCTCCGACGCGCTTTGCGCCGAAGGTCTTATCTGCAAAAAGGCAAGGGCGTATTCGAAAACACTTACCGATATGGAACTTGCCGAATGTATGACGAAAATTGCGGACGAACACGAACAGCGTTATAACGCGCTTTTAAACGTTTTGGGGGGCTGAAAATGAAACTTACAAAAAGCGATTGCATGTTAAACGAAAAGGACGCGCTTCAGGATATGCTTGAATCCGAAAAACAGCTTATGGCTCTTTATACGACCGCGCTGTTTGAAGGTAGCACCAAATCTATGCGCAAAAATTTTTCTACAAATCTTTTGGGCGTTGCCGAAAACCAGTATTCGATATATACGCAGATGAACACACGCGGCTACTACGAACCTAAGCCCGCCAATAAAAATCTTATTGACGAAGCCAATTCCACCTACAAAAAACAGAAAAGTGCATTAAAATCCAACGTATAAAAAGTTTGCAAATAAAATTGCCCTTTGCTATAATTAGGACGAGTGTATAACTCCATATAAAATACATTTTTACGGAAAAATCACGGTCAATACACCCAAAACGCCTCTTGCCGTGCCTGCGTGCTACGACAAGCGAGTTTAACGCCGAGATAGGCAAAAACATTGCTTTTAGGTGTATTCTATTTGGGTTAAACACTCGTAGAAGGGTAAAGTTTTTTATTTTACGCACCGCTGCGCTCCGGCGACCGTGGCGGCACGCGGCAGTGTTTCAGTTTCCGTGTTTCGGGCTATCTTTACGGGCACGACGTTACTGATTGGCTATCGGTGCGGCCCGCGCTCCAACTCAGGTTAGTTGCAACGACCAACTTAATATGTTAAAATGCGCATATAGGGCAAAAGTTTTATTTTTCGCACCGCTGCGCTCCGGCGCCTACGGCGACACGAGAAATGCTTACATTCTCTACGTCGATGGCGGTATGGGCAATGGTAGGTCTGACCGCTGGTACACGGTGCGGCCCGCGCTCCAACTCGGTTTAGTTGTAACATACGGCTTAATATGTTAAAATGTGCAAAAGGGCAAAGTTTTTTTATTTTTACGCACCGCTGCGCTCCGGCTACCACGAACATACAAACCTTACACTTGCAGTTTCTCAGTCTGGTGCTACTAGCCAGGGCGATGATTTCCGTTGGTATTCGGTGCGGCCCGCGCATGAACTCACCTGTGAATGTCATTCTGAACGTAGTGAAGAATCTCACGAGATACTTCGCCAAGGCTCAGTATGACAAGAAAAAAGCAGGTTTACCGGTATTGCGTATTTCAAGGAATACGTAACAGAATTGTTATGAGTTGAAGGGAACTTTGTCCTGCCTTGCTTTGATGCATGGCGAACTGGACCGTCCTTGCGGTAACGGCGTGGAATAGCCGCGCTTTTACCCGCATTAGCTTATTTCTAAGCGGGCAGGTCGCCCCCTTTCGGGGGCTTAAAATTAAAATCAGGCGCAAGCGCTTTAAACGCTTGCGCCGCTTTTCTTAGTAAAGGACAAAAAAACAGTTTTTTAGCCTGTTGCAATGGTTAAAATATAAAATTATACAAAAATTATGCATACAAAAATATTACGATTATTTTGCGGACGGCATATTATTTTAAAAAGATTTTCTTATAAAAAGTTTTAAAACTGATGCGTTTTTATCCGTTTTTGACAAAAAATTGCTTGTTTTATTGCGGAAAACGACAAAAACGAAGGATATACGTTAATTGGGGTATAATCTGTGCTTATTACCGCTATAAAAATGCGCATACTTATAATTATTAAACGATTGGAAATCAGTTGAATTTTTGTTTACTATATTGTATAATGTTAAGGCTATTATTATGGGACATATAGCTTGTTTGCGGCTGAACCTTGAAAAAAGGAGCCTGTAAACGCGTTCACAGGAAGGTATTTTGATGAAAAAGTTTTTAACTGTTTTATTGGGAATGATAAGCATAGCCTGCGCGATTTGCGCGCTTGTCGGCTGTGGTACCCCTGCGTATTATAAACTCACTTACGAAAATATCGAAGGAGTAACTTTCGACTTTAACGGAATTGAAAGCGGTGCGGAAGTAAAGGACGGCTACACCGTTGTGTTTACCGCGGAATTCAGCGACCAGTTGCAGGGCAAGGACGATGCGCAGGTTAAAGTCAACGGTCAAACGCTTACAAAGAACGCTGACGGCACCTATTCGTTCGTAATGAAAGAAGACAGCAACGTAACGGTTGGCGGCGTTTCAACGTCCGGCTCTTACAAAGTTTCCTTCCTGAAAATATTCACCGGCGCGGACAATACTTTGGTTGAAAACCGCCTTAATTATTTGGATTTGGACGGCAACGAGCTTGACAATCTTAACGTTGAATCGGGCACCGAAATCAAGTTCACTATCGATATAAGCGTCTACTACGACGTTGATAAGGAAAATCCCTACACCGTACTTGCAAACGATATGGTGCTTATCGGGGAAGAAATAGGCGGCAAAACCGTTTATTCTATCTCGCCCATACGCGACACGAACATAACCGTTACCGGTCTTGAACTTAAGAAAAACTTCGGACAAAGAGAAGACGGCGACGGCTCTTACGAGAATCCCTACCGTATAAGGGAAGCAATGGATTTGTACCTGCTTGCCGATATCGTGAACGACAGTTACTATGGCGGTCTTTACAACGGCGCGTATTACAGCCTTGAAAACGACATCGATATGAAGGGCGAACAGCTTTACATTATCGGCGACGGAACTACGGAAACTGCATATTTCAGCGGAACTTTCCTTGGCAACGGGCACAAAATAAGCAACTTCGTGTTGGAAGACACTTTAATAGAACAGTCCGGCTTTACGGACGTTTTCGTTAAATACATCGGACTTTTCGGCAGAACAAGTCCTAATCTCGAGCGTACGAAAACCGGCGAAATTTCGTTGACACCCTGCGTAATCAAGGACTTAAATCTTGAGAACTACGAAATAGTGGTTGACGCCGCAAAATACCGTAGCGGTTTCTATGCGGGCGGACTTATCGGCTACGCAATGGGTACCGAAATCAGCGGTTGCACCGCAAGCGGAAAAATAACCGTGGACGCCGACTCGAGCGAAGGCGGCTATGCGGGCGGACTTGTCGGTTTTGACCAGGCGTATTACGCTGACGAACAGTATAAGCACGTTTCCCAGATTAGCGGCTGTATGTCTAACGTTGCCATCAACGGCAGATCGGGCAGACTGTTTGCGGCGGGCGGAATTGTCGGCGCAATGAGCGGTATGTCGGAAACTGCTCCCGCAATGGTAATTAACAGTGCGGCTTCCGGCAGTATTAACGGCGCTATTTATGCTGGCGGACTCGTCGGTTTCCTTGACAGTTTCGCATCTCTTCAAAAGAGTTATTGCTCGGCTTCTTCAGTAAGCGCGTACAACCGTACGAGTTTTGTTGCGGGCAGCACTGCGGACAGCTTAAGTTCGTATGCCGGCGGCGTTGCCGGTTACGTATATAGCGACAGCATAGTTAAGGACTGTTTCTCGGTTGCAACGGTTAACGCAAACGCAACGGCAGGTGCAAGCTATGCGCACAGGGGCGATATAGTCGGCGGAATACGGCCCGCTGACAGCGGCAGAGTTGAATCGGTTGCCGGCCTTGCTTTAAATAACTTTGCAAAAAATTCGGGTGTTGATTTTACAAGTGCGGAAGCGCTTAAAAATACTCTCGGCTTCAGTGAAGCCGATTGGACGTTCGGCGGCACATATCCCGTGGCTAAGCAGGGTATAAGCGCAGTAAAGAGCGTAACTTTGAACGTGCTTGAAATGAACGGCGCGAACGGCAATGCCGCTTCATTTACACTCAATAAATATCAGCCGCTGTCGCTTTGGTATGCTTCGAACGGCGTTGAAGAATATATAGCAAAGAACGGTGAATTATCGTACGGCTATTATTTGAAGGACGGCGAAAATTACTATAAGGCGCCCGCGGCGTACGTGCCTACGGGCGAAGAACTCTACGTCGGGTTTGCGGATTATTCCCAGATTGCAGGCGTGTACTACGTTAAAACTTCCGTTCAAGGTAGCGGAACTTATATCGAACTTAAAGCGGACGGCTCGTTGTTGTACGCAAGCGGCGCGGCACAGAACCTTTCGTATTACGCTTACGACGGCACGTATATCACACTTTACGGATGTCCCCTGTTTGTTACGGGCGGAGCTTTGTATGCGGGCAAGGCAACGGTTGACGGCAACCTTATAAAAATGTACGACAACCAGAGCTATACGCAGACGGCAACGCTCAACGGCGTAAAGAAGATTGAAGGTTTAACTTACGGCAAGTACTATTCGGGTAATCAAAATTTGGTTCTCAACTCCGACGGTACTGCAGAGTATAACGGCAATTCGGTAACCTATATGTTCAACGGCACCAACCTTTTAATAAACGGTATTGCGGCTACGTTCGGCACCGATACCGTTACGGTAAACGGTACGACGTATACGGCATACGACGCATTCGAAGGCGTTTGGGAAACCGCGGCTTCCGCGCACGAACTTTACGAATTCGACGGCAAAAACACCTGGAAATACACAAGTTTTGAATACGAAAAAGTCGGCGGCACAAATTCCGTAAAAGAAGTTTCGACTTCGAACGGCACTTATACCGTTGCAGGCGGCGTAGTTACGCTATATAACGGCAGTAATGCGGTTTGCGGCAGTGCACAGTTTGACGAAAACGGCTATCTGCAAGTAACTGCAAATTCCGTTCAAAAGACCTTCTACCGCGAAAACAGCAACGTGGGCGAGTGGAAGATGTTCTACGAAGAATCGATAACTCTTAAATTCAACGGCATAGGCAAGGACGGCTACGGAACGGTAACGCTTTCAAGCACCTATCTTACGCAACCTATGGAAATGAAGTACGAAAACGTTAAGCAGGGCGAAAACAGCTACGTGCGCATTTTCCTTGACAGCGATATGTATGCTCAGCTCGGTTTCGATTTGCAAAAACTTACGCTTTCGGGTCAAATTTATTCAATTAAAGACGGCGGTGCGTTGTCGAATGCGGCGTTCTGTCTGTACGATAATTTCAGGGGCGAATGGCTTAGCACGAAGTTCGGTATCGTAACGTTCGACGGCTTCGGCGCATATTCACTCAGCGCAAGCCAGGCTACGGGAATTGCCGTGGAAGGTACGGTGATAATTTCCGGCGAATATATACCCTATACCGTTGATGGCACTGGCTTCAACGGTTCGTTCGAATACAACGGTACTACTTACAGCATAGTATACAGCCCCGCAAACGATACTGTAACGGTAACGGGCGGCGGAGATAACTTCGTAATGCACCACTACGATACATGGCGCAACGTTAAACTTTCCGATAACGGCGGCAACGTTTACGCGTTTAACGGCTACGGCTTGCTTTCGGGCGGCGGTAAGGCTACCGTAACAAACGGTGCAAACACCACCGAGTGCGGCTATACTGTAAGCGCAGACGGCAATACCGTAACGCTTACAAGCGGCGAAACGATAGTTAAAAACGCAAACGGTTACGTTCTTAAAAAGAGCGGCTCACCCGACGCAAGCCTTAAAATAGTCAACGTGTTTACGGGTAGCTGGACAATCGGCGGCTTGGGCGGCAGTATAACCGTAGGCGAAGTCGGTTCCGACAGCACGGCAAGCGGCACTTACTGCGGTGAAAACGTAACGTTCGTTTATGAGTCCGAAAACCTTATGTCGTTTAAATACGGCGGCAAAACGCTGTACCTTATTAAACTCAGCATAGTAACGGGTAAACAGCAGGAAATAGCTCTCTGCCAAGCACCCAGTACGCGCTACGGCTTCACCCGTTGCATAAAGGCGGGTGCGCTTGATAAATTTGCCGGCGAGTACGTGGCGGAAGACGGTCAGAAGATTGTTTTGGACGGCTTTATAGTAAGCACCGTAGGCAGTGGTAAGGCAACCGTTATAGGGCTTGAAGGCAAAATGACCGAGTACGACTATTCGGAAAACGCATTCGGCGTTGTGGAGCTCAGATTGCAGGGCGTTGTCAAATACGTTCTCAATCCGTTGAGTGGTAAGCAGGACGGCGCGTACGCATTAAACGGCAACTGGTTCGAGCTTATAAAACCCGACAAGTTCTATAAAGTGCATTCCAACGACGCGGAAAATGAAGGCGTAACTTACGACTTCAACGGCGTGGGACAGATTATCTGCTCCGACGGCACCGTTTACAGCTATACGACCATTCCCGAACCAGACGTCGATAAACTCGTATTCGTGTTCACGCTTACCGACGCGCAGGGTAATACCTACACGGCTGAGATGAGCTATGGAACCAGCGAATATCCTATGACAATAACTAAAAACTAACTGAAACAAGGGGAAGTGGTGCTACCGCACCGCTTTCCCGTTAGGTTTAAAAAGCACACAAGCGGAATTTTTCCGTAAACAATAAATTTCGGAGTAGTTATGACTAAAAAGTTAAAGAACGCGTCGTGTATATGTTTAAGCGCGTTAATGGTTTCAACGTTTGTAGCGGGCAACGTGCTTGCTTTTGCCGACGACAATAAAAGCGCAAGCGGCTCGTCGCGCGATTACGATACCGTATCGTTTGAAGACGTAACAGGTCAAATCGACTTGCAGGGCGTAGCTTTAAGCAATCTCAATTCAAGCGTTTTAAAAAGCGACGGCTCGGCGTCTTCCACAAGCAACGTAAGCGGAAAGCACACCGTCATAGTCGAACTTGACGCGGACAGCATACTCGAAAGCGCTCCCGCAGGTATGCCTGTTACCGAATACGTTGCAAGCTCGGCAGGCGCAAAGGCGCTGAAATCAATAGAAAGCAGTCAGCGCGACTTCTTTACCCAGCTTACAAGCAAGGGAATAGGCTATAAATACATTGACAGCTACAACACCGTAACCAACGCGGTGGCTATAACTACTGACGCCGCTAATGTTTCAAAAATCAAGAGCATAAACTCCGTTAAATCGGTGGTTTATTCTTCAACATACGCATACCCGCAGGCTGTTGAATCCGAACAGCAGTCTGAAACCATAAACCCCAGTAACGTATACGCAACAGGTATTTACAATTCTTCAAAGTACGTTGAACAGGGCATAGACGGCCGCGGAATGGTGGTTGCCATACTCGATACCGGTCTCGATTACACGCACAGCGCTTTCAGCCACGACCCCGCAGAAGTTTCGCTCACCAAAGAAAGAGTGCGTAGTTTAATGAATTCCAACGACTTTTCCGTCGAAGCCACAAATTCTACCGTGGACGACGTATACGTAAGCGCAAAAGTTCCCTTTGCCTACGACTACGCCGATCATGACGCGGACGTTTATCCTTCGTACTCCCAGCACGGCACGCACGTTGCGGGCATCATAGGCGGCAAGGATGACAGCTATACGAATAAAGAAGGCGAAGTGGCAAAGGACAAAGACGGCAATCCGTTGACTTTCCGCGGCGTTGCTCCCGAATCTCAGCTCGTAATATGTAAAGTGTTCACGGACGACTTCGAAAGCAAAGATTTGGGCGGCGCCGTAACTGAAGATATACTTGCCGCACTTGAAGATTGCATTAAACTTGACGTAGACATAATAAATATGTCGCTCGGAACTTCGGGCGGTTTCTCGTCCATAGATATAGACGGCGATACCGAAGGCAAGTGGATGAACGAAGTTTACGGCAAAATAAGGGACGGCGGCATAAACCTTGTTTGCGCGGCAAGTAACGAGTTCAGCTCGGGCTACGGCAGTGCATACGGTACAAACCGTGCGGACAGTCCCGACTCGGGTACGGTAGGTTCGCCTTCAACGTTTACGGGCGCGCTTTCCGTTGCAAGTATCAACGGTCAGCTTTCGCGCTATATGACGGTGCAGGCGGACGGCAAAGCTCAACCCATTTACTACGAAGATTCAAGTAACGTAAATATGAAGATGTACGACTTCAACGAGCAAATGTTGAAGGGCGAACAGACAAAAACCTATAAGTACGTTATGATTTCGGGCTACGGCGAAAACGGCGACTATATTGCCGTTTCCAAAGAATTTAAAGGTGAAGAGCCCGTAATTGCAGTCGTTCAGCGCGGTAGCAACACGTTTGAAGACAAAGTCGGCGTTGCAATGCGTAACGGTGCGGCGGCGATAATCGTTTACAACAACGTTGCCGGTACAATAAGAATGAACCTTGGCGACATGGAAAATCCCATTCCGTCGGCTTCGGTTTCGCTTGACGCGGGCGAACTTTTAAGAAAAGCCACCAACGGCGGCAGAGTGGGCTATATAACGCTGAACGAGTCCTTCCAGGAAGGTCCGTTCATGAACGATTACTCCAGCTGGGGCGCAACTCCCGATTTAAAACTTAAACCCGATTTAACCGCGCACGGCGGTGAAATAACTTCCACCGTTGCCGGCGGCTACGACGAGCAGAGCGGTACTTCGATGGCTTCGCCCAACATGGCGGGCTTTGCGGCGCTTCTCACAAGCTATATCAAAACAAACGAAAATTTGGTTTGCACTCCCGATAAGTACACCGAGCTTACCAACCAGATTTTAATGAGTACGGCAACTACGGTTTACGACAGGGAAGGCTTGCCTTATTCTCCCAGAAAACAGGGCGCCGGTCTTGCAACGCTTGATAACGCGTTTACGACAAACGCATATCTTTACACCGATAACGACGACGACAAGCGTCCCAAAATAGAACTCGGCGCAGATATGCTTAAAAAAGGCTCAAACAAGGGCAACGGCGTATACAATATGACTTTCAAAGTCAAGAACTTCGGCGCGGACAGTCTTACGTTCAAAACGCAGGCAATATTCTTCACCGAAACGACCGCTTTAAACGGCTTGGCTGTTGCGGAAAAGGCTCATCTCTTCTCAGACAAGGGTACGTGGAAAGTAAACGGTACCGCGCTTGCGGACGGGCAAACTTTCACCGTTTCAAAGGGTGATACGGCTGAAATTTCAGTAACGCTTACGCTTACCAAGACGGAAAAGGACTACCTTGAAAACAGCTTTGTAAACGGTATGTACGTTGAAGGCTTCTTAAAGCTCATTGCCGAAACCGACGGTCAGTGCGACCTTACCTGTCCGTTCATGGGCTTCTACGGCGACTGGGGTAAGGCTCCCATGCTCGATATGGACTGCTACAAAAAGGCCGAGTACGACAAGGACAGCCAGTATACGAACCTTACGCGTCCCCAGCCCCAGGTTTGGGCAACGCACCCGTATGCAACATACTATAACGACCGTTACACCATTCCCATGGGTTCGTACATTTACGTTCAGGACGAAAACGAACAGCAGATTTATTTCGACGCCGAACACATGGCAATATCGCGTTATAACGACTACACCGACGAAGAAAACCTTGGCAACTATATGACGACTACGGGCTTAAAAGCTCTCTATACGGGACTTTTAAGAAACGCCGAACTCGTAACTTACAGGCTTACCAACGCAGACACGGGCGAAGTTATTTACGACGAAAACGGCAACGAATACCGCGAACTTTACAGGGTAGCAAAGGCGTTCTCCGGCGGCGGCTCAACTGTGCCTGCAAACGTAAAACTCGAATATACTCCCGACCAGCTCGGTCTTAAAGCCAACGGCAAGTACGCGCTTGAATTCCACTTCTACCGCACTATAGAAGACAAGGAAGCGGAAGATAAGATGACTGCGGAAGAGAAGGCTGAGTACGCAAAGGGCAACACGTTCAACATGACTTTCTACGTGGACTACGAAGCCCCCGTGCTCATAGAATCGCGCATTAAGTACAGAACTTCTGGCACAGGCGCAAACGCAGTTCAGACGGCTACGCTCGAACTCGATGTTTTCGATAACCATTACCCGCAGGCGGTAATGCTTTGCTACGCTTCGGAAGACGAAAACGCAAACGCGGACGGAAGTGTTGTAATTCAGCTTGCAACGAATTATGTAACGCCCGTATACAATGCAAAGAAGAACGATATAACCACTGTTACAATAGATATAACCGATATTTTAAAGAGCGATAAGTACAAAAACAGTCTGTACGTACAGGTTACGGATTACGCACTCAATTACACCGTTTATACTCTCAATATGTCGAGTACAAATTCGGCAAATCTGCCCGAAAACTTCGACATCGCTGAAAACAGCAAAATTACGATTGACAAAAAAGGCGAAAAGCAGTTGACGCTCGGACTTAACGAAGCGTTCACCGTAAAACTTACCGGCACTGGTGAAGCCGATCTTTCCAACTTCGGTTGGGAAACGGGCAATCCCGACGTTGCGTTGGTTAAAAACGGACAGATTTTCGCGAAGAGCGTTGGCGAAACCACAATTACCGTTATCGGTAAAAACGAATCGAGAAAGTTCCTTAACGTAAAGGTAGTGGAAGCTAAAAATACCGTAAGGCTCAATTCCATTTCCTTTGAAGTAATAAAAAACAGCGATAAAGGTTTGCAACCTGCCGTGGGTACTGTTTCGGTAAGCGCGGGACAGAACTTCAATTTAAACGTAATTTGCAACCCGTGGTATTACCCTGCTGATAACCTTAAACTGAAGTGGACGAGCGACAACGAAAACGTGGCTTCGGTTGACCAGAACGGCAAAGTTACCACATACGACGAAAAGGGTAACGCGTTCATTAAGGCTGTCGTTCTCAACGAAAACGGCACCGAATCAAGCTATTCCGCAAGCGTAACGCTAAGAGTTTTGGATCCGTTTACAATTACGAACTCAACGCTTACAGAATACAACGGCACTGGCGGCGAAGTGGTTCTTCCCGTAAACGAAAATATCACTACGATAGGTCCGGATGCGTTTAAGAACAACAAAAACATTACTTCGATTGTCATTCCCGAAACGGTAACGCAAATTCAGGAGCGCGCGTTTAAAAACTGCACCGCTCTGGAAGAAGTTTACTTTATATCTAAAGACAAACAGCCCATAGCAAACTCGAAATTGTCTTCAATACTTCAGAACGCGTTCGAAGGCTGTACGTCGTTAAAACTCGTTGATTTCAGCAACGTAAAGACGATAACGCTCGATAAGTTCGTGTTTAAAGATTGTACCGCTTTGGAAGAAGTGCGTGCAATGGACAATATCGGCACGATGAACATGGGCGCGTTTACAAACTGCTCCAAGTTGGAAGAAGCCGACATCAGCGGTCTGCACAATTCCGGCTCGGGTTCAATGCCCTTCAACGAATACTTCTGCGACGTGGACGAAAACGGCTACGTTACGGGAATTCACTCCGAAAAGTGCGGCGTGTTCTACGGCTGTACTTCGCTTACAACGGTAACGACCGGCAAATATACGTCAATAAGCGACTATATGTTCTACGGCTGTACTTCGTTGCAAAACGTTGAAATCAACTGCGCTCGCGTCGGCAATTATGCGTTTGAAAACTGTATAAATCTTAAAACCGTAGCGTTCGGAGCGTCGCAACCTAATCTCGAATTCTATATCGGCGCGTTTGCGTTCAATAATTGTGCAAACTTAAACAGCGTTACGTTTACCGGAGATAAGGTCGTATCACTCGGCGATATGGCGTTTGCAAACTGCCCGTCGCTTACAACTGTGGCATTGCCCAACGAAGACGTTGCTTTCGGCGACGGCGTATTCAAAAATTCAAACGTAACGATAACGGGTATAACCACGCAGGACGGCGCTCTCTATTCGGGCACAACGCTCGTGCTTGCTCCCAAGACGATAGGCGCGGGCTGGGCAATTAAGTCCGATACTACGGAAATTGCTCCCTATGCGTTCTCTGACAGCACTCTTGCAAGCGGCGTAACAACTATTACGATCCCCGCAAGCGTAACAAAAATCGGCGAAGGCGCGTTCGCATATCTCAACTTGCAGACGTTGCAGTTGCCCGCCATTGCGGAAATTCCTAACTTCTTGCTGTACGGCGCGGAAAATATCACTTCAATTACAATTCCCGCAAGCGTCAAAGTTATAGGCGCAAGCGCGTTTGAAGGATGCGGTTCGCTCGCTACGATTGAGTTTGCTGAAAATTCTTTGCTCGAAGTTATTTCGGACAGCGCGTTTAAAAACTGCACTTCGCTTTTAACCGTTGAATTCCCCGCAGGTCCCGCAGTGGTTGTCGGCGAAAGCGGCATTACCGGCGGCGCAATGATGGGCAGTGAAGTGTTCTACGGCTGTTTTAATCTGCAAAGCGTAGAGTTGCCTTCGCTCACCTATCTCGGCGCTTACACATTCTTCGGATGCTATTCGCTTACAACGGTAACGTTCGGTGCAGGCTCGTCAACAACTGGTAGCTACACGTTCTATCCCGGTAACGACGGCATAGGCACTTATCACAGCTCGCTTACAAGCGTAACACTCGGCGACAATACGCTTACGATAGGTGCAAGCGCGTTTGAAGCATGCGGTAGCCTTGTAAATATTGACCTTAAAAACGTTGTAGTAGCGGGAGCGGCCGCATTCAAAGCCTGCTCAAGTCTTGCGCAGGTTACAGGAATGGAAAACCTTGTAGTTATCGGCGACGAAGCGTTCAGGGGCTGTTCCGCACTTTCATCGCTTAACCTTGCTTCGGCTGAATATATCGGCGACCTGGCGTTCTGCGTAATTCTTGACGACGGCACGACTTCGTCTACAAGATACACGTCAGTTTCAATGCCTAAAGTGGTTTCAATAGGCTACCTTGCGTTCTACGGCGGCGGCGCAGACAGCGTTTCGTTGCCCGCCAGTCTTGAAAGCGTCGGGGCAGGCGCATTTGCAACTTCCAGACTTAACAGAATTTCAATAGCTGAAAACGATAAATTCTTCGTTGAAAACAACGTGCTTTACCGCTATATCACGTCAAACGAATTCGAGCTTGTGCTTTACCCCAGCACGCTGACAACGGGCACGTACACTGTAAAGGACGGCACTGTTGCAATAGGCGACTACGCGTTCTCAGGCTTGCTTAAATCACAGGGCAATTCACCGGTAACAAAGGTAATTCTTCCCTACAGCTTAAAGACGGTCGGCATAAACGCGTTTGCGGGTAGCGGCATAACGGAATACGAGTTCCGCTCGTTGACCGCTCCGGTGCTTATGGAAGAATACGTAGACCTTGCTTCGGTATACCCTTCGATAACCGGTCAAAGAATAAACACAATGTTCTATTACAACTTTGAAAGCCGCTTTATCGAATATACGGGTATTGTAAATACCGATTTAATTGCGGCAAATAAATTCCCCGCAACTCTTACAATGACCTATCCTTCCAACGGAACGGGTTACAACAACTTTGTTTATAACGCGTACTTCGCTAACAAAATAGTGGGCGAAGAAATTCTTGAAGAAGTTACAAGCGAATTAAAGCAAAAAATCGAAGCGCTTGAATCTGCCGAAACGGTAAAGGGCTGGGCAAGCCTGACCGTAAACGACGAAAACAAAGCAATGGTTTCTGCTTTTGCCAAAGAAGTTAAAGATGCGCACGCACTTTTAAACCAGGTAAACGACAACATTAACCGTGGCGTTTACAACTCTAAACAGCTTGAGCTTCTCGGTGTGGAAAATATTGAAAAACTCACCGCTGTCGAAACAGAACTTCGTGCAATTAAAACAAAGTTCGGTATCCCCACAAAGGCTGAATCGCTTAAACTTGCGGAAGACAGCACGCACAAAACTTCGTACGTGTCGGGTGAAAAGTTCGATATGTCCGGACTTAAGCTGGTAGTCGTATACGACGACTTCTCTGAAGAGCTTGCAGATATGTCCAAAATCAAGTTGAGTGCAGGCTCCGACGGCGCGCTCAGCTCGCTTGACAGATACGTTCAGGTAGAAGGTTACGGTGTAAAACTGAGAGTAAACGTAACGGTATCGCAAAATCAGGGCGGCAACCCTAACGAAGGGGAAGAGGGCGGTAATTGCTCAGGTTGCGGAACAATCGGCTCGGACGGCGGTTTTGACGGCGGCTTCCTTGTACTTTTAGGCGCTGTCGGCATAATGTTTGCGGCAACGATGGTAGCAAAATTCAAAAAACGCAATTAAGTTGTTTTTTGCGGCGCATATAACTTGTTTGTTTTTGCGTTTTGGTTTATAATTTATTTTAAGTTAATTTAAAATATATTTTTGCGAGAAAAAAATGAACTTTAAAACTAAAGTAAAATTCGTAATACTTTGTGCGTTGGCAATGGTGCTGTGCGTATTGTGCGCCGGTTGTATCGGCGAAATGACTGCTTGGGAATTTCTTGAAGGTCAAAACGCAATGCAGGGCGTAACTTACTACGCAAACGGCGGTTGGTTCGGTGAAATAGGTCAGGGCAAAGAAACGATAGATATGTATTACAGGGAAAACGCCGATATTATTTCGGATGACTTTGAATGCGTCGGCGACACCAACTATCACCTTATACGCCCCGGCTATATTTTCCTTGGCTGGTATGCGGCTAAAGTCGACGCAGACGGCAACCCCGATTATCTGTGTTACGACGAAAACGGAAACCAGGTTTCCGCAGACGCCGACAATATTGCGGTAAAACTTTTGCAAATTTCCGATACTCCCGCGGACTTAAGTAAAATAAAGAAGGACGAACACAGGTATTTTTGTGCGGACTGGTTGAAGGAAAAAGTTCTGCTTGTAAAACTTGTCAGCGACCAATCGATAACTCTTGACAAAGCGGTTACGATCGACGGTGAAGAATTTGCGAAAGGGCATACGTTCAACTCGGGCGACAGTGTGGGCAGTGCAATATTCCCCAAAAGCGGCACGGTATCGCTCAGCGGTATTACTGTTGCCGAAGGTGCCGAACATACCTTCCTGCAATACTATAAGGATGCCGAATGTACGCAACCTATAGACAGATATACCCGCGGTGAAAACGGCGAAGGTGAAGACGAAGATTCCGAAATTTACGCAAAATACATTTCGGGTAAGCACGTAATCGTCAAGGATGCGTCAGGCGTTGCGAATATGCTACTCAACTTGAACAGCGGCAACAGCTACTATTTCTTCAACACGGTGGAGAAGAAAGAAATAGATATGGACAACCGTTCCGTTACTCTTAAAACAGGCGAGTGTAACATAAAAATTGCAGGCAACGGCTTTACAATCAAAAACCTTACCTACAATCCCGGGCGCGGATTTATAACGGCAAGCTCTAACTATTCAATATTAGGCAAACTTACAAAGGATGCAAGCATTAAAGACCTTACGTTCCAAGATATAACTCTGAACATACAGGTGAGAGCAAACGCCGTAGCGTCGTTCTTTGCAATAACGCGCGAAGCGGAAGCTGGCGCCACGCTTGAAAACGTTGCAATAGACGGAATTAAGATGACAATGACAATTCCCGCAACTTCAAGCATAAGTAACATTCCCTTGACCGACGGCGTGTACGTTACCAATAACTGGCTGTTCGGCGGTGAAGGTAGCGACGAAGCGTTCATACAGCGCTTTACAACCGTAAGCGTAAGCGGCGCGGAAATAGAAATAAACAAGTAAACAAACAAGGAAGGAGATATAAAAATGAAAAAAACTTTAAAAGGATTGGCCTGTGTTGGTTTAGGTGCGATAATGCTTTCCACAACGCTTGCAACGGCGTGCGGCGGCGGTGCAAAGTTAGACACCGAAACGCGTCAGTTGCAGCTTTCCACGGCGGCGCTTGACGGCAACTTCAACCCGTTCTTCTATACTTCTGCAACGGACGGCAGTATTCTTTCCATGACGCAGATAACTATGCTCTCCATAGATAACAAGGGCGGTATAAAGGTCGGCTACGACGAAGCCTGCGCAGTTGCGTATTACAACGAAACTATGTACGACGCCGCCGGCAACGTAACGACTAAGGGCGACGAAGACGGCAAAACCGTTTACGAGTTCGTAATTAAGAACGGCTTAAAGTTCAGCGACGGTACCGATCTTACCATTCACGACGTACTTTTCAACCTTTACACTTATCTCGACCCTTCGTATTCAGGTTCGTCAACGCTCTATTCTACGAACATCGTGGGACTTAAGGCTTACCGCGCGCAGGACGGAAACGTTGAAGACGACGACGTGGTAGATATCGATTCCGAATACACCGCTTCGGCAATGAACAGAATTGACGCTATTTTGGACTGGCTTGAAGACAGCCCCGAATCCGAAACAACGCCCGCAGACGCAAAAATTGCGGCGGACGTTGCTACAACTTACGAACTTTTCAAACAGGAAATCACTACCGACTGGACGGCTATCGAAACCAGCTGGTACGAAAGCTATAAAGATTCTTACAGATTTACCGAAGCATGGCAGGCGTATCTTTTCAACGAAGGCGTTGTAAAGGTACAGGAAGGCTGGGTGGTAGACAGTGATCCCCCCGTTAAGAACCAGTTGTTTGAAGATAAAAACGGCGACGGCAAAAAGGACGACGGCGAACTTTACTACACCACGCTCGATCCCCAGCAGCCCAACGCAGACGGCGGACAGGAAGGCGTTGCCGTTCACCAGGACTATATAGATATGGTTAACGCGGCTTGTACTGAAGACAAAATTACCGAGTATATCAACAGCGTTACCGGTACAAAACCTTCGCGCGCAGACGCAAAAATTGCTCTTCAGAAAGCGGCTTGTATTGATATCGTATACAACTTCTACAGCGATAAAAGTACTCTTGACCAAATTCTTTTGTATTGGGCAACGGGTAGTGAAGTTTTAACTAAGTTTGCTAACGAAGCGCGTACCGAACACTACAACGAAATCAAAGCGGGCGGCTCGCTTCCCGTACCCACCGTTTCAGGAATTAAGACGTATCTTTCTTCCGGCACCTTCAAAGACAAGGCGGCGGGCAACGTACAACTTGACAACAACTACGTTTTAAGGGTAGAAGTAAACGGAATAGACCCCAAAGCCGTATATAACTTCGGCTTTACGGTTGCACCCATGCACTATTATTCCACAACAGACTATGCTAAAAAGGACCATAAAAACTATGTTCAGGAAGCCTTGAACGACAACGGCGGCAAGGCGCTTGACGGCGAGCAGATTACTCATTTCGGTATAGAAATGGGCGACAGCAACTTCTTCGACGACGTTCTGAAGGCAAGCGAAAAGAACAAGTTGCCCGTAGGCGCAGGTGCTTACAAGGCTACCACGGCAAGCGGCGGCGACAATCCCGACGGTAATTCGTTCTATGAAAACAACGTGGTTTATTTCAAGCGTAACGATAATTTCCATACCCTTGGCGGCGGAAAGGAAAACGGCATACAGAACGCTAAAATAAAGTACGTCAACTACAAGGTTATGTCAGACGACAAAATTATGGAAGCGCTCACTTCGAAAACTATCGATTACGGTACTCCCAACGCAACGACGACCAATATTGCAACCGTTACTCAAAACAGCAGTTTCCTTAGCAAAGAAAATTACTATACTGGCGGTTACGGCTATATAGGCATCAACCCCAAATACGTTCCCGAATATAAGGTAAGACAGGCTATAATGAAGTCGTTCAACACGGCAAATATCATTAAGGACTATTACGGCGGCGAAGGCGCAAACCTTGCGCAGGTAATTTACAGACCTATGTCGCTCACTTCCTGGGCTTACCCTAAGGACGGCAACTCCAGACCCGTAGGCGAGTACTCGGGCGTTGCTTACGACTCCAGCCTTGAAGAAGTTAAAACGCTTATAGCTCAGGCGGGCTACGAACTTGTAGACGGCGTCTATAAAAAGACTAAAATTATGGACGGCATGAACAATGCGCCTTTGGGCTCGGCTCTTGACTTCACGTTTACAATCGCGGGCGAATCCAAGGACCACCCCACATACAAACTGTTTGTTGATACGGCAAGAGAGTTAAACGAAATCGGTTTCAAAATTACCGTTGCAACCGATATTCAGGCGCTCAAAAAGATGAACACCGGTAACCTTGCTATATGGGCGGCTGCGTGGACGGCGGCTACCGACCCCGACCTGTATCAGGTTTACCACAAGGACAGTAAGGCAACCAGCGTTAAGAACTGGAACTATACAAACATTTTAAGCGCTCCCGGTAGCTGGCCCTACGAAAGCAACGTTATTGAAAACTTAAGCGATAAGATAATGGAAGCGCGTTCGTATGCAGAACAGGACGACCGTATTCCCAAATATGCAGAATGTCTTGATATGATAATGTCGCTGTACGTGGAAATGCCCACCTATCAGAGAATGGACCTTTGCGTTTATAACAATAAGGTTATTGATAGAAACACGCTTGTTCAAAAACCTAACAGCTACATCGGTCTTTTCGATAAAATTTGGCAAATAAGCTACGTTTAATGTAACTTTTACGGAGTAAACTTCAACTTATGGCAAAGTATTTATTAAAGAGAGTTTTGCTAGCACTGCTTGTTCTCTTCGGCGTTTCAATACTTTTGTATTGTTTGCTGCGCATGATGCCTACGGACTTCTTTACAAGTAGGTTCTACGATCAGCATCCCAATGCAACCGAAGAAGAACTGGCTGTGTTAGATCAAATGCTCGCACAGTTCGGCTTGAACGACAATAGCTTTTTAGGTATTTTAAAAGGCTATTGGAGCTGGCTTACAAGTTTCATGTCGGGAGATATGGGAACTTCGTTCCAGTTCGACGACAAGGTAGAAAACGTTATCTCCAAAAATATGGGAACGTCTTTCGGCATTTCGTTCTTCTCGCTCATACTCGAACTCATAATAGCAATTCCGCTGGGAATAAAATGCGCGTGCAATCAGTACGGCAAGTTCGACTATTTTACAACGGTAGTCTGCATGGTGCTTATGGCTTTCCCCACGTTCTTTATAGGCAACTTGTTTATAAAGTGGTTTGCGGTAGATTTGGGTTGGTTCGATTTAGGCGGACTTGTTTCGTCGAATATGCCCGTAGACGCAACCGGAGCCCAAAGATTTGGCGATATGCTGTGGCACCTTGTGTTGCCGATAATAGTTATGGTGTTGCTGAGCATAGGCTCGCTTATGAGATACACGCGTACGAACACGCTTGAAGTTCTCAACGCCGACTACATAAGAACGGCGCGCGCAAAGGGACTTTCAAACGGAAAGGTTGTATACAAGCACGTTTTCAGGAATACTTTAATTCCGCTTATCACAACGCTTTCGTTTACGCTTCCCACGCTTTTCGGCGGCGCGATGATTACCGAAACAGTGTTCGATATTCCCGGTATAGGTAATATTGCTTATCAGGCGCTGAAAGTCGGCGATATACCGCTTGCAATGGCGTATAATATGTTTCTTGCGGTGCTGACGGTATTGGGTACTTTGCTTGCCGACATAATGTATGCGGTAGTAGACCCCAGAGTAAAGCTGGTTGCATAACGGTGAGTTTATGAAAAAGAAAAAATTAAACAATTTACCCGAAGGGGAAACGGTTGCGGAAGAAATTGCGGCGGCACCCGTTGAAGAAACTGCGGCAGGCGGCAACTTTAGCGACGACCTTCACGGAGAAAACCTTACCGAAAGGGCAAAGGTTCTTTCCCCTGCAATGACCGTTATAAAAAGGTTTTTCCGTTCCAAACTTTCAATTATAGGTTTGGTAACGATTATCTTTTTGTTTGTTTTCTCGTTTTTAGGTCCTGTGTTCTCACCTTGGAGTAACGGCGGCGACGGAACCAAAAAGGACTATGATAATATAAATCCCGAAACGTTCTACACAAACGTTACATACGAAATTGACGGAGTGGAGTACGAAGCGTGGGAAGTCGTCGTAAACGATTCGCGCCAGTATAATACGCTCGGCGGAATTACCGGCGACCACTGGATGGGCACTGACGATATGGGCAACGACGTATTCACTAACCTTATGTACGGCGGAAGAATTTCGCTTACCATAGGCTTTGTCGTCGTAATACTCGAAACTCTGCTCGGTATATTCTTCGGCGGACTTGCGGGGTACTTCGGCAAGTGGGTCGATACTCTTATAATGCGTATTGTGGACATTTTAAGCTGTATACCGTCGCTACCTATAATGTTGATTTTAGGACTTGTATTCGATTCCTGGGGCTTGGCGGGTAACATAATGAAGCTGTATTATATGATGGCGGTGCTATGTCTTTTAGGTTGGACGAGCACAGCCCGACTTGTGCGCGGACAGATACTTTCGCTACGAGAGCAAGACTTTATGCTGGCGGCAAAGGGTTCAGGTCTTTCAACAAGCAAAAAAATATTCAAACATTTAATACCAAACATTGTGCCGCAACTTATAGTTTCAATGACTTTGGGATTGGGTAGCGTAATACTTATGGAAGCAACGCTCGGTTTCCTTGGAATAGGCGCGCCTGAAGGTACGGCAACCTGGGGCAATATGATTAACCTTGCTTCCAACTCAAGATACAGAACTTACTACCCCAACCTGTGGCTTGGTTCGGGCGTGTGCATAACACTTGCAATACTTGCGTTCAATTTTGTCGGCGACGGTCTGCGCGACGCGTTTGACCCCAAAATGAAGAGGTAAAAATGGCTGATAATAAAAAAGACAGCAAAAAAAATATATTGCGCAAAAATAAGAAGAATGTAGCCGATAAGAAAAACGAAAGCAAAAAGCATTATATATCGCGCAAAGAATCTAGAAAAATCGCAAAAGAAAACGCAAAGGCGATAAACTACTACGAAAAGAGAAAAAAGCGCAGAGTTAAACCCGAAGAGTACGTTACCCGGATGAAGGATGACAACAACATCGTAGAGTTTGAAAATCTGCACACCTATTTCTTTTCGGACGCAGGTACGGTAAAAGCTGTTAACGGCGTAACTTTTTCAATTCCGGCAGGTTCTACCGTCGGCGTAGTAGGCGAAAGCGGTTGCGGCAAAAGCGTAACTTCGCTCTCACTTATGCAACTTGTGCAGGCGCCCAGCGGTCAGATTGTAGAAGGTTCTATACGCTTTAAAGCCGATATGTTCAAGCTGGACGGACGCGGCAGAAAAATTCCCGTATACGAAACCGAAATCGGCGAAGACGGGCAAGAGCGCTTTAAGCTGAATTCAAAAGGCAAAAAAATTATAAAAAAGAATGCTCTCGGCGGCAATATGTACGAAATGGAAAGGCAGGTGGTAGATATTGCCAAAATGCCTATCGAAGCAATGCGTACTATTCGCGGCAGAGAAATTTCAATGATATTTCAGGAGCCGATGACGTCGCTCAATCCGGTATTCACTATCGGCAACCAGCTTGACGAAGTAGGTAGACTTCACATTGAAGGCATTTCCAAAAAGGACGTAAAGGCGCGCAGTATAGAGATGTTGAAGCTCGTAGGTATTGCCGATCCCGAAGGCGTGTACAAAAAGTACCCGCACGAACTTTCGGGTGGTATGCGTCAAAGAGTTATGATAGCGATAGCGCTTTTGTGCAATCCTAAACTTATAGTTGCGGACGAACCTACGACCGCACTCGACGTAACCATACAGGCGCAGATACTCGACCTTCTGCGCGACATAAAGGGCAAAATAAACGGCTCGATAATGCTCATTACACATGATTTGGGCGTGGTTGCCGAAATGGCGGACTACGTTGTGGTTATGTATGCGGGCAAGGTTATAGAAGCCGGTACGGCGGAAGATATTTACGACCATCCCATGCATCCGTATACTATAGGTTTGCAGAAGTCGAAACCGACCGTAGATCAGGAAGTGGACAAACTTTACTGCATACCCGGGTTTGTTCCCAACCCTATAAATATGCCTAATTACTGTTATTTCCGCGACAGATGCGAAAAATGTACCGAAAAATGTGCGGGCGATTACCCCGCGATGGTGCAGGTATCGCCCACGCATATGGTGGCGTGCTATCTGTACGGTCAGGGCGCAAAGGAGAACTAAATGCAGAATAACGCAAATACCGGCGAGAACGTCGGCACGGAAGTTACTGCGGACGGGCAGGAACGTAACAAATTAAATTTTTCGGAAATTCTCCATAAACTGTTGCCCTTTCTTGCACTGGCGGCGGCGGGACTTTCTCTGCTTTTCGCGTTTTTGGTTGGTAGCAGAACGGAAATTTCCGAAAACTACATATATTATTTCTTCGGTAGCGCGCAAAACGATATTTCATCGCTTCCGCTTGGCGAATCGGCGCTTTCGTCAATGTATACGGCGGCAAACCTGCGCCTTGCAATTTCCGTAATAGGACTTGTAGCCGTTATTGCGCTTGCCGGATTCACCGTTTACGGCGCTATTAAAAAGTTTGTGCTAAAAAAACACTGCCGCATGGAAAACTTTGCAATTTACACGTATTTTGCGTACGTTGTGTTTGCGGCAATGCACTTTGCTTCTGTTCGTGCAGACGGTGTTGGCTATAATATAGCAACAATTATAGGACTTACGGCAACAACGCTTACGGCTGGCGCGTACTTCGTTTGCAAAACGTACGAAGAGCGCGCAAAATTCAAGCAAAAGCACACTTGCGTAAACTTCGGTTTCGCGGCGCTCCGCATTTTAATTTTAACGGCGATAGTAATTTTAACTACCTGCAACGTAAACGTTCTTACGGTAGAAAGTATGTCGGTTAAAATAAGCGGCGGATTTTTCCACTTCGTTGAAGAAGGCGCGGTTGTTCCCGCGGTGGAAGACAAAATAAGCCTTCTCACTTCGGCGGCGTCTATCGGAAGCATATCGCTTGTGGCAATTTCGGCGCTGTATTCTGTTTTTATAGTTAATAAGCTGTTTACGCTTTTCGACGAAAAGAAGAACGATTCCGTGTTCTTTGCCGTTGGTTTTGCAATTACTCTGGCAACTATTTTGTTTGCCGCGCTTATCGGCGGTTACTACCTTGACATAATAGGCGTAACGAAAATAAATTCCGATATAGCCAATGCCAATGCGGATTTGCCGACAGGCGTTGAACCTACGCCGCTTATAGCGTACGTAAACAATCTCGGCGTTCCCGTCGCTATCTTCGTTTTAGCGGTTGCGGCGTTTGCGCTTTCGGTTGCACAGCCCGCGCTGACAACGTTTATCGAAAAGAAAAGGTCGAGAGTAAAGGAAGAAGAGTTTATCGGCGAAAATTTGCTCGAAGTTAAAAATCTTTGCAAATATTTCGTTGTCGGCAAGGACTTCTTCGGCAGACCCAATAAGTTTTTAAAGGCAGTAGACGGCGTAACGTTCAATCTCAAAAAGGGAACGACGCTCGGCATAGTCGGTGAAAGCGGTTGCGGCAAATCAACTATGGGCAGGTCGGTTTTACGCCTGCACGATATTACGAAAGGCGAAGTGTGGTTCAAGGGCAAAAAGGTTTCCGACCTTAAAAACCGCGAATTCGATAAATTGCGTCCCAACATGCAGATGATTTTCCAGGACCCTTATTCAAGTCTTTCACCAAGACTTACGGTCGGCGAAATTATCGGCGAAGCGGCGCGCCAGCATAAGCTGGTTAGCAAAAAAGATTACCACGACTACGTTTTGGAAGTTATGAAGCAGTGCGGACTTCAACCGCATTACTTCGAACGCTACCCCCACGAATTTTCGGGCGGACAGCGCCAGAGAATTTGTATAGCAAGGGCGCTTGCGTTAAAACCCGAACTCGTCGTTTGCGACGAACCCGTTTCCGCATTGGACGTTTCGATACAGGCTCAGATAATAAATATGCTTATAGAGCTGAAAGAAACGCTCGGTCTTACGTATATATTCATATCGCACGACTTGTCGGTCGTAAAACACATTTCCGACGACGTAGGCGTTATGTACCTTGGTAATATGGTGGAATACGGTAGCAAGCAGAGAGTGTTTGAAAACACCCTGCATCCGTACACAAAAGCGTTGTTTTCGGCAGTTCCCGTGCCCAATCCGCACGTGAAGATGAACAGAATAGTGCTTAAAGGCGATATTCCTTCGCCGGTAAATCCGCCCAAGGGCTGCAAGTTCCACACAAGATGCGAAAGCTGTATGGAAATCTGTTCCAAAGCCGCACCGCTTTACAAGGAAGTGGAAGAAGGACATTTCTGCGCGTGCCATTTGTACAACACCGAAGAAGAGAACGCAATGCTTTTAAAAGAAGCCGAAGAGCGTGAAAAAGCGGAACTTGAGAACGAGCAGAAAATTAAGTCCAAATTCAGTTTAAAGAATTTGTTTAAGCATAAAACTTCAGATAAGGCGCAAGATAACAGCGGAGATACGACAGATGCCGCGCAAGAGTGATAAGCCCAAAAAAAAGGACGATTTGGACACCGAAACTACGATTGTAGATATGAACGTAGAAGGTTTCAGATGGTACGACCCGCAGAGAAAGAAAAACGGCAATATGCCGCGGCAGAAGGTTTCGCGCAAGGAGTACTGGAAGATGGTTCGCGGCGCGTTCGCCGCATACTGGCCGATGCTTGCTTGCATTATCTTGGCTTTCGGAATAGTTGTAGCGGTTGCCTATCTGTGGATAGGACACTGAAAACAGTTTTAAAGAATTTACCCCTTGTACGTGCAAACGCACACGCAAGGGGTTTTGCTTTGCCGTTTTGTTTTCCGTCTCCCAAACACAAGCGCTCCGTCAATTAAGAGCTAAAAAGAAAATCCCGAAGTTTACACTTCGGGATTTTTAATTTTGTTGTAGTAATTTATGCGCCGTAGTGCTGGTAGTAGCAACACGTCGACAACCAGTAATTCGAGCCCCTGCCGTCGCCTTCAAGGCTAATCACCTGCGTGTACGCTACAAGTATGTCGCACAGCTCTTGGTCAACGGGCACAAGTCCGTAAAGCTCGTCGCTCGGGTCTTTGCCTTCGATAGACATATCGTAGTAGCGTTCCATATCGGCGGTGTAGTCTAATCCGAAAGTTGTAAGCATATTGAACATATCCGCTTTAACCATTTCGTAAACCGAATGTCCGTTGGAGTCAAGATGGTTTACGTGTACGAAATCAAGGTACACAATCGATTTCAACTTTCCGGCTCTGTCAACTTGGTGGTAGTAACCGTCAGAACCGAGCGCAACGGATATTGCATTGTAATTTCCGTCGTCCGCCCACGAACCGTCCGTGCAAGTTACAAGGTGATCGTAACTGGTGCCAACGTACGTTGTCTGGAACGAATACTTTCCAGCTTTGCCTATATAACCCATAATGGAGTGCAGATAGTAGGTTTTACCTGCTTGCAACTCGCCGTAACCGAAGTAGTTAGCCCCTGTTTCGCCCACCTTATCGTAAGATTGGTCGGAATTGAAATAATACAATATTGTGCCGTTTTCGTCTTCAACCATCAATGCGGGGTCGCTTTCTTCGGTGTCTCCCAGCGAGTTTTTGTAAACGTTTTCAGAAGAAACAAACTTGTATACGCCCGTCTTGGAAGGTGTGAACTTATAGTATAAGCCGCCGCCGTTATAAGTTGAAGTGTGGGTGATGTCAACCTTGTTGAGTTCGTCTTCAACGGCAACGTATGCGTTGTGGCGTCCGCGTCCTGCGGTGGGGTCTACTTTTTCATAGCAAACGTCGCCCTTTGCATGTTCGCCGCCGTAGTGTTTGAAGATATAGCAGAATTCAAGCCACTGCTCGTCGTAGTAATCTTTCTCGTTTCTGTCGCAGTACATTTCCAAAAATGCGACCATCGTATCTTTCAAATCTTGTGTTACGGGAACGTATTCCGTGTCCGAAAACATTTGCAAATAGTAGTATTCGTGTAAAGCATCGGTATGACCGAAATCATATGCCAACTCTATGTCTGTGTCGTGGTCATCTTCAAGCTGACGATAGTTTGACATAAGGAAGTAAGCCAAATTGTAAAGGCTGGCGGAATGCGATTGCTCGTCGGTTCCTATAAACGTTTTGCCAACCACGCGTTCTGTCCAGAGTGTGCTGTTCCTTAAGTCGGCAACGACCAGATTACCCGTAGCTTTATCGTGATAGAATCCGTCGTCTTCGTTAAGCTCAACTTCGCCGTACGTTTCGTACTTACCGTTTTGCTGTAAACTTCCGCTCACAAGCGCCACGGGAATATCTACGCTTATGCCGGCTTCGCTTGCGTGAACTATTTTCAAATTGTCTATTGCGGCAATTTCGTCGGTAAGCGTCGCGTTGTTGCCGCGCTGGTATGCAACAACAAGTTTGGCTTCAATGTCGTGCGTGGCAACGTAGGCTCTGCTAACGGTTTGCCATCCCGTCGTTTCGCCTGTGTACTGCGCAATGGGTATATTGTCCAAAATCACAGCAAACGCGTCGCCGCCGTTAATTTTTATCTTGTAATCGAAGGAAAGAATATCTCCGCTGTTCATCTTTACGTTTGCCGTAAACATAGAGTAGGAGTACTTTTTGCCCACGTTCGTTGCCGAAAGATACTCTCTGTCGCCTTCAACCTGCGGAATCCAGGGCCAGTTATATTCTTTGTCGCTTTCTGACATATCTTCGCCGAAGTCTGTGATTTTACCTTCGTTTGAAGTAGTACTTAACGACGCACGCGCCAAATCTTCGGGGTCGGGAGAAGCAATATTGGGCTTTTCTATGTCGCCAACGTCGCCTTCGTTGCCGCTCGTTTCGGGGTTTTGCACGTAGTCGTTTGAAGTGTAGGTGGCGAACATTCCGCCCCATTGCGAAGCGCTGGGAATACTCGAGTTGTGAATGTTTGCAATAACGCCGTATCTGTCAATAAATACCGTCAGCGGAATGCTACCCGTACCAAAATGGTTGTACAGATTGGACGAATCTTCGCCCATGTAGAAATTAATGTTATTGGCGTTGTAGAACGTTCTTATAGCGCCTATGCTGTCGGACGTGGAAAGCGCAATAACTTCAACCATATCTTTATAAGCAGTATACGCTTCTTTAAGTGCGCCGAATTCGCCTACGCAGGGACCGCACCACGTAGCCCAGAAGTTCAAAACTATAAGTTTTTTGCCCTGTGCAAGTTCGGTAAGGGTGTGTCTTTCGCCCGTGGTATCTACAAACGAAAACGTGTTCATAACCTGACCCACGCTGTACATAACGCCGCTGCCTACGGAAGTTTCAATAATCTTCGAAGGTAAATACACGGTAGTTTCGTTTCCGGTTTCGGGCGTGGAGAAGTGCGCGCCTTCGGGTACGTAGTAACCTGCGGGCAGGTTGCTTTGGTCCACAACAAGCTCGTATTTGCCGGCGGGTACGTCAAAATTTATTTTGCCGCTTTTTGAATAGCCCGTCGCAACGGTTTTTCCGTCCTTTTTTGCGTGAATCATAACGCCGTCAAGGTTTAAACCGCCTTCCGACTTAACGTTTACCGTATAGCCCCCATTAGTGTCGCCGGGGGTAGTGGGACCGCCCTGGCTTGAAGGATTTATAAAATCGGGGTAATCTCCGCCGCATGCCGCCGCACCTAAAACGGAGCACGCAAGCGCAGCTGCCGTAAGAATAGATATAGCGGCTTTTTTGAACTTAGTCATTGTATATCGTTCTCCTTTTTTGTAAAAGGTATATTTCTATATTATATATAATAGCACCTAATGCTTGGCAAAAGCAAGTAAAAGCGCCGTAAAATGCAAGTAATTCGTATAATTAGTTTTTATATGCGGTATTTTGTGGGCTTTTATAAATATATTCATCATTTTATTCATTTGTTGCCGCCTGATTTTTCAAACGTCCGTGCGGCTGAAGTATAAATGTAAAGTTGTATAAATTATACTTATAGTATGTTACAAAATCACAAATAAACACAAAACGGCTTTGACGTAATCAATTACTTTACAATAACGCGTGTTTTGTGCTAAAATGTGCCTAATTATACAATTTTGCAGTGCATTATTCACTAACTTTTGGCAAATTTGCATAATTATGCATTAAATGGTATCAATTTTTAACTTTTGCGTAAAGGGGGTAAACCTTAACCGCAAGCAGTTAAACAAATAGCAGGAGAGATTATTATGAGTAAGAAAAGAAAGTTCCTTATTGCGCTTCTTTCAACAGCCGTTATGACTGCGGGCGCATTTGGATTTGCCGCATGCGGCGGCGAAGCGGCTATTCCCAATCAGGAGTACTTTGCGGCATACCAAATTTATGCTCAGGCAGAAACGGATGCAGGCAGAACACCCGACGCATACCAGACCTGGCTTGAAAACATGCTTTCCGAAGCCAAGGGCGAATCGGCGTACGAAGCGTGGAAGAAGACCCCCGCAGGTCAGGCTTCAAACATGACGGAAGAAGAATGGCTTGAAAGTCTTAAGGGCGTGGCAGGTAACGGCATTGCAAGCGTTGCGCTCAGTGAAGACGGCACAAAACTTATAATTACATATACAGACCCCAATATGCCCGCTTCCGAAATCGAAATCGGTTCGGCGCTTCATAAGCACGTTTACGGTAAAGCTACCGTTTTAATTCCTTGCACGGAAGAAGCAGACGGCTTAGCTTACGTAGAGTGCGAAGCGGACGGTCATATCGAGCTTATTAAACTTTCAAAATACGAATTGAAGTTTACACTTCCGAACGGCAACCCCGCAGCGGGCTACACCGTAACTTTCGGCAATAAAACGGCTACTACCGACGCGGAAGGCGTTGCGTACTTTATTAACGACGGCTCGTTTGCAAAAACCGCAATCAACGTTTCAAGCGATGACGGCAACTACGGTATGTTGACCGAATATACCACCGGTATGCAAACCGAATACGAGTTTAATCTTTATGAGTTTATCGATGATACCGGCGTAATTACCAAAGACGGTACGTATATTGCGCAAATCAGCTGGGGAAGCGATTGGATGGGTTATTTCGCAAATTCCATTATCTGGACTATCAATGCAGACAGCGAAATCAACCTTCACTATACAATATCTGTTGACGAAAGCGTAGGCGGCTGGTATGTTGCTGACGGCGCGATTTCCGAAGCCGGCTACGTTCACGAATTTAACCTTGCCGCAGGCGAAGCAGTTGATATCGAGCTCTCTTTCGACGATACGGTGCAAACCGACACGAGCAAGCCTGTAAGCTATTACGTAACGGTTGCTTCGGTTGAAGGACCTAAAACTGGTAGCTTAGAATTGCCCGGCAAGTTAACTATGGGCGAAAACGCTTTCAAGCTGGAAGCACAGGTAATGCCCGGCACAACTTCGGGTTACTACATACTGCCCATTGATTTTAACGCAGAATCAAGTAAATTCACAATGACTTTCGGTGAAGACGTAAAGGTATATTATTACGGCTTCGGCGACAATGCATATCAAAAACTTATTGCAGGCGAAACGCCCGATGAAGTGAAGACCGGTGCGCCCATTGCAGGCGAGCAGTATGAAAATAAGTACTTCCTTATAACTACTACCAACGCCGAAGGTAACGTGGAATTTACCATAAACGAATATTTTGATATCGGTTCCACCAAGAATCCCGCTGAACTTACCATCGGCAAAAACGCCAACACGGCAGAAACCGCACTTGATGAAAGTCTGATGACCGCATACTTCAAGTTCGAATGCTCAAAAACCGCAAAATATTCGTTGGTTTTCGCAAAGGGCACTGTCGGTGCTTGTTACAAAGACGAAATTTATAATTACAGTGATTGTCAATGGTTGGAAGGCTCGAGAACTTCCGCAGACCTTGTAGCGGGCGAAACTTACTACTTTGAAGTTTACCCTGAAGAAGGCGGTTTGTACGATTTGACTATTGAAGAGTACGACGCTTCAAAGCACAGCGGCTATACGGCGGAAGACAAGCGCAACGTTACGCTTAACGGCGACAACGAAGCAACAATCACCGTTGAAAACGCGGCTGAAACCATGTACTTCGTAATTCCCAATACCGAAGGCGTTTATACAATTACCGTAACCGATACCACCGGCGCATCCGTTGACGGCACAGTAAAATACTACGGTGATTGGGGTACCGAATACGACAGATGGCATTTGAGCGGTAATTCAAGCGCTTACTTTACGGTATCGGTTGCAGGGTTAAGCGACTATATTGTAAACGTTAAGTTTGAAACTCCCGCCGCAACCGCACACAAATTCGTTATAAAGGACGAAGAAGGCAATCCTATGGCATATGCAACCGTTACGGTCGGCTTCTATACCCAGGATTCGGTTTGGGGCCCTACGTTCACTCCTATTGGTGAACCGGCAATGACGGATGCAAACGGCGAAGCTACATTGAGTTTTGTACCTTGCGACTTTGTATTGCAGGTAATGTGCGACGACGCAGACCACAAGGTTGCAGACCAAACCGTAAAACTTGAAGACAACGTTGAAACTATGGAAATCACGGCTGAAACCGCTAAGGAATACGCATTCACCGTGGCGGCGGCAGACGGCACAAAGATTGAAGGCTTAACCGCAACCATATATTACGAAGGTGAGTACGGTCCCAACTTCGTAACGAGTGGGGCTACTGATGCAAACGGTGCAGTAACGTTAAAGGCGTTCGCTTCCGCCGTGGAAAATCTTAACTATTACGTTGTGTTTGAAAGCACGGATGATTACTACGTGGCTGTTAACGTAAATATGGCAAAAGATACGCTTGAGTATTCCGTAACGGCACACGCAAAAGTAACTTATACCGTAACCTTAACCGATGAAAGCGGCAACGCGCTCGAAGCGGGTGTAAAGGTAACCATAAAGGATTCCGCAGGCACAACTGCTACAGGTACTACCGATGCTAACGGCGTTGCGGTTATGGACGTTAAACTTATTCCCGGCGCATACGCAATTAAGGTAAGCGATCACTCCGTAACGGTTACAACTTCGGCAACTTCTAACACAGTTTCCGCTGTGGCAGGTCCTATGCAGTATCTGCACTTTGTAAACGGTTCGCAGATAACTGTAACCGAGAAAGGCGACGCTGAATATTATAAAGCTGAAAACGACTGCACAATATCGTTTGACGGTTATTTTAGCGGTGGTTATGTAAGTATCAGCATTGAAGTAAACGGCGTATTGGTTGTAAATAATAAGGAGGCGTCTTGGAATCCTGTGTCCATAGACGTTAATGCCGGCGATATCATATTGGTTTGGACGTCGTACTATGCGGAAAATATGTCAACGTTTGACGTAACCGTTTACTGATAACCGTAATAAACACAATAAAAATAACGTAACCTAAAAATACGGGCGCGAACGTGTCCGTATTTTTTATTTATCAAAAATGAATATAAGTTGCGCATAATATGTATAAAACCATATTTTATACATTTTTCCAAATAATATTATGCAAATTTATGTTACATATAAGCAAATTAAAGGTGTAATTGCTTGTGTTAATTTCCGCAGTATGATAAAATAAAAAAAGTACAATGCGCTAATTTATGGTTTATTAGCGGTGAGTGATTTTGACTATGGCACTTGACGAAAGATTTACAAATTTAAAAACTAAATATTTTCGCAAGTCTGTGATTTTGTCGTGTATAGGCGGAGTATGCGCGGGGCTGTTTGCCACGGGCGCTATTTGGCTTATTTTAAAACTTGTAGGCATTAAAATTCACTGGGCAATTTATATAGCGGTCGGCGTTGCTGTTGCGGCAGGTGTTGCGGCGCTTTTGTTCTTTTTAACGCGCCCCACCGATAAAGCAATCGCCAAAAAACTTGACGACGAATACGGCTTAAAGCAGAAAGTGCAGACCATGCTGGAATACGACGGCGTTGAAGGCGATATGCTTGAACTGCAGCGTGCGGATGCCGCTCAGACTCTTGCCGCCATAAAGCCCAAAAAACCCGCATGGCGCGAAATTTTAACGTATATTTTAGTGCCGTTTTTGGCGTTTGCCATGTTTATTACTGCTATTGTAGTGCCTTCTAATTACAAGGAAGACAAACCGTTTAATCCTACAAACTGGCAGTTGACGGCGCTTAGACAGCTTATAGGTGAAGTTGAAGAGTGCGACCTTGACAAGGACAAAAAGGACGAAGTTCTAATTTACGTTTCGTCGCTTTTGGAACTTGTTGACCTGAAAGAAGGTCAGCCCAGACCCACTACGGGACAGGTAAACAATATGGCGAAAACCGCTATGAACAGCATTATGGCGGTTGCAACACTTTCCAATTCGTACAAAGATATTTCGACGGCGCTCTCGTCAGACGAGCTTTTGAACAACTTTTCAAAGGCGTTGAAAGCGTGTGCAAAAACTTACGGCTTGGCGGCAAATTTAAAAGTATATTCAACTGATGTTGCGGGCAAACGCGGCGATATAAGTTTGGAAATAGTTCGTATTACCGGCGAAAGTATCGAAGCCTATGAAGCAAAGGTGCAGGATTGCGCAACCGAACCCGCGTACAGAAGCGTTATGCAACAAATTGCAACTGCTTTCGAAAGTGCGCTGGCAACACTTAAAAACGTTGACGGTAGCGAAAAGTGGGCGGAAGACGAGCTTAAAGTAGCAGTTAAGGCTTTTTCCGACGGTATAACGAACATACTCGCAAACACCGAAGGGTATTCGTTAAGTTCACTTATCGATATGGCGAAAAATCTTGGCAAGAGTTTTGCCGACAGTTGCGCCGATATTATGGACGAACAGGTGTATACCGAAATGATGTGCGAGTACACTCGCAGAAAAGTTGCAAGCATTTTCGGCATTATAGTGGTTGATTCATCAGATCCTGACGATCCCAAAGGCGACGACGATAAGGGTAGCCACGGTGGCGCGGGCGAAGAAGTGGTAAACCGCGGCGGAAACGACGTTATTTATTACCCGGATGACGGTACTTGGGTTGTCTACGGCGATGTGCTCGATCCTTACTGGAAGAAAGCCGAAGAAATTATGGAAAGACAAGGACTTTCTGAAGAATTAAAAAAGAAAGTTCAAGATTATTTTGAAATTTTAGCAAGGGGTTCCTACAAGAAATGACATGCTGGCGAAAAGGTTTGGTCTTCCAATGGAAGGCTATAC